>NZ_JBUZOU010000028.1:0-29594 GCF_055326765.1 Pleionea sp. WD8-19 | reverse complement strand
GACAATGCCAGTTCAAAACTGGAACCTGACATTGTCACAACTGGCCATCCACTTTGAAGGTCGATTAGATGGTGAACTAGAACTTTAATTTTTAGGCTGACACAGAATTCTGAACGCCCTCCCTTGCTTTTTGCACGCTAATTGAAATCGGGACTTGAAAAGTTGCGCAAAAATACCAGAGCCGCTCATACGTACGCCAAACTCGTTGTTGTTTAATTTGCCATCACGCAAATTTTCGAGATAACTTAAAATACGTTTTTTCTTAAAAGGAAAATGCTGTTCTAACCATTCGATAAATATTGTTTTTAACTCATTGGGTAGGCGTAAAATAATATAGCTGGCATGTTGCACACCAGTTTTTGCGACTGCATTGACTATTGATTCAATCTCGCTGTCATTTAACCCGGGAATCACTGGCGCAATTAAAGCGTGTGTTGGAATATTGTTATCAGTTAATGTACGCATCACATTTAATCTTGCTTTTGCGGTTGCTGCTCTGGGCTCCATCAACGTTTTTAAACGATTATCCAAACTTGTGATGCTAACGCTTACAGAAATGAGTCGGCTTTTATTCATTTCTTGTAATAGATCCATATCCCGTAAAATCAACGTGCTTTTGGTGAGTAAAGATACAGGGTGCTTGTACTCAAGCAAAGTTTCCAAAAGTGAGCGTGTTATTTTCAGCTTTTCTTCTAATGGTTGATAAGCGTCTGTATTAACACCTATTGCTATAGGTCGACACTGGTATTTTGGGTGTTCCAACTGTTTTTTTAAAAGTTCGACAGCATTTAATTTGTAAATCAACTTTGTTTCAAAATCGATACCTGGAGAGTAATCCCAGTAAGCATGTGAAGGCCGTGCAAAACAATAAATGCAGCCGTGTTCGCAGCCTCGATATGGGTTAATACTGCGATCGAAAGGGATATCCGGAGATCGGTTGTAGCTGATTATGGACTTACTGTATTCAGGTATCCATTCAGTTTTTGGCGGATCAACCCGTGGTTGTAGTGTAATAACTCGCTGCTGCTGGAAGCGGTGAGGAGTATTTGACGCAGTACCTCGACCTTTTATGTTTGTCTGAAAATTTGATTTGGCCAACAGCTCGACAGCATCAAAGGTGCCAGTCGATTCAGAAGTCGTTGCAATCGTTTTCATTAGCCTTGCTCCAGTTTGGTTAAACAAGGCAGGGGCTGAGTTACTATAGTTTACAAGTACTATTTATGCAAGTAGTGTTTGTGTTTGGCTTACTGAGTCAGTTCTCCTCGTAAGTTTTGTTGCATTTGAATTTTAATTTGATCGAGCGGTAACCCTAAACTGAATAAGTAATAAAGCTTAGTCAGTGCAGCTTCCGTAGTCATATCGTAACCGCTGATAATGCCACATCGGCTGAGCCGACTTCCGGTTTCATATCCACTCATATCCACAGAGCCACGATAACACTGAGTGATATTGATGATAATAACGCCTCGCTTCGAAGCTCGTTCCAATACATCGAGAAACGCCTTGTCATTCGAGGGCGCGTTACCCATACCATAAGTTTGTAAAATCAGGCCTTTAATCGGATCAATTAAAAGGTTATCGAGCATTTGCGCAGACATTCCCGGAAAGATACTGATCACGGCGATCTCCGGTGGCTCGATTTTCTGTACTTTAAACGGACGGGTATTGGCTTTTATTAGCAACTCTTCGTTTATTTCGATGGTAGTGCCTATTTGAGCCAAAGGAGGGAAGTTTGGAGAGCCGAAGGCATGAAAATTATTCGCATCAATTTTTTGAGCGCGATTGCCCCTGTAAAGCCGATCATGGAAATACAAACAGACTTCTGGAATGTTGTAATTCGCAGCAAGGATTACCGAAGTGATCAAGTTGTCGCGACCGTCACTTCGAATCTCTCCAAAAGGAATTTGAGAGCCTGTAACAATCACTGGTTTGTCGAGGTCTTCCAACATAAACGAGAGTGCCGAAGCTGTATAAGCCATGGTATCGGTACCGTGTAAAATTACGAAGCCATCGAACTCGTCGTAATGTGAACGAATATCTTCAGCAATGGTAAACCATTCGTGCGGTGTGATATTGGACGAGTCGATTAATTGCGGATATTCATGAATTTCAAATCGAGGCATCTCTTCGCGATTCAGATCCGCCAGTTGTGTTAGCTCCTGTGTCAGGTATCCAGCTTTAGGGGCAAAACCCTGATCGGTGCGTTTCATTCCGATGGTTCCACCGGTGTAAGCGATATAGACGGAGCGTTTAGTCATAACTTACCTGTAAATGTTATAGCAATAAAAAAGGCGAAACATGTTCGCCTTTTTGTTCGATTTTGACAACCGTTAACTATCAGTTGATCACACAATTACAATGCACATAGGCGTGATTCGGATCATTAAACTGCTGAACTTTCTCCAGTTCCGCTTTGATGGTCATCATCATTTGTTCAGCCGGAATGGCAGACTTAGGTTGAGCCCAATCTTCAACTTGTGCATCTGATCCAAACAGCTGTTGCATTAATTGCTCATGCTTCGATAGCTCGCGCTTCACCCACCAGACATCGTATTTATTCTCTTCTAAACCAGCCAGTTTTGCAGCCGATTTTATGGCGTCTTTATAGGAGCCCAGCTGATCGACCAACCCTAACTCTTTTGCTTTCTTACCAGACCAAACACGGCCTTGTGCAATGGCATCGACTTGCTCGGTTGTCATTTCACGACCTTCAGCCACTAAGTTAAGAAAACGCCGGTAGCCGTTCTCGATATTGGCTTGAATTATGTCTTTAACAGGTTGAGTTAAGCCACGACCCGCATCAAACGAACCAGCAAGCTCGGTGGTACCTACACCATCGCGATGCACACCCGCCCAGTCGAGTGTTCTCTCAAACGTTGGAATAAATCCAAAAATACCAATTGAGCCAGTAATGGTCGTAGGACGCGCCCAAATTTCGTCAGCATTGGCTGAAATCCAATACCCACCAGAAGCGGCGTAAGTGCCCATTGAGACAACGATAGTCAAACCTTGGGATTTAGCTTTTACTAACTCTTCACGAATCACTTCCGATGCAAAAGCACTTCCCCCGGGAGAGTCGACTCGCAAAACAATTGCTGCGGTATTTTCGTTCGTTCGAGCGCGACGAATGTTATAGGCCAGCGTATCTCCCCCTATGATGCCTTCTTTTTTGTTGCCATCAACAATGGCACCTTTGGCAACAATAACCGCAACTTTTTTGCTTTTAGGGTTCACAAAATCGACGGGTGGTTTAACGGCTTTTAAGTAATCTTTATGGTGGATTTGCTTAAATGAGCTTTTCTTTTCGTTTTCACCTACACGCTCGATCATCATGTCTCGAAACTCTGTGCGTGACTTTAAGCCATCAACCAGTTGATGTTCCAACGCTAGCTTGGCAAAGTCGCCGCCTATAGACTCGACCGCCTCTGCCAAGTTATTAATGCGCGCATCAATTTCAGTTGCATCAATTCCTCGCATGGCAGCAATATCATTTTTATAAGACGTCCAAAGGTCGCCTAAAAAAGCGCGGTTTGCTTCTTTCGCGTATTCCGACATGTCGTTACGTAAATAAGGCTCGATGGCACTTTTGTATTTGCCAACTTTGAATACGTGAGGAGTGACTTTTAAGTTCTCCAGTAATTGAGCGAAATAGGTGCGTACTCGACTATAGCCTTCCAGCAGTACACCGCCATGTGGGTGTACATAAACTTCATCTGCCTGAGCAGCGATGTAATATTGAGCTTGAGAGTAAAAGTCACCCATCGCGACCACTTTTTTGCCGCTTTCTTTAAAGTCTGCAATGCCATCGCGAAGCATTTCCATCATTGCCGGCCCAATGCTCATAATGCCCTGTGGGTAGAGCGTTATTGTTGTGATTCGATCGTCTTCTTTGGCGTTACGGAGCACTTCGAGTAAATCGTAAATGCTTTCTTCAGGAGGCTCACCATTATCCATTGCATCGTCTAATGCGGCTTTGAAAGGGTCAACGTATTTAGGCTGTTCAGTGATGACGCCTTTAGGGGCGAATACCAGAGCAGCGCCCTCAGGCACTTTGATTTTCTCGCCGCCGGAAAATATCGAAATTAAAAAAATAATACTAAGAAACAGTGCAAATGCGCCAAAAATTACCTTGCGATTGATATCGAAAACACGCCAGATATAGTAGAACACGCGCCCAACTGTGCCGGATGGTTTTTCCACGTTAACTCCCTAAATTAGTTGTAAAACAATAGGTTAAGCTTAAATTTTAATAAAGTACTTTAAATCAAAGAGTACATTTAATTTAAATTGCTTTTTACGACAGGTTGTAAGTACTCATATTGTTGTATTTCTTACGATTTCTGTCACCTAGCAAATGTAATTAAATGTAAGATTCAATAACGAAGAACATACGATAAAGTGCAAAAAGAGTTAAATTAAACACGATGCGCAGGGAAATAATGTCTGTTGTTTTTTTCTGGATTTTCAAGCACATCGCTGATAAGGTTATTGTCTTAAGTGGTATGACCAGAGGTGAGCAAACGTTTTATGGAGCACAATGCTTTTTATCCCAATTTATTAAAACCCCTCGACTTGGGCTTTACCCAATTGAAAAATCGAGTGCTTATGGGCTCAATGCATACTGGCCTTGAAGAAGAAAAAGGTGGCTTTGAAAAAATGGCCGCTTATTTTGCGGCCAGAGCTCGGGGAGGCGTCGGGTTAATGGTAACGGGTGGGATATCTCCCAATTTTAGAGGTCGACTGGCACCAGGTTCTTCCCAGTTGTCCAATCGTCTTCAAGTTAAAAAGCATAAGATAATCACCGATGCGGTCCACGCCGAAGGCGGAAAAATTGCGTTGCAAATTTTACACGGTGGCCGTTATTCATATCACCCGTTCAACTGTGCCCCTAGTGCGATTAAAGCGCCAATAAATCCTTTTAAACCAAAAGCCCTTTCTGCTCGTGGTGTTAAAACGACCATCAAACATTACTCTCGTTGTGCAAAGCTGGCACAAAGCGCTGGTTATGACGGTGTTGAGGTTATGGGTTCGGAAGGTTATTTGATCAATCAATTTATTTGTAAACGAACCAATAAAAGAACAGACGAGTGGGGCGGAAGTTACCAAAATCGCATTCGTTTTCCGGTGGAAATTGTTCGCCAAATGCGACAAGCTGTCGGCGAAAATTTTATCATTATTTACCGACTTTCGATGTTGGACTTGGTGGATAAAGGCTCGAGTTGGGAAGAAATTGTCGAGCTGGGTAAAGCAATAGAAGCCGCAGGTGCAACCATAATTAATACAGGAATTGGTTGGCATGAGGCTCGTATTCCAACGATTGCGACTTCGGTACCAAGAGGTGCATTTACTTGGGTAACACGCCGTTTAAAAAATGAAGTTTCCATTCCATTGGTCACCACAAACCGAATCAATACGCCGGATGTAGCAGAGGGTATTTTACTGCAAGGCGATGCGGATATGATTTCAATGGCAAGACCATTTCTTGCCGATCCGGACTTCGTCAATAAAGCCGCTGAAGGTAAGGCGGAAGATATCAACATTTGTATTGGCTGTAATCAGGCGTGTTTGGATCATGTTTTCCAGCAAAAGCGTGCAACTTGCTTAGTGAATCCTCGTGCTTGCTATGAAACGGAGCTGGTTGCAAAACCTTTAGAACGGAAGAAAAGGCTGGCCGTTGTCGGCGCTGGCCCTTCGGGAATGGCATTTGCTTTGGAAGCTTCCCAACGAGGCCACCAAGTCACATTGTTTGAGAAAAGCGATAAGCTGGGCGGGCAATTTAATGTGGCTAACCAGATCCCGGGGAAAGAAGAATTCAACAGTATGCTCGCGTACTACACTCGACAAATCGAAAAGTCGGCGATCGAAGTTAAACTAAATACTCAAGCAACAGAAGAAATGCTGGATACCGAAACGTTTGATGAAGTCATTCTGGCATCCGGTGTGCTTCCTCGTACACCACCTATTGAAGGTATCGATCACCCGAAAGTTTTATCTTATCTCGACGTTTTGAGACACAAAAAGCCAGTTGGCCACAATGTGGCCATTATTGGCGCAGGGGGCATTGGCTTTGACGTGGCGGAATACCTGACACATTCTGGACAATCGACTACCTTACGTCCAGATAGTTGGTTAAAAGAATGGGGCGTTGATAAAACATTTACGCATCCAGGTGGACTATTAAAGGAACCGGAAATTGAACCATCACCTCGTAATGTCATTATGCTTCAGCGCAAAACCAGCAAAATGGGTAAAGGGTTAGGTAAAACCACAGGGTGGATCCACCGAACCACATTGAAAAACAAAAATGTGCAAATGTTGGTGGGCGTTGAATATCGAAAGATTGATGATCAGGGCCTTCACATTACTGTTGATGGTGAAGAACAAATTATTGACGTTGATCATGTTATTCTTTGTGCTGGTCAGGACCCATTGCGAGAGTTGCAGGAGCCGTTAAAAGCCAAGGGGCTTCCAGTACACTTGATAGGTGGAGCAGACGTTGCTGCAGAACTGGATGCGAAACGAGCCATTCGTCAAGGTACAGAATTAGCACTTAACATTTAAATTTTAAACTGTGTTGAACATCGGATGATATACCACAAACGCTTTTTAGGTATACCGATGTTCAACAAAGCACTCGATTAAATTTTCAATTCATAGCCAGATCTGTAAAAATACACGTTCCCATACTTTAGCTGTATTACGCATGATATCCGGCACTCTTAAAAAGCTCCGCTCAAAACACGAGCATCCCGTCCAGTATTTTTTACCCATTGGTGAAGAATTAATCCCGTTGAATTCACTTATAGGTCAGAATATTCGACTCACTCATACCGGGAATATCTATTGTTCCAATTGTGGTACTAAAACTAAAAAAAGTTTTTCTCAAGGGTACTGCTACCCTTGCATGAAAAAACTGGCTGCATGCGATATGTGTATTTTAAAGCCAGAGACTTGCCACTATCACGAGGGCACTTGTCGTGAGCCAGAGTGGGGTGAGCAAAATTGTTTTATCCCACATTACGTGTATTTATCCAACACCAGTGGACTAAAAGTCGGCATTACGAGGCACTCACAGGTGCCGACACGTTGGATCGATCAAGGTGCCACTCAAGCGTGTATTTTATTTGAAGTGGCGACGCGTCAACAGTCTGGGTTTATTGAGCATGCTTTTAAAGATTTGATTGCCGATAAAACGAATTGGCGAGCTATGTTAAAAGGCACTGCTGATCCTGTCGATTTAAAAGCAAAAGCTGCCGAGTTAAAACAAGAGTTACAGCAATCATTAGAAAAAGTCATTACACAGTTTGGTGGTGAAAACATTCAACCCATTGAATCGCCCGTTGTTGAAATCGAATATCCGGTTCAAGAATACCCAAAGAAAATTGTTTCACACAATTTCGATAAAAACACCGTAGTTGAAGGCGAATTGAAAGGCATAATAGGACAATATTTGTTGCTTGATACAGGAGTGATCAATATTCGAAAGTTTAGTTCTTACGAAGTCATTTACGAGTCCTTAACGTAATAGTAAAAACTTTCTATCTTTCGTTCGATACATTCCTTATCATTGATAAATGCCTTCTAGTTTTTATCAAGTTGTTGTTCCAGTTGTAAACGATCGATACTTTCCAACGGAATAACTACTAAATTCTAAAGAGTTTCCAAAAAGCCGTTGTGAGAACTTTTGCATTGTTATTAGTGACTCAATTGAAATCGTTTATAAGTCACAGTCTATCAAACAAAAAAGCCCTTACATATTGGTAAGGGCTTAGTCTATCAACTGCGCTTTAAAGCTACTCAGCTTTTGCTAAATCTTCCATCACAGCTGCTAAAAATCGCGCGGCTTCTCCGCCGGTACATGCACGGTGATCAAACGTGAGTGATAGCGGTAGCATGCGTTGATTTTCAACGCCTTTGTCGGTTAATTGCAACTCATTGCGGAATCGACCGGTGCCAAGAATGGCAACTTGCGGTGGTGAAACGACGGGTGTTCCGTAACGACCGGCAATGGAACCAAAGTTGGAAAGAGTAATGGTCGCGTTCGCCAAGTCATCGGGTTTAATTGCTTTGTTGCTAATTTTGTCACGCAACTCTTGAACTCGAGCTCGTGATTCCGCCATAGATTTTTGATCCGCATCATGAACTACCGGAACATACAAACCATCGGGTGTATCAACCGCAATACCAACATTTACATTGGGATGTAACAATCGCTCCATGTTGTCGCCATCAAACCAGGCATTTAATGCTGGCTCAATGCGTGCCGCATAAACCAATGCTCGAATGTAGCGTGCCAGTGAATCGGTACCTTTACGCCACTTACTGATGTTGACATCTTCGACTAAGGTGGTCGGGACCACCGTGGCATGAGAGTGTGCCATGCCCTGTGCCATGGCACGTCTTACACCTCGAACCGCTTGAGGCTCACGAGTGACACTCACACTGGGCAGTCGACCTGAAGAAGCAGGGCTTGGTTTGACGGTTGCTGCTTGAGTTCCGGTAGCTGACGTTGTAGGTGCACTCCCTTTTGAGGCCGATTCAACATCAGCGCGAGTAATACTGCCTTTACGACCGGAAGCTTGACACTGTCCCAAATCAACACCAAGACGGCGAGCCAGTGCGCGAACCGCAGGTGAGGCTTTATAAGCCAAAGGATTGCTAGTATCGGTGCCCGCAACCGGTGTTGATGTTGATTGAGCATCACGTGTGGCAGCGCCAGATTGAGCTGCGTTACGCACATCATTTTGAGTGATTTTTCCGTTTGCACCGGTACCGGTTACTTGATTCAAATCCACTTTAAGCTTGCGTGCTAAAGCTTTAACAACCGCATTTGCCGATTCTGAAACAACCTGGTTACCAACTTCCACCGCGCCTACAACGGTTCCTGCATCGGCGCTTTTTTCTGATGCTTCTTCAGCGCTTGTTTCTGCCTTCGCAGCGGCCGACGTATCAACGCCGCCAGCGTGTCCAAAAGTGACTAATGGAGCACCCACTTGAATGACATCTCCGGCCTGCCCATGTAATTTCCTGATCACACCAGCGGAAGGAGAGGGGACTTCTACAACGGCCTTAGCGGTCTCCATTTCAACCATGGGTTGATCAACCGCAACAGTATCGCCTTCTTTTACCAGCCAACGTACCACTTCTGCATCAGGCAAACCTTCACCCAGATCCGGCAGCTTGAAGACTTCTTCAGCGCCACCTGTTGTTGGTGCTGCTGCTGGCGACGGAGTGGGTTTCGACTCAACTTCAGTTTTTGGGCTGCTGGTTTCACCAGAGCCAGCACCGTCGAATTCAACCAGTGTTGCGCCGACCTGTATAACGTCACCAGGCTGGCCATGCAATTTCGTTATTTTGCCATCAAACGGAGAAGGAACTTCAACAACTGCCTTAGCAGTTTCCATTTCAACCATCGGTTGATCGACCTTAACGGTATCGCCTTCTTTGACTAGCCAGCGAACCACTTCGGCGTCTGGTAGTCCTTCGCCTAAATCGGGTAAGTTGAAGATTTTCATTTGTACTCCACTATTTTTCTGGCTTGTTCGAGTATACGATCCACAGTTGGCATGTACTGCTTTTCCAGACGATAGTAAGGCATCACCGTATCGTATCCAGACACGCGACCGATGGGCGCTAATAAACTGAATACGCGCTTTTCCGCGATTTCAGCTGCGATTTCAGATCCCAAGGCGCCTGCTTTGGGCGCTTCCTGAACGATCAAAGCGCGTCCTGTTTTTTCTACTGACTCTAAGATTGTGTCAATGTCCAATGGACTAACGGTAGCGACATCAATCACTTCGGCGCTAATGCCTTCTTTTGCCAGCTGTTCCGCGGCCATATTGGTTTCATGTAACATGGCGCCCCAGCTGATCAAGGTAATGTCGGTTCCTTCACGATCAACGAAACAGCAGCCAATCGGGTAATCTTCGCCATTGTCTTCAACTTCGTGCTTCACTATTCGATAAACTCGTTTTGGCTCAAGAAATATCACCGGATCAGGATCGCGAATGGCGGCCAGCATCAAACCGTAGGCTCGTGAGGGGTTTGAAGGAATGACTACTTTAAGGCCTGGAATATGCGCAAATAATGCTTCGGTACTTTCAGAGTGATGTTCTGGTGCATGAATACCGCCACCAAAAGGCGCACGTAATACCATGGGTAACGTGATACGCCCACGAGTACGATGTCGCATACGTGCCATATGGCAAATAATTTGATCGGCTGCCGGAAAAATAAAGCCCATAAATTGAATTTCGGCAACGGGTTTAATGCCTTGGGCAGCCATACCGATAGACACACCAGCAATCATCGACTCAGCAAGGGGCGTGTCAATGACACGATCTTTACCAAACTTTTGCTGTAAGCCATCGGTCGCACGAAATACGCCGCCATTAACGCCGACGTCTTCGCCTAATGCAACAACGGTTTCATCGTTCGCCATTTCATGCGCAAGCGCCAAATTAACGGCTTCAATTAGAGTCACAGCTGGCATTATTTGGCTCCTTTGGCTTGTGCACGTGCAATCGCGTATTCGCGTTGTTCCATAGTACGTGCCGGTAATTCTTCGTAAAGGTAATCAAACATGGCTTCAGGTCCATCGGGCGGAAGGTTCACGTAATTGTCGACCGCTTGTTGCACTTCGGCTGCGATTTCCTTTTGCATGGCTTCTTCATCTTCTTCCGACCAGGCGTTTAATGACTCAAGGTATTTTCGTAGGCGAATAATAGGTTCTGCTTTCCAGCCTTCATCCAATTCACCCTCCGGACGGTAACGGCGGGCATCGTCTGCCGTGGTATGGTCGCAAAGTCGAAGGGAAACGGCCTCAATCAGTGTTGGACCTTTGCCTTCACGTGCTTTTTTGTAAGCTTTTTCGGCAGCGTCACGCACAGCAATAATATCGTTACCATCCACCTGAACCGCTTCTATGCCCGCGGCAATGGCTTTTTGAGCGTAGGTTTCGCAAGCGGTTTGAATTTCAGATGGAACGGAAATGGCCCACTGATTGTTGTTGATGACGAATACAACGCCTAGATTCCAGATACCGGCGACATTAATGGCTTCATAAAAGTCGCCTTCTGAGGTGCCTCCTTCACCAATTTCGGTCGCAACACAACGTTTTTCACCGCGTAATTGCATGGCTTTGGCAATACCAGCTGCGTGCAAGCATTGAGTTGCGATGGGTACTGCAATTGGAAAATCTTCACGGGCGTTTTTAAAGTCTGAACCGCGTTCATCGCCGCCCCAATAAAGCAGGACTTCTTCCATGGTTACGCCATGCTGAATCATCGCAGCCTGGCCGCGGTAATAAGGTACTAACACATCTTCTTTGTTCAGTGCAGAGCCAAAACCGACGCCAATGGCTTCTTGTCCGGTGGCTGCAGGATAAGTACCCATTTTTCCGGTACGTTGAAGTGCGTAAGCTTTGGTGTCGAGTTGTCTTACTTGACACATCGCACGATACAAGGATTTAAGGGTTTTGACGTCCTTGGCAAAAGCGGGGAGTTTTTTAGTAGTCGGTTTCCCGTTTTCGTCGATGTACTGTGTGTACTTTATTTCAAACTTTGCAACCGTGGTCACAACTAACCTCCTTTAGAGGCAGCCGAACAAGTGTCGACTGATCTATGGCTATTCTTTGAAAGGGCACTTCTAAAAAAGTCTTCTTCAGCGAAAGCCGCGTTGGCTTAGTGCTTAATTTCTCATGTAGCTTTAGTACACTCCGGTTTTTCGCGCAGTGTCGCCTTGCTCTCACAGAAAAATACTCATTTTTAGAAATGCCCTTAAATCTCTGTGTTTCTTGCGGCGCCGATCATAAGGATCTAAAGTCCATTTGTATAGCGCAAAACTGTAAAACTTGTGTTCCATTGTGCGGATTTTGTTCAGATTTGACGGATTTTACCCCCTCATTCGTAACAAATCAGACCAGTTGACGGTTTTGGGTTTTTATCTGTTACGCTTTCCGATACGCTTTGTGACATCGAAGACAGTTGCTTCATTCATCTACCAGAGGAAGATTCATGAAAGATGCTCAGGTTCCCATAACAAAACATCGCTCGGATTACCGACCATCCAATTTTTTGATCGATAAAGTGACGCTGCATTTTGATTTGCACGACGAGTATGTCTTGGTGAAATCAGAGCTTTTGTTGCGGCGCAACCCGAAAGGCGACTTATCTGCGCAAGAAATAAAGTTTGATGGTGAACAACTGGAGTTACTCAATTGCCGGTTAGATGGCGAGCAACTATCTCAGGATGAGTATTGTTTAGATGACGAAGGTATGCTTTTAAAAAAAGTAAAAGATAAATTTGTGTTTGCAACCGAGTGCAAAATTTATCCGCAGAAAAACACTTCTCTGGAAGGTTTATACACATCTAACAATAAGTTTTGTACTCAATGCGAAGCTGAAGGGTTTCGAAAGATTACGTACTTTTTGGATCGCCCTGATGTTCTGGCCGAATATTTTGTCACCATCGAAGCCGATAAAGCGCAATATCCGTTGTTGCTTTGTAATGGTAACCCTCAACAAAGTGGCGAAGTTGGCGATAATCGGCATTTTATGAAGTGGCACGATCCCTTTCCGAAGCCCAGCTATTTGTTTGCTTTGGTTGCAGGCGATCTCGATCGGCTCGAAGAGCATTTTGTGACCCGCAGTGGACGAGAAGTTAAGCTGCAATTGTTTGTCGATAAAGGGAAACTGGACCAAAGCCAATTCGCAATGGAGTCTTTAATTAACGCCATGCGTTGGGATGAAAAAAGGTATAACCTTGAATACGATCTTGATCTTTACATGATCGTTGCTGTCGGTGATTTCAACATGGGGGCGATGGAGAATAAAGGGTTAAATATTTTTAATACGAAATATGTCTTAGCGAATCCGAAAACAGCAACCGATCAGGATTTTGAAAACATCGAGAGTGTTATCGGTCACGAGTATTTCCATAATTGGACGGGCAATCGCGTAACCTGTCGTGACTGGTTCCAACTCAGTTTAAAAGAAGGTTTAACGGTTTTTCGCGATCAACAATTTACTGAAGATATGCGTTCGCGTGCGGTAAAGCGCATCGATGATGTCAAAGTGATCCGCAGCTTTCAGTTTGCCGAAGATGCGGGTCCCATGGCACATCCAATTCGGCCAGAATCTTATATAGAAATGAATAATTTTTATACGGTTACGGTTTACAACAAAGGTGCAGAAGTTATTCGCATGCTGCATACACTGTTGGGTGAAGAGGGCTTTCAAAAAGGAATGGCATTGTATTTTGAGCGTCACGATGGCAGTGCTGCAACGTGCGATGATTTTACTGCAGCAATGGCGGATGCTAATCGGTTCGATTTGGAGTTGTTTAAACGCTGGTATTCCCAAGCGGGAACGCCCGAGTTAAACGTACACAGTGAATATTTGGAAAAAGTACGGCAGTTAAAGTTAACGTTTAAGCAAACCCCCGGCCACGACTCAGCAAAACAACCGTTTTATATTCCCGTTAAATTAGGGCTAGTGGGAAGCCGTGGTAAAAGTTTAAGCTTTTCGATGAACGAGTCGGATACAGACGTAGAAGAAGCGTTAATTGTGGTAAAAGAAGAGCATCAGGAAGTCACTTTATATAATGTGAATGAAGCATGTGTGCCATCATTACTTCGTGATTTTTCAGCACCTGTAAAATTAGTGACGAACTTGACACAAAATGAATTTGCCTTGTTGTTCGCGCATGATCAAAACACATATACCCGATGGGATGCAGGACAAACGTTAATGGAACAATTTTTGGTAACACGAGACGATCAGTTATTACCTTTGATCGAATCAGCGTTTACTCATATTTTGAATGACGAAAAGCTGGATAGTGCATTTAAAGCGCGAGCACTGTCTTTGCCAGAGATTAAATCGGTTTTCGAAAGTCATTGGAAAGTGGGAATTGAGCAATTAGTTGATCAACACCGAAAGCTACGGACGCACTTAGCACAAAAGCTGAGCGCTCATTGGCTAACCTGTTATCAGTCGCTTCAGATTCATGGAGAGCAAAGTTTAGAACAGTCGGCCATTGCCAATCGCGCATTGAAAAACCTGGCACTGCATTATTTATCCATTGCTGATGAAGGAAGTTCAGCGCTGGTACAAAAGCAGTTTGAAAGTGCACAGTTAATGACCGATGAGTTAGCGGCTTTTCGTGTAGCGGTTCATGCTGACCTCAGTAATGCAAATACTATTAAGAAATCGTTTTATGAAAAGTGGAAAGACGAAGCCTTAGTGATGGACAAATGGTTAATGGTACAATCGACCTCAGACAATGAGTCGGTCATCGATACCATTCAGTCATTAAGTGAACACCCGGTATTTTCCATTAAAAATCCGAACAAAGTGCGAGCCCTTTACTCCAGTTTTGCATCATTAAACTTCGCGCAATTTCATCATGCTTCGGGAAATGGCTATCGACTGATCACCGATATTATTGATAAGCTCGACAGTATTAATGCACAGGTCTCAGCTAATTTGGCGAAACAGTTTGCGTGTTTAAAAAAGTTGGATGCGCAACGTCAATCCATTGTTCGGCAACAGCTTACTGAAATAAAAAATAAGCCTGGGCTGTCGAAAGACGTGTACGAAGTAGTGAGTAAAACTCTAGAGTCCTGATCGTTTTGTTATAGGGGTGAATCAATGGCCATTGTTAAATGTCCGGAATGTCGTAAACCAATTTCTGATAAAGCTGTAATTTGCAGTCATTGTGGGTACGCTACCAAAAGTGCGAGCGAAGAAGATTTACAACGAGCGGCTCGTATTATCCGGCTTAAAAAAACACAGCGATTGCAAATGTTGGTGTACTCATCGATGTTGTTGTTTATCGCCGGAGTGCTCTTTATGTACTTTGGGCAGCAGAAAGGGTCTCAGTTGTATTTGATTTTAGGGTATGGCGGCATTGGGCTTGGTGGAATAGGGTACTTATTTGGTCGTTTGAAAACGTTAGCGTTGAAACGATAGTAAGGTATAAAATTGCTATTAAAGCAATGATATAGAGCTTTTTGTTAAAGCAACTTCTATTCGTGATTGAAAAACAGCCAAAAAAGACTTGCGTTGGCGCCTGATTCCATTAAAATGCGCCCAGATTCTTGATAAGGGCAACCTGAAGTGAAAAGTTCAGGGCGCAAAGCTACCGGTCTAAGGGCAGAATAGTGAAAATTATTTCGTCTATGACAGCGGGGTTACCGGGATCAGGTCTTCGTAACCTTAAACGGTAGGCTCTTATCTCCTCGAAATAACCTTTTATTTTTTGGAGATTTCCATGAAAAAACTCTTCGCAACTCTTTCAATTATTCTGCTTTCTAATTTTGCTTTGGCTAGTTCCGATGAATTTGCTCGACTTTCTGATTCAATTTGCGAATACATTAAAAATGATGACCGAACCAGTATCCGCAAAAAGTTAAAGTCTGCGAATCTTGAATTGCGAAATGTTTATACTGGCCTGGTTTGCCAGCCTAGCGAGCAGTTCCCTGGAGGCTCACTGTTAAGAGCAGCGACTTATTACGGCTCTCTCGATGTATCTTCTTTCATCATCAAAAAAATCAGTAAAGACGATTTGAATTACCAAGAGCATGACGGCATCAGTACATTTCAATGGGCGAAAGATGCTGTGAGTTCAGGCTCAGTCCCTAACGCAGCTAATACACAAAATATTGTTGGGCAAATGGAAGAGCGTATTGCAGGTTAGTTGAAATCTGACTTGAAATAGCCGCTTAGCGAATCTCAGGGAGCTTTAACGTTGTGGTTAATGCTTCCTGAGGAATAAAACAGATCGACGAATACCTATATAACGTTACCAACACGAACAATCTTCATCGCATTGGTACCGCCTAAAATTCCCATATGATCGCCTTTGGTTAGCAATACTAAATCGCCGTCTTCAACAATACGTCGCTTTTTTAATTCTTCAACCGCTAATCGATTCACGTCGTGGCGGGCTAATACAGCAGGATTAAACGGAATGGCTTCTACACCACGGTACAGGGCCATGCGCCTTTGCGTATCGACGCGTGGTGTAAGCGCATAAATTGGCATACCCGAGCGGATCCGTGACATCCACAATGCAGTGGCACCCGATTCTGTTAAACAGCAAATCGCCTTTACGCCTTTTAAGTGGTTCGCCGTGTACATGGTTGCCATGGCAATCGCCTCATCAACACGGTCAAACTCGTCGAGCATCCGATGCTTTGAAATTTGGGTGACTTTTTGCTTCTCGGCGCCCTGACAGGCGCGAGCCATGGCTTCAACCACACGAATAGGGTGAGCACCGGTTGCTGTTTCGGCGGATAACATAACAGCGTCAGTACCATCCAAAACTGCATTGGCCACATCGAACACCTCAGCACGTGTTGGAATGGCGTTGGTTATCATGGACTCCATCATTTGAGTTGCGGTGATCACCACGCGATCGAGCGTACGCGCTCGTGCAATGATTTTCTTTTGTACGCCAATCAACTCAGCATCGCCAATTTCGACACCCAGATCGCCGCGAGCAACCATAACAGCAGAAGAGGCTAGGATAATGTCATCCAGTATTTCTTCGGACTGAACCACTTCAGCTCGTTCAATTTTAGCAACGATGCCGGCGTTACTGCCTGCATCGTTTAACATTTGTTGTGCGTGCTCAATATCTTCAGCGCTACGAGGAAAGGATACCGCGAGATAGTCCACATTCATTGACGCAGCAAGCTTTATGTCTTCCGCGTCTTTTTCAGTCAATGCTGGCGCTGATAATCCACCGCCTTTTTTATTAATGCCTTTGTTATTGCTTAATACGCCACCAATGACCACTCGGGTTTCAACGCGCGATCCTTTAATATGTGTAATTTCCAACTCAACACGACCATCGTCTAGTAACAAGACATCTCCGGGCTGACAGTCGTTTGGCAGTTCTTTGTAATCAATTCCGACTTCTTGATTGTTACCTGAGTTTGAGTCAAGACTTGCATCGAGACAAAAGCGTTCGCCATTTTTCAATTCGATTTTTCCGTCGATAAAGCGCGCGATCCGAATTTTAGGGCCTTGCAAATCACCCAAAACCGCAACTTCGATTCCCATCTCTTTCGATACTTTGCGGACTAATTCGGTGCGGCGAAGGTGATCTTCGGCTGAACCGTGCGAAAAGTTCATTCGAACAACATTTGCGCCTGCTTTAAACAGTGCTTTAAGTGATTCTTCATTATCCGTTGCCGGCCCTAAAGTCGTAACTATTTTGGTTCGCTTAAACACGATACTCACTATCCTCGAAGGTTAACCATTGATTTTCATCTTTAGTGTAGACCAGTGGCGTGACACTGTAGCTACGCGTATGTGTAGGTATTGGGTCTTGTATTGGTTTGATGTTGAGCCCAGGAAGGGAAGCAGGGGCTCAACAATAATTCTTTTTATGCCCTTAAAGATAACATTTTCGGCTTTTGATCCAAAGCGCTTTATTGCATATGCGTCATGAAAAATTAAAATAAAGAAATTGCGCTAACGTTTTGATGTATAACAAATAATCAACTATTAGACTGCAGAAAAATTTAAACTTTTGTGTTGACAGCATGAAGTTGGCTCATTACAATGCGCCTCCAATTTGGGGCTATAGCTCAGCTGGGAGAGCGCTACAATGGCATTGTAGAGGTCAGCGGTTCGATCCCGCTTAGCTCCACCAAGTTTCAAGTGTTTATGTTAGGTTGAACACTGAATGGTGTCGGTGAGAACAGGGTTCGAACGAGTTGTTGTATCCCCCGTTTAGCTTCACCAAGTTTAAGAAGGTTTAGTCCCCTTCGTCTAGAGGCCTAGGACACCGCCCTTTCACGGCGGTAACAGGGGTTCGAATCCCCTAGGGGACGCCAAATAAAAAAGCCCAGCTTTTGTGAGCTGGGCTTTTTTATTTGGTAATCACTAGCTGCTTCAAACCCACAATAGTTCAGGGTTCGATAAATTTGTCAGGAACAAATTTAAACATCGCCGAAGGGGTGGATAAGTAATTGCTCCAGCATTACTTGCATACACTACATCCATGTAGATAACGGCAGGAGGCCCGGAATAATCCCCTTATTAGGAGACTTCCAACACTGACGAGTTCATACGTCATAGCATGATTCTATCGCTAACTTTGAGCTCCAGCGCAGGAGCGATGGGAACTAAAAAAATTACCTGATGAGTAAAACTAATCCTGCCTATACTCGACGGACTCTTAGCCACCATCGCAAAAACAATAAAGCGGCGGCAGAACTCAAGCCGACAATAATACCTATCCAATAACCGCTGGCACCATAACCGGATACCTCTGCCAGATAATAGCCCACTGGAAAACCCAACAACCAATAAGCAATAGCTGAAATTACCATGGGTATCTTGGTATCTTTCAGTCCTCGCAATGCCCCACTTAAAGAAACCTGAGTCGCATCGGAAAGTTGGAAAATGGCAGCAAAAAATAATAATTCAGCAGCAATCATCACCACTTTTAAGTTGTCAGTATAAAGAGAAGCGAGGGTCTGAGCACCGAGCCACATACCAACCGAAGAAAAACAGGCCAAAACAATTGCGAGTAAAATCCCGGTTTTGCCCGCATGAGCCATCGCTGCATGTTGATGCCGGCCAGCGAAAAAACCAACGCGTGCTGAAATTGCAATCGAAAGACCCAGAGGCACCATATAAGCCATAGACGCAATATTAATTGCAATCTGATGGGCTGCGACAACTTCTATGGCAAATCGACCGATCATCAACCCGGTTAAAGCGAACATGGCGATTTCCATTCCAACGCCAACGCCCATTGGAATACCTAACGAGAATATTTCCTTTACTTGTTGCCAATTGATCGGGTGCAACTTAGCAACGATTGCCAAGTGTTGGTAGCGTGGAGTAAAAATCGAGTAAGCGCTCATACCAATACACATGACCATCCAGACTAAAGCGGTTGCATATCCGACGCCTACGGCACCCATAGCCGGTACACCCAGTCCACCCCAAATAAACCAGTAATTGAAGAGTACATTAAAAGGAATGGCTGAAATGGAGACCACCATGATCGATTTCGTTGAAAACAAACCTTCGTTGCAAAATCTCAAAGCAAAAAAGCAAAACAAGGGAATAACGCCATAAGCACACGCTGAAAGGTAATCCTGAACTGTTGGTATCAACGCTTGTTGAATACCAATCCAGTGCATTAAAGACAGGCAGTGGTTGAGTGCCCAAATTGCAGGAACGGCCAACACGATTGCGACAGCGACCGATAACTGAAACACCGAACCGATTTTTTCGAAATCACCGCGTCCATTGAGATGGGCAACAATGGGATTGAGGGCTAGAAAAACACCCATTATAAAAACAATGACGGGATTAAGGATATTAGTACCGACAGCAATCGCGGCCAAAGCCTCAGCATCGATTCGGCCCGCCATCATGGTATCGATAACACCTAACGACATCTGAGAGATTTGTGATAATACAGCTGGAACACCTAACTTGGTAATTTCCAGCAATTCACTGGTTTGTTTTTTCATTGGTACAGTAAGTTTTTGTGGCAACTGAACAGTAAGGTTCCGTTGCTCGGTTGAAAAGATTATCAGTCTCGAACTTTATCAGACAATGTTTAACAATAACCAGAAACTTGTGGCTATAATTGCCGGAAATCCAAAAAACAAAGCAGGTGATAGGCTTATGAAGCAAACATGGATAGATGCCTTAGAAAACATCAAGTTTGCCCAGCTCGATTACTTTGTTATCGTTATAAATCTAATGACTTTATTAGCTTCTGGATTGCTTATTCGCTGGGCGGCTCACAACCGTTCCGAAAAAGAAATCAAAAGACGAGTAGCTTCTTTACGTGCAATCAATATTGTCGTTCTAACCGTTTATCTGGTCGCTGGTATTTTTCAGTTTAAGCTGGGGCAAACCTTTGCTCAGATTTGCTTAACGCTAATGGTCGCCTTTGCTATCAATCATGTACTGCAACTTTGGATTACTCAGCGGTTTGGTACCGAACGTGAAGTAAACGGTAAAAATGTAACGGTGCGATCATACACCAGTGGCATGATAGGGCTGGTGGCTTTGGTGTTTGTTATCGCACTTAGCTTTGTTGCCATCCTTAATATTCTTCAACTCGATAACTGGTTACAGGCCTCATCTATCGTTGGCGCATTTATTGTTATTTTATACGCCAGTAAAGATTTTATATTGGGTGATGTTATTGCGAGTTTGGTGATTCACTACAACCGTAGTCTAGAACCGGGTAATGTGGTTCGAATAAGGTCGATGGATGTATTGGCTGTTGTACAGCAAATTACGTTAACGCAAACTTCATTGCGTGACTTGGTACAAGGCCATGAGATCATCGTTTCCAACAGCCAAATCAGAAACTGTGTGGTAGAAAATTTATCGCATACCAATGGAAGTATAAAAGACTGTCTAGACTTTAACCTGGGTTACGATGTAAGTGCCAAAGATGCGATCGAGTTTTTAGAAAAGGTATGGGCTCTTTCGTTTGAAAGTGGTTTGCCTTTAGAGCAGGTAAAGCCTTCGATTAAAACGCTCAGCAATGGCGACCACTGCGTGGTCTGGCGATTGGTGTATGGCGTAAAATCTCCATATAAATTGCTTGATGCACGCCATGGTATCAATCAGATTGCATTAAAACTATCTCGCGAGATGGGCATTTCATTGGCAACACCTCTAACTCATCAAGTTCGGCAAGTTGCTGAGGCTTAATAATATGAACTCAAACTAATTGGTGAATGATGATCGAGTGGCGTTAAAGTGAAAGGGAACGGAGTTCACTTGCAATTCGGCTTTGTTGCCACATATCGTCAAACTGCTTTCGATACTCTTTCACTTGATTGGTTTCATTAAAAAACACTTTGCTTTCGTATTCTTTGTGACTCGATCGGTACAAAAGGCCACAATCATCGACCAGGTAAAAACCGTAAGGAATTTGCTGAAAGTCTTTTGATAAAACACGAATGGAAACGAAACTGCTCAAGTTTTGTGATAAGGCGACGAGGCGGTGATCCAGAGTTTGCAGTTTTTGGGTATCGAAAACGAGTAGTCGAATTTGAGAATAACGACTTCGTCGAGCTAATTCACTGAGTGAATGCTCGATGTTACGCTCACTTAAAGCACGAGGCTCCAAATCGTAACTGAAAATATCGACTCGGCGTTTCGCTTGTGAAAACAGTCGAAAACTCGCCAACTTAAGTTCAGATAAGCGGTTGATTAAAAAGGGTGTGTCGGTAACGCCTAGCTCCGCGTTTAACAGATCTTCTTCCAACATCATGAATGATTCCGCTTTAACCGTTCGGTATTGTTCAGAGTTTTCGTTTCATCGACTGATGGGGGATTCCGGCCTCCATAAAAACCGGGCCGTTAGCGACGAAATTATGGCGCTTGTAAAAATCTACAGCCTGAATTTGCGCGTGAAGCTTTACTGGGCTGAGCTTTTCGCGGCCTGCTATTTCAACCAGTTTTTTTAAAATACGAGAACCTAAGCCATGGCCGCGAAAGGGCATTAAAACCGCAACGCGACCAATTTTACCGTCGCGAGTCATACGGCCGGTACCAACTGGCTCGCCTTGAATATTAGTCACCAGAACGTGATAACAATGAGGATCTTTTCCATCGAGTTCTATTTCCATGGATACTCGTTGTTCGCAGACAAATACCTTTTCCCGAACCTGAGTGAGGAGATCACTGGCATCTTTCCAACTTACTTCGCGGATTATAAAGTCGGTGGTCATATTAGTTTCCGAATCACCGATCATAGGATATCGATGTTTAAATGCCCCATATTGATAAGATTAGCAATCGTGTTAACAAAATCAACATCTTGGAGAAAAGTTGTGAAGTGCGTACTCTTTAGCTGACGGTTCGTAATCAGCTCAACTATCGCATTTTTGTGGGTAATATCCAAACGAAATACATCGCCATTGGCAAAAAACAGCAACTTATCCCCCATGGCATACCAGGTGAAGCGGCTATGCTCGGTGGCCTGAATAATATATGGTTTTGATTTTAGGTTTAAAATCGTTTCTGGTTTAATGGTCTCAAGTGGCAATTCCGTCGGGTATTTAATAGCGGTTACTTGTTTTCCAAAGGCAATGATCAACTGCTCATCGCTCATTGATAGCAAGTTTTGTTTAAGCCATGGCAGTAGGGAGTCAGGTAGGGAAGTCTTTTGAAAGTCACTTAAGGGCGCGTTGTCTTTAAAACGCGTGGATTCAGACTCTTCCTGATCGAACTGATCAATCAACAATTGTTGCCACAATGCGTGTTGTGAAGGAGCGCGAAACCCAACGGAATAAGTCATGCAATTTTCAACAGCGACGCCATCGTGGGGTGTATTTGGTGGAATATAGAGTACATCGCCTGGCATAAGCTCGCATTCGATAATCGCATCAAACTCTGATACTTGTTTTAACAAGGGGTGAGGACAATAAACATCGACTGAACCATTGGGCTTTCCTACGCGCCACTTTCGAGAGCCTTGCCCTTGAATTAAAAACACATCGTATTGATCGATGTGTGGGCCGACCCCGCCACCGGGCGTCGCGAAACTCACCATTAAATCATCGCGCCGCCACTGTGGAATAAACTCAAATTGTTGCAGCAGGCTATTAGCTTCCGGTATCCATTGCTCCAGTGTTTGTACCAATAGCGTCCAGTTTTGTTCTGGCAGTTCGATAAACGTTTGTTCTGAAAACGGACCTTGCTTAACCTGCCATTTTTGATAATGGCTATCAAACTGAATCAGTCGGGACTCAACTTCTTCTTCAAGGGCAAGTCCGGCCAGCTCCTCAGCACTGATTAGATCTTTAAAGTCAGGTAATAGCTGTCGTAAAACAACCGGCTGTTGTTGCCAGAAATCCTTTAGAAAAGTAGGAATGTCGAGGTGAGAGAGCTGGGACAGCATGATACGTATTCAGTTATTTGGCTTTCGGGATAGTAAGTTACTTCGGCAGGCTCAATAATCGTCTTTTATACAATGAGCCTGTCGAAGGAGATGATTTAAAACGGCTAAATACTTTCTGCTTGCTGTATCGCATTTCCGATATAGTTTGCTGGTGTAAGCTGTTTTAACTGCTCTTTAACGTCATCTGGTAAGGCTAAGCCATCAATAAATGCGGCCATTCCAGCCTGATCCACTTTTTTACCGCGAGTCAGCTCTTTCAATTTTTCGTAAGGCTTTTCAATGCCGTACCGACGCATGACCGTTTGAATGGGTTCGGCAAGCAACTCCCAGTTATCGTTTAACTCTTCTAATAACGATTGCTCGTTAACTTCCAGTTTACTGATGCCTTTTAAGGTCGCTTTATATGCAATAATTGAGTGCGCAACACCCATGCCTAACGCGCGTAATGCCGTAGAGTCGGAAAGATCGCGTTGCCATCGGCAAATGGGTAATTTTTGTGCAAGATGCGTGAAAAGCGCGTTGGCGATCCCCAAGTTTCCTTCGGAGTTTTCAAAGTCAATGGGATTTACCTTATGCGGCATGGTCGATGAACCAATTTCGCCGGCTACGGTTTTCTGCTTGAAGTGACCTAACGCAATGTATCCCCAAACATCACGATCGTAATCAATCAGTATCACATTAAAGCGAGTGACTGCATCAAAGTACTCGGCGATGTAATCGTGTGGCTCAATTTGTGTGGTGTAAGGGTTAAAGGTTAATCCGAGTGACGTTACAAATTCTTCCGCAAATTTAGGCCAATTAATATTAGGATAAGCAGATAAATGTGCGTTGTAATTACCGACCGCACCATTTATTTTTCCGAGTAGCTCGACCGATTTGAACTGCTCATGTTGTCGACGCAAACGAGCCACTACATTGGCCATTTCTTTTCCCATTGTGGAAGGGGAAGCGGGCTGCCCATGAGTGCGAGACATCATGGGAATGTTTGCGTATTTCAGCGCCAGATTTTTAATAGCATCGATGACTTGCGATTGATACTCTTCAATGATCAACCCAGCATCTTTTAACATTAATCCATAAGAGAGGTTGTTGATGTCTTCCGAAGTACAGGCGAAATGAATGAACTCACTGACTTTCTCGAGTTCTTCATTACCTGCCGTTTTCTCTTTTAATAAATACTCGACGGCTTTTACATCATGATTGGTTGTGGCTTCGATTGCTTTTACACGCTCGGCATCAGCTAATGAAAAATTATCGACAATATCGTTTAACAGAGTGGTGGTGGTTTCGGAAAACTCGGGCACTTCAGTGATCTCGGGTGTTGCGGCGAGTTTTTGTAGCCAGCGGACCTCAACCGTTGTCCGGTATTTAATTAAACCGTATTCACTGAATATTTCGCGCAGCTCGGCGGCTTTTGAACCATAACGACCGTCTACCGGAGATATCGCTGTAAGAGAAGAGAGCTCCATAGTAATCCTCGAAAGATAAATCAATTGGGATAGCGGGAAAGTCCGCTAGTTTAGCATAAACTGCCGGATATGGGATTACTGGATCAGATTCTGACGCAGTGCCGATGGAGTAAATTCTAGCTGGTGTTTGTTAGCGGTTATCCCTAACCGCTTAAAGAGTTCAGTGTAATCGGGAAACTCTGTATTTTGTTTAGCGTTGTTAAATAACGGAAAAAATAACGGTTTTCCGTAGAGTCGATCCAGCTCGGCCGCTAATTCATTCGCACGCCAGACTTCATGTTTATAAAAACAGCAGTGTCGAAATTGTTTCAGCAATTGATTAAGGTTTTCACCATTTTGTCTGAGCGTCAGTTCGGCTTCTAGCCAGAGTAAGGCACCGCTCCAGTAAACGCGACGGTAACTTTTAATGCGTCGCATTTGTTGACTGGCTTCTCCAAGAGTTAAATTTTTGCTGTTTTTATGATCTCTCACACCACGCTGAATGCCGTTCCATAATCGTTGAAACGCTTCTTCTTCATTTAATACACCGGCTTTCACCATCAAAAAATACTGCATATAGCTTGCAAATCCTTCGGAGACGTAAGCGTCACGGCGGTCGATAAAGGGCAGTAACAGATGTGAAAATTCGTGATAGGCCGTCCAATCGTTAATAAATTGTTCAAACGGTGCATTACTATTGACGTAAAACGTTAAGTGGCAACCTTCGCCTCGCATAACCATTGCAAAGGGTGTTGCCTCGGCATTTTGGCGGTTCACGTCTTGCACGAACAATTGCAGTTGATCACCAGGTAAAGATTGTTGAACCGTAAATAGCGCTTGAGTGACTAAAGAAAGCCAGCGTTCCAGTTTTTGTTGGTTGCTTGGTGATATGTGATTGAGATAACTAATATTAAGTGCGCCATAATCGAATTTCAGGGAGTGAGTATCGAGCTTACCAAAATAAGAATCCAGCGACAAAAAAGACGGGTATTGATTTAAGAGATAAGAATTCTGTTCGCTTTTTGGCCAGGGGAGAGCGGCAGAAAATTTGTCCGGCAATTGCAACGTTAAATGGAACTGAGTGTCGGTTGGGTAATGTTGCGGTCGCCAAATATAAAGCCCAGTGTCCAACGCCATTACGTTTTTTAACTCGCGAAAATACCTACCGAGTTTCGTCTTTTCCTTTTGGTATCTTTCGATATCGATTAATAACCAAAAGCAGTCTGCTGATTTTTCAGACGATATTCGTATTTGATTTTTGTACGGTTGAACCTGCCTGCTGAGACCTTTGATGTATCGATGAGCCAACTTAAAGGAGGATCTAAAGAGTTTACTATTTATCTTTTTATAACAGGTAGTTACTTTTGCTTCTTTAAGTGAATCATTAAGTAAAAATTGATAGTTAACTTCTGCGCTAAATAAAGTAGGGCAAATAAGCGTAATGAGCAGAAGTAAAATATGTTGCATATTATTTGAACGATAAACCGTGTCGTTTTAGTATGGTCTGCGCAACATTTATCCTAAAGCGATTAATTGTAAAAAAACTTTTGACAAAGTGAAAAGCCAACTATAGAATGCGCGCCTCTAAACGAGATTGACCCGTTTCAGTCCCCTTCGTCTAGAGGCCTAGGACACCGCCCTTTCACGGCGGTAACAGGGGTTCGAATCCCCTAGGGGACGCCAAATAAAAAAGGCCCATCCAAGTAATTGGATGGGCCTTTTTTATTTGGCCCTCTAGCTGTTTCGAACCCACAATAGTTCAGGGTTCGACAAAATCGTATGGAAACGATTTTGGACGCCGGAACGGCGGTCGCGAAGCGATGCGGAGCAGGACGCGGAGCACAATCCCCTGTGTCAGGCGAGTTTTGAATATTCATTTAATTATAAGAACAACATGAAGAAAGGCCAAAGTAATCCCCATCTACTTCAATCTTCTTCTTTTTAATCTTCGAAGCCGAAATATCCTAGTAAAGCAAGCCCCCAACCTCTAGACCCCAATAAACAATCCCCTATAATGTCCCCCAACAAAAAACCAAAGGATCAATCATGAACATCAAAAACATTGCTTTCTTGATTGCTGTACCGCTATCCGTTATTGCAAATACGCAAGCCGCTGATATAGAAGCAGGCAAAGCCAAATCGATGATTTGTTCCAGTTGCCACGGTAAGGATGGTGTCGGCATTGCTGATATCTACCCTAATTTGGCGGGACAAAAAGAAGCCTACACGGTTCAACAGCTTAAAGCGTTTCGCGATGGCTTACGAAAAAACATGCAGATGACGCCCATGGCGAAGCCATTGTCTGACGACGATATTCAAAATTTGGCCGCATACTATGCCTCTTTACCGGCTAAAAAATAATTAACTAAAGAGATAATAAATGGACGCTATAAAATTACTTTTAAGTCGCAGCTCCTGCGGAAAACTGATTGAGCCTTTACCATCACCCGAGCAAATGGAAGTAGCTTATAGGGCTGCATTGCGGGCGCCGGATCATGCCGGGTTAAAACCCTGGAAGTACCTCGTATACAAAACACCTGATTCTTTAAAGCAATTAGGCGAAGACTTCCTTGCTGCAAAACTGATGGATGATCCCAATTTGGAGATTGCTCAACGCGAGCGCACATTATCGTTACCGCTTCGTGCTCCCATGGTTATTGTGGCAGTGGCTAAAATTCAGGACCATCCGAAAGTTCCACCGATTGAACAAATCGTCTCTTGTGGGTGTGGTGTACACGCCATGCTTTATGCGTTGCAAGCTCAAGGGTTTGCCGGTTACTGGCGTACCGGCGATTTAGCCCATAATCCTCATCTTAAAAATCGGCTGGGTCTCGAAGCTCAAGACGAAATTGTTGGTTTTTTATACGTTGGCAGTGCGCAAATTAAATTTGATAAAGAGTCTCAAGTTAATATTGAGGCGTTTGTAGAGGAGCGATAAATGATGAGCCAATCGATCCGGTTGCAAGGCGGTTGCCATTGTAAAGCGGTTCGGTTTGAAATGACCGCCGATCGCAAAGCTAGGGTTCAACACTGCAATTGTTCGATGTGCCGAATGACAGGTTATACGCACCTTATTGTTCCAAACGAAGATTTTAAACTATTAAAAGGAGAAGACGATTTATCCTGTTATCAATTTAATACTAAAGTAGCTAAACATTACTTTTGCAAACACTGTGGAATTAAATCTTTTTATGTTCCGCGTTCGCACCCAGATGGGATCAGTGTTCATGTGAATTGCTTGGACAATATAGAAGAATGCGATTTTCAGTATGAGACATTCGACGGCGCAAACTGGGAGCGCAATATAAATGCACTCAATAAAAAATTAAAAGCGCAATAATACTTTTCTGATTTATAGCGATTCAATACGGACATTTATTAATCAATTTAAAGCGCTAAATACCTTAGCACACTCAAAGGTTATCTCAATAAACAAATAAATAATAAACAAAACATTGTGAAGTAAATGTGATTTTCTTGAATAACCTCAGGATTACACCGTTTTTTAGAACATTTTTAATCGCTATAAGTTGTTGAAATTATTTGTAAATCTCAAATTTCACATCGGGTCACGAGATTTTCACATCTTTTTCATCTCCTTTTGAGTATAAGAGGGTATGTATTTGTGACGTAATACCCAAATTGTTAAATCATCCACTTAATGGAGGTGTGATATGCGACGAGGTGACATTGTTCAATTAAATTCAGGTGGCACAAAAATGACCATATTCAACTTTGTTAGGGATCTGCCGAACACTGCTAAGGAAAATTATCTTGCTTCAGGCGCAGACGAGCAAGATGTGGTTTGTAAATGGTTTGTTGGAACGACGCTAAAGAAAGAAGTATTCAAACCTGAGATGTTGAAATCGCCGATGGTGGCTTAATCATTCGATCCTCATATCGATGAAAGGGAGCAATCGAACACGGAAGTTTGGTTGCACCGGAGGAAAGGCTATGTTTGTTAAAAAAGCACGACAATTATTTTCCGGTTTTGTTACTGACAAGAGTCAACAGGAAATGTGGTTACATAATGCTCAGCTTAATCGTGAAAATCGCAACAAAGAGGATATTGAACTGGCGTATGAACTGTTATGGATTGACGGGCATGCACTTGGAAAACATCCATGACCATTAAATACCAAATGTTTTGAGCCAGCCGTATTTCAAAACAGGTATTTTTCATAATTGTTTCGAACCTTCTAACTTGAAATCGGCATTTAAGGGTAAGCTACATCGGCCATATTGGGCGAAGACACGCTTGATGCGGCTTGTCACTCAAGTGAGATAAGCTAACTTCTGAGTAGTAGCAAAGAGCTTTTGGGTGTTGAAGCAAACGATTCTTCGAGTTTATCATGCTTTGAAAGGAATGATTGAATTAAAACAGAAAACCGTGCCCAATTTTGAACCCACTTATCAATGCACGAGTGTAAAACATTTACTTGCGAAGTAATGACCAAGAAGAAAGATAAAGTTAAAACTTATGTATACCATCCTCGGTATGGGGCTCACCCAATTCCTTCTAAAGAAAAGATTACAGATGAAGAGCTTCGGTGGGCTCATTGGCGTTACCTAAATTTGAAATGTTTTCCTGAAACAGCAATTCGAGCAAATATCGAAAAGCAGAATTACGCCATTTATCCTAGAAAAATTTACGTGGACATCGAAGAAAATTGCAGAAATTGTGGCAGACCATTTATCTTCTTTGCTAAAGAGCAGAAGTATTGGTTCGAGGAATTGGGTTTTTGGGTAGATGCTCATTGCACAAAGTGCATTGTGTGTAGAAAGAAAGAGCAGGAAATAAAACTGTTGCAAAAGCGCTATCAGGAGCTTATAGGTAAAGAAAACCGTTCGTTCAGTGAAAGCAAGGATCTAAAGGCTGTCGCTATGGAGCTTTATCAATTGGGCTTTATTAAGGATATAAAAAAGATTGAAATATGATAAAAGGTGCCCCCTGTAACAGCGACGGTAGGATAGGTGTTAACCCATCTTTTTAAGGTATTATAGGATACGCAAAGCGACACTTTTTTGCAGCAAAATTCTTCGACAAGCTCAAGAAAAAATCAAACGATTTATTAAAGCGGTAGAACTTGTCGAAGACATTTAAAATTTTAATTTATTAAGAGGGCGTTCAGAATTCTGTGTCAGCCTAAAAATTAAAGTTCTAGTTCACCATCTAATCGACCTTCAAAGTGGATGGCCAGTTGTGACAATGTCAGGTTCCAGTTTTGAACTGGCATTGTC
>NZ_JBUZOU010000027.1:0-31856 GCF_055326765.1 Pleionea sp. WD8-19 | reverse complement strand
TGGACAATGCCAGTTCAAAACTGGAACCTGACATTGTCACAACTGGCCATCCACTTTGAAGGTCGATTAGATGGTGAACTAGAACTTTAATTTTTAGGCTGACACAGAATTCTGAACGCCCTCAGCCGGTTTGTTAGTTGGCTTTTTTGTGCCTTTAATTTGTATATTTTAACTAAGAAACTGGGATTGCTTTATTCAGCAATCACCAATTCGCTTTGCACCCCAGCTCATATTCATTACCATTGCCATGCCGGCCATATTCATTTTTATATCCATATTTCCTTTGCCGGTATTACCGTCGGTGAAATATTGCCCACTGATCGTAGAGCTGCTGCCGTGCATGTTACATTCCATTTTAAACGTTAGGGTATTTTCACTTAAAGAGTCTTCGACAATTTTGCAACCTTGCGCTCCTTCCATCATCTTCGCTGGGTTAAATTCGGTTTCTTTTACACAGTTTTTGTCAGTTTCGGTTATAGGGGTACCCGTCATGGGATTGGTTCGCGTGATGGTGGTTTCCCATAGTCCGGGTTTAACAGTAAGCTTGGCACTGAAAAGGGGAGTGGTTATCACTGCAAGAATTATTAATATGCGAAACGGTACAGAGAACATAGGTTGCTCCTTGTCATGTCATTGACGTTTTCCGTTAAACACTAGACGTCAATACAGAGAAACTCAACTCAAGTTTTAAAGCCTCAAAAATTTTAAATAAGTGAAATCGACCAATATTTTGTGCATTTCAATTTGTCTTTTTTAAGTTCTATTAAATGTTGAAAAATAACTCTTTAAAATCAAATGGTTATAGATGGCATGTGGATTGCTATTACAAAAAAAGGCCACCGATAAACAAGTAGATTTTGGTCATAACAACGATAATATTAAAGGAGATATTCGTTTGAGCCGTCGTTCAGAAAACCTTACCCTTTCACTTAGTTCGTACTCTTTTCATAAAGAGTGGAATATCGATCCTCTCAGTTACCTTCAGGCAGAGCAACGTGCAGGCTGGTATTTCAATCAAATCGAGCAACGAGCTACATCCGACGATATTTTTGAAACGCTTTTTAACGATTATAGCTATTGGCTTAGTCATCTCGAAAAAAGCGGTGTTCGTAATCACAGGTTATCGGAACTGGAACACTTATCTGAGTTGTCGAACATCGATGGATGGACCTTTTTGCAAAAGTTATCGGCCGAGAAAAAGCTGAAAAACTATCTAGATAAATCGATCAGCTATATCTTTATGCGTGATTTGGGCAAATCAATTGCTGACACAAGCGTGCAAAAGGAAGTGGAAAGTGTGGTGAACTCACTCGTTCACTGGATAAAGGGCCGAAATGGAAAGCGTTCAGTTGAAAATCAAGTTTCGTCGCTATGGCTTTATCAAAAAGCGAAGGAACATCAGTTGGAACACAGTTTTTGTTGGTTAATGGCTAAACTCGCCAATGTGCAACAACGTATGCCTGCTGAAATCGATGCGACTCACGGTATGCGAAAGTTGGTAAAAATTATTGCCGGTGTGGTAATGCACCAGTTAGCAACATTGCCAAACAATATTACAAAAAGTGAACGTCAAAAAAAATTGGATGCGGCGATTCGCCTCGGTTATAGCTACGGACTCACTTATCCATTGGTTGATGATTTATTGGACTCTGGTAGCGCATTAACTGATGAAGAAAAAAATTTATTTAATGAGAGCATTCGTCAAAGCCTGTTAACGGGTGAAGTTTCGGATTGTCCAGTTTTTAACTCAGATAGACAGCAGCAAATGAGTTTTGTTTATCAGGAACTGAGCGAAGCATTTCGGACCATTAAAAAGCTGCAAACGCGTGATGAAGCGCAAGCCTTTTTTAAACAAGCCTACATTTTCTTTCAGGCGCAAGATGTTGATCGAAAGCGAAAACTGAGCGATGGTCATTTTTCCAACGAACAACTCTACCTACCCATAATTTTAAAGTCTGCCGGCTGTCGGCTAATTGCCAAACAGCTGTTGGGCAATCAAGGTGACAAGCAATTCAACTTTCATACCTTTTGTTTTGGTATTTATAATCAATTCAATGACGATATCAAAGATATTTTTGATGATCTGCAGCAAGAAAATGTAACTCCTTATACTTATTATCTAACCATGGAAGAAGGTGCGCATTCGCTAATCAATCCTTATCGAATTTATTGGGCGGTTGTATTTTATTTAATTTATGAGGTGTATTGCAATCATCCAAAAGCGAAGCAACTCATTCTGGAACGCTGCATTAATGCACACAAAAGTTTACGAAATGATATCGGGCAAACTCGCTATCAGTCATTAAGAAAACGGATGTTAACCACTGGACACGAGGCGTTTGATGAATTAATTGATCGGTTGGTGCAACCGCCCAATGATATTGCTTGGTTTGATAAGTTGGTCAGTCGTCATGTCGCACAATACTTTGATAACAATAAAAAAGCAAAATATGCGTTTAAAGAACAATACGTTGCCATCAAAAACTGGGTTGATGATCAGCTCTCAATTTCGCAAACACGTCATGGCTCCAGTTTAATCAGTGCTGCTAATTACAGCGTGCAGGCAGGTGGTAAACGCCTTCGTTCAGTGCTTGCTTATGTGTTGGCAACGGAGCAATACCAGTTTTCAAAAGAACAAACAGTACCCATTGTTCAATTGCTAGAGTATATGCACACCGCTTCGATAATTTTTGATGATAAACCCTCCCAAGATAATGCAGACTTTCGTCGCGGAAAGCCAACTTTACATAAAAAATACAATTGTGAAGCGACGGCAGAACTGGCCGGCGTGTCTTTGATCATGAAAGCGGTAGAAATTCAAAGCCAAATTAAAAATATAAACACTGAGTATATTTTGAACTCCTTGGAGTATGCCGCCACAACAACGCAAGCTATCTGCGAAGGTCAATTATTGGACTTAAAAAGCAGTCCCAATCATACGGATGTCAAATTGCTTGAGAATATTTGTTTTTTGAAAACCGGTTTAGCGATTGAGGCGGCTTTAATGATACCGGCTATACTGTCGAATGAAAACGATATTGTTAAATCTCACCTTAGGATGTTTGCACGACACCTAGGACTCGCATTTCAAATAAAAGACGATTTACTTGATACTTGGGGTTTTGAATATGAAACTGGTAAGCCTGCCGGGCAAGATGTTAAAAACAATAAAGCTACATTTGTTTCGGTATTAGGAGAAGAAGGCGCACAGGAGCAGCTTTACAATCACTACTTTAAAGCGCAGGAAGCATTATCTCATTTGACTAAAATAAAGCCCTTTATGAGTCAGTTGTTGGACTTTGTCGTACATCGTTCAGAATAAGCGGATTGCTTCTCTCTTATGAAGTTCTCAAGTAGGCGATATTTTTTGCACCTACTTGAGATTCTAAGAATGAATTAAAACACCGAGCGGAGCATTGCGGGTTTAAACACTTCTTTCTTTAAAGTTGTGCCCACAAACCATTTGCAAACAATATCGTTTTCTTCTGCACCAACACTTAGATATTGTTGTTTGGAGGGATCCGGTAAATCCTTCACAAAATTGAATACGGTCATCTTGGTTCCGCCGGAGTTCAATTGAACTAAGTCACCTCTACGCATACTTCACCTCACAATTTTATGAACTGAGTTAACTTTCAGCTTCTTTTATATTCAAATGGAGATGTGATTGCTGTGCAATTTGCGTGAAACTCCGTGATTTATGAGATAAAGTCGTAAAAACAAGACGTTAATCGTTTTTATTTTGCTTGCATACACGGCTTCTCACGTGAAATTCACAACTGAGTTCACAGATAAACGACCAATGGTTGTCGTTTATCTGCGAGAGAGGTATTAGCAAAAAGCAAACAAAATATCAGTAAGAGATGGTAAATGGCTTTTCTAACCCTTACTTTTGCGACGCAATATATAAAAATCACCGCACATCTGGGCGACCACATCGCCCATTCTATCCACCAGATCGCCTTCTAATTGACAACTGGCTTTACCTTCATTTTCAGCTTGGAGCCCCATGTTTTCGATCTCAGTTTGAGAAAGTCGAAGGCTTAAATGCAAGTCACTGGTTGCGGGTTTAATAAAGTTTAAGTTTAGTTTCTTTAACGTTGGGTAGTATAAGTGGCTATCAAACGTGGCTAACAAAAGCGCACCACCGGTTATATCCGCGAGGGTGAATTGTGCACCAGCGTACATGGTCTCCACATGATTTTTATTGGGTGATAAGGGGATTTCACAAGTTGCTTTTCCTGCACTTAAATGTATGACACGTAACCCGGATCGTTCAACAAATGGAATAGCTTGAGCGACTTGTTTTTTTAATTCATCTAGCATGATACACCTGTGATGAGCGGTTAATTGATTAGCACTTTTTCGTTTTAGATTATAGCTGAAACGTTTGCAAATTTAGTGCTTTAAACATCTGCTGTCTCTTTACTGAGCGCGTCTCTTTTTTCGGTTTTCACTTTGCCTCCTGCTCAAATGTCGCCGGCTGAAGCTCATCTTTTCGCGTAGCCGTTTCTTGCAAGAATAACATTTAGTTTCTCCATTTCACTGAATCTCGAGCGATTCAAGCGATCGGAAATCGCACCGTCGAACAAGTCAACGTGGCATTTAAGAAGTATTGATCGATTTAGGAGGTGCGTTAAAAAAAGGTGATTTATCCTAATGGGTGGAAGGGGTGATGCGGTGTACAACAACAATGCGGAACAACCGAAACACGCGGGTGCTTCGGTTTCATTAATTCAAATGTGTTTCCCACGTTGCCAATCGGCTGATTTTAAAAACGTTTCACCGGCGGATACCGCGCCATCTTCCATAGTTGTAGCCATACTGTCATTCCAACGATTGAGATATCCGAATAACGAAACCACCCCAAGAATTTCAACGATCTCACCATTGTCCCAATGTTGCCGCAAGTTTTCGCTAATGGCTTCATCAACTGCATTGGGTACACTGGATGCTGCAAGTGCGAATTCAAAAGCCGCTTTTTCGGCTTCTGAATAAAGGTCGCTGTCGCGAAAACACCAAATATTTTCCAATCGCTCATCACTTCCGCCATAGCGGTGTGCTGCCAAAATAGTGTGGGCCTGACAATAACGACAACCGGTATTTGCACTAGTGAGGTAGCCGATAAGGCGCTTTTGCTCGCTGGTAACACGCCCTTGGTTATCCATAACCGCTTTATTAAGCTCGATAAAAGCACGTGCAATTCCTGGGCGTCGTTGCATGGTGAGTACACTGTTTGGGCAAAATCCCAATGTTTCATTAAAAAACTTGGCTAATTCAGCGACGGCTGGATCATGGTCAGCGGATAGAGGGGATACAAGTGGCATGAAATACTCCTGAAGATAGTTGAATATAAAATTATGTTTGAATGAGTTGGCGAGCACTGTGTTGAAGCTTTTTTAGCAACTCCAATAGCAAAGTGAACTCACCGTTAGAGAGCTGCTGACGGAAAAATGCCCCATTGGCTTCCATTTGAGGCATTATTTCATTGAACGACTGCGTACCTTTGGTTGACATTTTTAGTAGGACGCTGCGCCCGTCTTCCGGGTTATTTTGTTTGATGATTAACTCAAGTTGCTCGAGTCTTTGAAGTGAACGGGTTACTGTTGCTCTATCAATTCCAGTCATGTTTGCGATTTCTGCTGGCGTGATCGATGTTTGTAGACCGATGATGGCCAATACACGCCAGTCGCGACCGGCCATGCCACTGTGTTTCACATAGCGATCACTGGATCCCTGTTTAATCAGGTTACTGAGCACTGCGAGTTGAAAAGGTAAATGTTGAGATAGATTGAGCGACATCACGTTTCTCCAAGATAGAGAACAATATAGTTGAAAATAAAACTAAATAAAACAAGGGGAAAGAATAAAGTTTAAGTCTATGAATGAAAATAAACAGCAATGAACACCTTTTTGGGTGTACATGTGTACGCTAAAAAGATAACATTTAACTCCTCAGACCAGAACGTGTAACCTTATGTCCTCCGAATACTCAAAATCAGAAGAATTTATTAATGCGCTGACTCACGGTGTCGGTTGTGTTATCGCATTCATAGGGCTGTTTTTTCTGCTCCTGGCTGCCGATGATCGGGTAGCTATTACCAGTGTCACGATCTATGGGTTATCGCTGGTACTTTTGCTACTGGCTTCGACCTTGTATCACGCTTTAAGTGGCAGTCGGTGGAAGTCGTCATTAAAAATGCTCGATCATTCTGCGATTTATCTGTTAATTGCCGGAACTTACACGCCTTTCATGTTGGTGGTGTTGGATAGCTGGATGGGAATTGCTGGAGCGATAGCCATTTGGACTCTGGCATTAATTGGTTTGCTATTTAAGTGGTTTACTGGCCATCGTTTTCCAAAAATATCTTTATCACTTTATCTCTTAATGGGGTGGTTTGTCGTGGTGCTGATATATCCGCTTTATCAGGCATTGCCAGGAGGTGGTATGTGGTTACTGTTTGCAGGTGGTATATGTTTCAGTGTCGGCGTGTTGTTTTATGTCGCTAAGAACAAGCCTTACACTCACGCTATTTGGCATGGATTTGTACTTGCGGGTTGTGCCTGCCATTACTTTTCAATTTATTTGTTTGTTATTTAGCAAAAGATCGAAGCGTGGTGAGTTAGTCGTTCGATTCGCAATATTGAGCTTCAACCTGAAGACGAGATTCGGTACCGTCTTCATCAATTTCAACCCATTGGCATTCGCCGCTCAAGGTTTTTAAATAGTATTGGTCGCCTGGAACCGCTGGTGGGACATTGCGGTTTTCATGGTAGTGCTGATGCGCTGATCGAATGGCGTGGCCGATTACGGCACCTGCTACCAAAGCGCCTAACACGTGTGAAGGTTTGCCATGCACATGGCCATGGACGTAAACCCCAGTGTGATGGTGGCTGTGTCCCCAATGATGACGACCATGTACCGAACAGCCCGATAAAATAATCAGTGTAATTAGAAGCGAAAAGGATTTTATTAAGGGCTTTTTATTCATGGCATTCAGGCTGGTTTTTAGTGATATAACTTCTATTTTAACTGTGCCAGCTGAATGAAAACTGAATTGATCGAGTAGCGAAAGACAAAAACACCGCTGTTGACTGTTCTAGCGGTGTTTTTCTCGGTCGTTAAGGCATTTGAATTTTACTATTACTCATGGAAGGATCGCCTGGCATAACAATGGAAGAGGCCTGTTGACGACGCATTTCACGTAATTCTTCCATAGTTTTCTCCATTGCTTCTTTGGCGCTTTCGGCGAATTGACTCATTGCTTCCTTTAATGAGTTGCCTTTTAGCTCGAAAGTTAGAGGTAGTGCGCCAGCAGGTGTGAGAACTTGAGTTTGCCCAATGTAGAGAACATCACGTGCCGAATCAGTGTCGCCATCGGCAGTAACCGGCGTCATAACGCGCACGGTTCCTATTTTCTGATCAGTAATCACCTCTTCGCGATATAAGTTGTCGGTGTCGAATGACATATCCGGCAAGTTATCGTCAGTCATAATAAAACCTCTTTAATTAAATGTGAGCGGCATTATATCAAACACTACGAAGGCTGTGGGCTTTGGATTTTTACCGCATTAAATTACCGTTATTCAGCAGGTTGGAGCAGTGAAAGCTAATAAATTCATTACACTAACGCGCATTCTTGCAAGTTTGAAATGAGGATTTATGCCGTACGCTAAAATAACCGGATGGGGCAAATGTATGCCGCCAGCGATAATGACCAATGACGATCTGGCAACATTTATGGAAACCAGTGACGAATGGATCTATTCGCGCACCGGAATGCGTGAGCGACGCATCTCTCATGTCGATGTGGATGAACTGGCGTACGTTGCTTCGGCGCGTGCAATTGCCTGCGCTGGTCTTCAAGCAAATGATATTGACGGTATTCTTTTTGGCACCACAACACCGACGACGCTAGCGCCGAATTGCGCTTCTTACGTGCAAAAGCGATTAGGAAATGACACCGCGGCAGCGATGGATCTTAATAGTGCTTGCTGCAGTTTTCTGTTTGCGTTGAGTAATGCTGCGTCGTTAATACGCAACGGTGTTATGAAACGTGTGGTGGTGATTGGTGCGGAAAAATTGTCATGGGCCGTCGACTGGTCGAATCGAAATGTCGCCGTATTATTCGGCGATGGTGCGGGTGCCGTGGTGGTCGAAGCCTGCGAGGAACCTATCGGTGTAATGTCGAGCAAGTTAGGCTGTTATGGCGATGTGCGAGAGTCATTAGCGATTGATAATTTTGGCTCAGGGTTCGATCGCACGGCCAATACCTACAGTCATGTTACGTGGAATTTCGATGGACAGGAAATTTTTAAGCGTGCAACCCGTGGTATGGTTCAGGCAACTGAAGAAGCCCTATTACGTGCCAACATGAAGTCAGAAGAAATCGATGTTGTTGTACCACACCAGGCAAATTTGCGGATTATTGATGCGGTCGCTAAACGGTTGAATATTCCAATGGATAAGGTGATGGTCAATGTCGATCGATACGCCAATACTTCAGCAGCAACTATTCCGGTCGCATTATGTGAAGCCGTGGAACAGGGGATGATCCAGCCAGGTGCTAATATTGCCTTGCCTGCATTTGGAGCGGGTTTAACTTGGGGAGCCGCTATTGTTAAGTGGGGGGACCGAGTGACTTCGCTTGCTGAATCCGATGCCGAGTTACCCGAATGCAACCAAACAGCTTTAGAGATAGTTCGACCCTATCTAGACATTGTTGAAAAGTTTCAAAAAAGCTGAGTGCTACCGGCACAATGTATCGAGATAATGCATTGTGCCGATCGAATTAATGGTGATGACCGCCAGCGCCATGCGCGTGACCATGAGCGAGCTCTTCCTCTGTCGCTTCACGTACTTCAACCACTTCAACTGAAAAATGCAGCTCTTCACCGGCTAAAGGGTGGTTGCCATCAACGGTGACGGTATCTCCGTCGATTTGGGTTACTTTAACACTAACAGGCCCTTGCTCGGATTGCGCCTGAAAATGCATGCCAACTTCCAGCGTTTCAACACCATCAAATGCAGTGCGTGGCACTTCTTGGATAAGCTCTTCAACCACCTCACCGTAAGCCATAGCCGGAGCGATGACTTCGTCCACTTTATCACCTGCTGATTTACCTTCCATTGCCTGCTCGAGTCCAGGAATGATGTTACGGTGTCCTTGCATATATAACAGCGGATCTTTACCTTCCGAGGAGTCAATAATATCACCATTGGCATTTTTTACGGTGTAATGCATAGAGACGACTTTGTCTTTGGAAATATTCATAAGAAATCTTCTAAATTTTAGAGCGTGTTTAATTTTTATTTATCATTATTGTTGGAGGCTAAAGTTCCGCCTCTCGTTGTTGTTCGTCGACTATTTGGAAAGACCAAACCGCATTCCTCACGTCGGGATGCCGCATCACTAAATTGACACCATTTTAGACACAACACGATGATAAATAAAAAATAAACACGCTCTAGGGTTTTAGGGCTTGTTTAGCTAAAAGTAAACCGGCCCTGGGAGGGTTCAGCTGTCATTATGAAGGAATTAACACCGGATTGAAAGCGAGCACAGGTTACCGGGAAATGAAGGTTTCAAATCACTGAGGTTTATTGCTTTATAGCGAAAGTGTATTTTAGGACCAGGAGCAGGTTGGTAATAATGCGAACAACGTAGTTACTTTTAGGAGAGTCTGACTTGGCCAAAGTTATGGTGTTTCAACATGTTCCTTATGAGCCTTTGGGAACGTTAGACCCATTGCTACGCGCTCGAAAACACCGTATACGCTATGTGAATTTTGGGCGAAACCCTGCTGCTAAGCCTTCGGTTGCAGGTTATGATGCGTTAATCATTCTGGGCGGCCCTATGAATATCGGCCAGGAAGCCATCTATCCCCATTTAAATGTTGAAAAGCAGGCGATACTGGAGGCACGGGAACGGGGCATTCCGGTGCTCGGTATTTGTTTGGGCGCGCAGTTGATTGCTTCGGCATTAGGGGCTGAAGTTTATGCGGCTCCAGAGCATGAAGTGGGGTGGTATTCTTTAACGCCTACAAAAGCCGGGCAAGATGACCCAGTCATATCGCATTTTCCAAAACAATCTCATGTATTTCAATGGCATGGCTATACTTTCGACTTGCCTCCCGGTGCAACGCACCTGGTGAAAGGCTCCCCTTGCGCACATCAAGCATTCCGGGTTGACGATAATATTTACGGCTTTCAATTTCATTTAGAGGCAAATTTACCTCTGATCCAAAGGTGGTTGAACTTACCTCAACATCGAGCGGAGTTAGGGCTGAAAAATACCCAGCAGCGTATTGAGGCTATTTGGAATAAAACCCTATATCAAATTGATCATTCGCTGGCGCTTAGCGATCGGGTCTTTCGATCGTTTCTTACCAAGATTCCTAAAGTCAATCGACAGCACTTATTTTGGCACAAGTAATACTGACTATCCGACTCACACACTGAGCGCGTTCGGTAATATTTATCGGCCTTTAAGCTATACTTGGTATAGGTTGATTCAGGAGGCAGGTCGTATGATTGAGCTGGAGTACAGTGAGGAGCGTGGCGAACAACGTAAGCACGCAGATGGTCAATCCTATATAAAATATCGGATGATTGAAATCGACGGTGCCGAGAAAAGTCACGCCAGCCCGGTGAGCGATTATTCCTGTTCGGGGTTGAAAGTTGTGTGCCATGAGCCTATTCCTATTGGTCAAATTTTACGATTGGCGGTATATATTAAGCGTCAGCACTCTGAATATCATTTAACCGGAGAAATTCGTTGGTGTCTTGAAGTTAATGAGATACCGACTTACCATGCGGGTATCAGTTTTGTTGCAGACGACAGCTCCGATTACCGGAAATGGCGGCAAGTTTGTGACTATTGATGTTCCATTTTATTTTTGTGGTTATGGAAAGGAGATTGTTTAAATGGAATTGCGCCGTGAACAAAGGTTCGCCAAGCAGGAAACCATCTTTATTGAACTTTTGTCGGCATCCGCTGATGATGAAAATGCGCTAGTTGTCAAATGCTCAACTCAAGATATTTCTAGAACCGGGATAAAAGTTACGTCGAATTACCCGATTACTGTAGGTTTGGTTTTGGAGTTGTTGGTGGATTTTGACCCAGCCTCGCTAAAATATTTGCTAACGGGCGAAGTAAAGTGGTGTAATCAAGTCGATTCAGAGCCAACGTATCTCTGTGGGTTTGAGCTGGTCGATGCTGAACATTCGGATATTGAGTTGTGGCGAGAGCTATTTGAGCCGGAAAGCGAGATGACTACTGAGCCTACTGGAAAATAATTACATACGAGTTTATGTCAAAATTTTCAAGCTGGAACTTGTTCTGAAATCAAACCGAAAACAAATGAATGACATCCATTAAGAAGAGACAGTTATGAAAAAAACGTTAGCCATTCTGGTGATTTTAATACTAATCATAGGTCGAGCAATGTGGGTTGAAGAAAACAACCCTGATCAATGGCAAACTGTCTGGCAAAACTATAAAGATACTGAGTCGGTCACTCATCTAGCGAAAGAGGTTTTCGCTGTTTTTCGTGGTGAAAAAGTAAAGCGAGTGGCGATGTCGATACGTGAAATGAACACCATCGTTTACCAGTGGGTGGACGAGCGAGGTGAAACCCATATGAGCTATCAGAAGCCGGTTGGCATAGAGAATGTGAAAGAAATTCGACTGGGCGATCTGAATTATCAGGTGGAAAAGTCTCTCTCTGAAGAAGAAAAGCGACTGTTACTCAATAGTGGCGGAGAACAATAACATAATTCGCACTGCCCGATTACTGGTACCTTTCCTTGTTTTCTAATTGGCACTCCGCAGATTTTCTTAAAAGGACATAAACCGAACCGGTGCCTCCGTGTTTAGGTTGTGCGGAGTGAAACCCCATAACTTCTGGGATTTGCTTTAACCAATAATTCACATAACTTTTTATTCTTGCCGGAGGATTACTGCGTTCACCTTTTCCGTGAGTGATGAGTAGCGTTCGAAATTCACCACGAATGGCCGATTGAATAAACTGATAAATCGCAGTACGGGCTTCAGCGACAGTATGACGGTGCAAGTCGAGGTGAGCATCAATGGTGTATTTCCCTAGTCGCAACTTACGAAATACACCGGTTTGCAGTCCGTCTAGTTTATACTCCAGAACTTGCAATGGCTCAACGGAAGGAACCGGACTGTCAGTCAAATAATTTTGGTCGACAATCTTATCGGTAACGGCTGCCTGTTTTCTTTTCTCTATGGCGGCGTTTTCCGGAGATTTTTTGCGCAAAGTCACTTTGTCTTGCGACAACGGCTTTACATCAGCAAACTCTTCAAGAAACGGATTTTCGGGTGGCTTATTCATAACTGGGTACGGTTGTTACTTACCTGAACAAATTAAATTTTACCGCTTTCGTTTCTTATTAGAAACCATCGTTAATGGGTACTCTGTATCTATTAGCAATCAGCTTTTTCAGTGATCCTTTGCTAAATAGTCTAAACTTGTTGAAAAACCTGAATATTTTGAATATGGCTGAGCAGCGATCATCGATAAGAACACCCATTCGAACCGATGTAGAGATTACAACTGAACTTTTAGGACGTTTTAAAGCGCGTACCTTGGATTTGTCGGACAATGGGGCGTATATCGAGTCGAGTGAACTGGCCAATATGCCGATTGGTACTTTAGTCACTTTACAAGCAATAGGGTTTCCTGAGCCCATGCCGGTTTTGGAAGCTGAAATTGTTCGTGTTACAGCCATTGGTGCAGCCGTTCGATTCATCCTTTAACTTGACAACTTATCCGATTGCAAGCAGTCTAATTGAATAAACTTACTCTCTAACTCGCTGAGAAAACTGTAATTTTTATGATTGAAGGTCGATTTAACATAGTGTTTGCCGGTCGCACCGTTCCGGGTAAAAGCGCAGAGGAAGTTAAACAAAATCTGGCCCAGTTGTTTAAAACGGGCGTCGCTCAGGTTGAACGTTTATTCAGTGGCCAACAGATTACAATCAAGAAAAACCTGGATTATGCCCAAGCGATGAAGTATCAGTCTGCGCTTAAGCAGGCTGGAGCGTTGGTATTGATTCAAAAGTTGGAGCAAGCACAATCGACAACGGATTCTCACGAAGCTCCTAAAACGCAAGCGACGGTTTCCAAGCCTGAAAGTCAACGATCAAGCTCGACAACACCGGCGGCAGAGCCGGAGGAAAAAGCAGACACCGAATGGAGTTTGGCAAAAGCAGGGGAACAATTACCGCGTATTGAGAAAGTCAGCTCTATTCCTGAACCAGATACATCAACTTTAAGCCTTGGTAATATTGGCGAAGCATTGCAGGACGCCAAAGCAAAACCAAAGCGAGATGTAGATACATCTAGTCTGGAAGTTGCAGATGTTGGCCTTTTGCAAGAGCCTCAAGCTAAACCTAAAAAAGAGGTGGATACTTCACAGCTCTCGGTTGCTGAAGCAGGAGAAAAGATCCCCAATGAGAAAAAAGAAGAACAAAAAATAAACCCAGATATTTCACATCTCGATCTCGATTAAAGCCCTTTTTCTTGCAATTTATATTCTCCAGGCTCATTTTGAATTCGGTGCAGTACGGCATGTGGCATGTGATCATTTTTCAAAGCGCTTAACTGTTCAATTTGTTCGTCCGTTGAAAGGGGGCCTATTAATATGGCTTTAACCCAACGAGGATCAAATGTTAGGCCTTGCTGCTCATTCGATCGAGTGATAAAGCGCCACTCTTTCATACTTTTGTACGCCGGAATTTGGTTCAGAAGAAGCGTTTGCGGCTCTAAAGTGAGCTCACTCAACTCCCCGCAGAGTTTTGCAATGACCGATTCAGATTTTATGGAGGCTGAAGGAATCGTTTGGTATTGAACCGGTAGCATCGAAGCTAAAGTGGAATCTTCAAGATCGTAAAACTTAAGTGCAGCGCCCGAAAAATGATCCGCTTCGCTGTACCAAAGTAACGGATCCAGAGTGTTTGCGAAAAACCGAATCACAGAGTGTTCCATCATAAAGGCATGCCAAATGAGTTGAAGATGTTCCGCCTCCTGAAAGGTGCTATCGATCAAGTTCGGCAGAAGACTTTGTAAGGCATGTCGAATTTCGGACTCATCGTTAAAACGATTTTCATTTCGCCATCGTTGCATAGCTTTATATAACGCATTGTTCGGATCGCCCGTGGGCATCTTGCGTCCTAGTAAGATGCCTGCAATATGGCGAATGCTTTTTTCGAACAATTCGGATTTGGTAAATGGTAAAGAACGATCAAAAGGCGGTAAGAAAGGACTTGGAAACCGGGTGCAGGGTAAAAGTGGAAGCTGCTGCTGCTTTATCGCCTGCGCGATTTTGTCGAATGAACCCGGAAATATAAGCGAAAGTGGTAACTCTACCATGTCGAAACAATCCAAAAACTCTTCTATTTATATCAAAAGGTATAGTAAAGATTTGAGAAATTATCCTTATAAAACTTGAATTCTACTCAAATAAGTAGTATTAATTTACCCAGTATTGAATAAAAGAGGATGTACTGATGCGCGAGCTTACCATGCGCCAACAAGAAGTACTGGATGTTTTACGAGAGTTTATTGAAGAAAACGGCATTGCTCCAACTCATGCGGAGTTGGCAGAACGTTTAGGTGTTAGCTCAACCAAGGCTGCGGCCGATCACTTAAAGGCTCTAGCTAAGAAAGGGGTTATTCGTTTGCACAGCGAAAAGACGCGAGGCATTCAAATTCTTGCTGGAGAGGTGGAGGAGTTACCTTTGGTCGGGTCGGTTGCTGCAGGTATTCCAATTGAGGCAGTCGAAAATATTGAGCGATACGTTACTATTCCTGAGGTTTTACGGCGCAAAAAGCCAACCTTTCTTTTGCGCGTAAGAGGCGACAGTATGAAAGATGCTGGAATACTTGATGGCGACCTGATCGCTGTTCGTAAATCGCAAACTGCTGATATCGGGCAAATTGTGGTTGCGCGTCTGGATGATGAAGTGACGGTCAAACGGCTTGGGCGAAAAAGTGGCAAAGCGGTGTTGTATCCAGAAAACTCAGACTTTCAACCCATCGAAGTGTCTCCCGATGAGCTAGTCATCGAAGGTCAATTTGTCGGGCTGATACGAGCCTAATCGAATTTTTCTATTTTAAATGTTACCCGGCGTTTTGCCGGGTGATTTTACTCATTCTTCCATTCAATCTCCGCTTTTACGTTAATTTCCGTTAAAATAACCGTCCAGAAGTTATCTTGTCAGAGTCTCAATTATGAAAATTGTGGTTAAGCTGTTCCACGAGATCATTATGAAAAGCCGTCCAGTGCGGCGCTTGCTCACTAAGCAATTGCATTACAACCTTGAAAATGCCCTCAAACCCATTGAGAACCGAGCTAAAGTTTATCGTGAGTGGGATAAGATCGAGATTAAATTGCCGTCCGAATTGGATGAAGAAACTTGGCAGAATATCAAAGAGCGGTTGCAATGCATTCCCGGAATCGATTTTATGTTGAGAGTGGATACCTATTCCTTTCAATCGCTTGATGACATCATTGGATTGTGTGTTGATGCTTATTCTGACGATTTAACGGATAAAACCTTTTGCGTACGGGTGAAGCGTAAAGGCAAGCACGAGTTTAACTCCAACGAAGCAGAACGAATGATTGGCGGTGGCTTGCTCGCGCGTACTCAAGTTAAAAAAGTTGCGTTAAAAAATCCTCAAGTCCAGATAAATTTGGAAATCGAGAATGATACGGTATATCTGGTTCGAGAGCGTATTGACGGAATAGGCGGGTACCCATTGGGGCAGCAGGAAGCTGCATTGTCTTTGATTTCAGGAGGGTTCGACTCCGGAGTATCCAGCTTTTTGATGATGCGACGTGGTGTAAAAACGCATTTCTGCTTTTTTAATCTCGGGGGGCTTGCTCACGAGATCGGCGTCAAGCAAGTCGCTTACTACCTTTGGAAAAAGTTTGCTAGCTCACATAAGGTAAAGTTTATTTCAGTACCCTTTGAAGGTGTGGTTGAAGAAATTTTAAAGAATGTTGATCAATCGCTTATGGGAGTGGTTTTAAAACGGATGATGGTTCGAGCGGCTGACAAAGTAGCTCAGGATCTGGCAATAACCACTCTGGTTACCGGTGAAGCCATTGGTCAAGTTTCCAGCCAAACGTTAACCAACCTTACTGTAATTGATGACGCGTCGGAGTCTCTCATTCTACGACCTTTGATTGCGATGGATAAGCAGGACATTATTTTGAAAGCGCGTGAAATTGGTACGGAAGAGTTTGCTGCAAATATGCCCGAATTTTGCGGTGTCATTTCTAACAAGCCTACAACACGTGCCAAATTGGAAAAAGTGCGCGCGACAGAAGCTAATTTTGATTTTTCAGTGTTGGAGCATGCGATTGAAAATCGCATACTCATCTCTATCGATAAGGTGTTGGATGATCTGGATACCGATACTGACGTTACACTGGTTTCTACCCCCGACATTGGTGACGTTATTATTGATATTCGTCACCCGGAAGAACAAGAAAATGCACCATTACAGTTAACCAATAACAAGGTACTCAAAATCCCGTTTTATTCCATTAATAGCCGCTTCCCAGAGTTGGATGAACAATGCAATTATCTTTTGTACTGCGATAAAGGGGTTATGAGTAAAGTGCAAGCACATCACTTGAAGCTGCAAGGGTTTGAAAATGTGAAGGTGTTGCGGGTATAAGCCTAAATGACTCAGCTCAGGATCAATATGGATTGGCTTAATTGATCCTGAAATCTACTCAGCAACTTAACGGTTCATCATTGCGCATTTCATCAATGCCATCGTCGTCTTCATCACGAGACATTTCTAAACGTCCGCTTTTTGCAAGAAATAGTGCTTTACCGTACTTAGGGTTGCTTTCTCGGCACATGATAAAGGTGCCGTTGTTGTGCCAAGTAATTCCCATTGGTAAAAAGCGCAATGGTTGATTGGCGCGAAACGATCGCCAGCGAATATTGATTTCGCTATCCTGAATGGTGTGTTGTTGTATTATCTCATCGGCCTCTGCAGAAAACCGGTTATCATTGTTTTCATCGACAAACAGTAGAAATCCATTTGACCAGTTATTGTCGCACTCCTGTCCGTCTTCACTGGCGCAAAGGACCACATTCCTGGCACGGCTGATGGACTCTTTTCTGGCCAGTTGTACCATCGACATTAATTGATGTGCTTGCGACTCAATCGCTGCTGTGTTGCGAATGTGTTTGAAGCCAGGAATAGCGAAGCTGGCCATTATAGCGGAAAGTAAAGCGACAAAAAGTAATTCGAAAAGACTAAACCCTTGGTAATTTTTCATATTTCATCCTTGATGATTTCCAAACGCGGCTATTGTGCCTTGCAGAACTTCAGTAAAAAATCATCGATCCTTGATCGTTTTTGTAAGACATTTCTGATGTGAGATATCAGAAATGACGTTTACGCTCTAATCAATGCCTAACTTTTTGCATTTATACCTCATTGCGCGAAAGCTGATACCAAGAATTTCCGCAGCCGCCGTTTTATTTCCGCCAGTTTCTTCCAAAGCTTTGGTGATTTCTGATTTTTCAATGGCTTCCAAGTAATCCTCAAGCGGTAAGCCGTTGCGTTCAGATTCAACACTTTTATCTTCCGTTGCCGGTTGCAAGGTTAATTGAATATCATCGGCTCCAAGGGTGTCATCTAACGAAAGTGTAATGGCGCGCTCCAGTATGTTTTCAAGCTCGCGAATGTTTCCAGGAAACGAATAATTGCATAGTTTCTCAATAGCGTCGGCTGAAATTTTTAGTGGTGGGATTTGGTTTCGTTCGGAAAGGCGGTTTACAAAGTAGCTGACCAGTGCTGGAATATCGTCTTTTCGGCTGCGTAGAGGTGGTACGTCGACTTCAATAACATTAATTCGGTAAAACAAATCTTGTCGAAAATCGCCTGCAAGGACCAGTTGGTTTAAGTCTTTATGTGACGCAGACAGAATCCTTACATTAACATTTTGTTCTTTTTCTGCACCGACCGGACGAATGCATCGCTCTTGAATTGCGCGTAACAGTTTGACTTGCATACTCAATGGTAAGTCCGCGATTTCATCCAGAAACAGTGTTCCTCCGTCTGCCGCTTTGAAAAGGCCATCTTTATCGCTTTGCGCGCCGGTGAAACTGCCTTTTTTGTGGCCAAAAAACTCGCTTTCCATCAGCTCGGTAGGAATGGCGCCACAGTTTATGGCAATAAACGGAGCCTCGGAACGGGGCCCATTATTGTGAATTAAGCGAGCGACCATTTCTTTTCCGGTTCCCGACTCACCTTTGATGTAAATGGGTGCCTGACTTTTTGCGACTTTTAAAATCAGCTGTTTTAAGCGCTTAATGACCGAAGTATTTCCAATGAATTGCTGGCTACCATTAAATGGTTTGGAAAATTCTTTGGCTTCCGGTCGGTTCACCTTTAGCGCATTGCTAACAATACTTCGTAGACTCCTCAAATCGACGGGCTTTGATATAAAATCAAAGGCTCCGAGCTTCATGGCTTCAACCGCAGTTTGCATATTGCCATGTGCGGTGATTACGGCAACCGGAGTGTCCGGTTGGTGTTGTTGTAAGTACTCGACCAATTCCAAGCCATCGCCGTCTGGCAAGCGCATATCGGTTAAACACAATTGATAATTTTGTTGTTCGATCTTAGTCTTTGCTTCGCTGACGTTGGGCGCAGTATGGCAGTCGATGCCCATGCGCATCAATGTGATACTGAGTAACTCAAGGATATCGGGTTCGTCATCGATTAATAAAGCAAGCGGCTGTGTCATAGGGCTATTGATCTCTGGCAAAGGTAATTCTGAAGCAGCTACCACCGGAAGGTACGGGGATATAGTCTAGCTGGGCCCGATTCGCTTCGCAAAGCTCTTTCGAAACATACAGTCCAAGCCCTGTGCCCGATGCACTGGTCGTAAAAAAAGGCTCGAAGATGTTTTGGGCGACTTCGGGCGAAATCCCTTCTCCTTTGTCTATGATATCAAGAAACGGTTGGCGAGTTTTAAAGTTCACTCCAGCCACCAGGCTTAAGTAGGGATGATTGGCTTTTTGAATGCTGTAACGCAATCCATTTTCACATAAGTTGGTGACCACTTGGGTAAGCTGACTGATGTCGAATTGGATAGACAAATTTTCGGGTGAAACATCGATAAATAGATCGAGCTTTTCTTTGTGGTTTTTTTGTAACTCTTCCGACATGGTAAGCAAAAAGCGCTTTAAGTTAACAGTTTGCGGCTCAGATTCGCGTCGCTGAGAAAGTTGCATAATATTTTCAATAATGGTATTTACCCGAATAGCATTTTTTTGAATCATTTCTACCAGCTTTTTATCTGCTTGAATCAAGTCCGGAGATTCTTCCAATAATTGAGCCGCATGGCTCAATGCGCCTAAAGGGTTACGAATTTCATGAGCGATACTGGCGGTAAGTCGTCCTAGCGACGCTAATTTTAAATTCTGCGCTTCTTGCGTCATAGGTGTCGTGTCTTCCATAAAAATGAGACACTGTTCATTATGTTCGTCGATATTAGAAAGCTTGATTTGTATTTTTGGACCGGTGGGTGATTGTCGAAAGTTAGAATAAGCGTGCCTAGTTTTTTTCCAATGTTGAACAATACGATCAAGATCTTTGCTGACTAGCTTTAAGTGTTGTCCTTGAACATGCTCTGGCATTTCCAAGAGTTGCCAAGCTGCGGTATTGATAAATTCGATGCGATGGTTTTGATCGATCACGATCACACCAGTTTTCATAAACTGAATAATCTGTTCGTTCAGTTTTTCCATGCTTGCCAAGTCGGCACTGGTGATTTCTGCTTCCAATTCGCTTTGTTTCAGACGACGTGCGGTAAGCAAAGCGAACAATGAGGTTGCGAAAAAGGTAGCACCGAGTAATCCAGCTTGGGTAATGTAATCGGTTTTTGAGCTTCCTGTGAGTTTGAGATAAATGGCTTCACCCAGTACTGCTGACGTTGCAATTGCGGCGAATGCGATGGAGGAACTGCGGGCCACAAGCAAGCAAGCGGTTGTCACCGATACGGCCATTAACATTCCCAAACCCGTTGCGATCCCTCCGCTGGCGTGCATCAATAGCGTGAGCAAAGCGATGTCGATAAAAACTTGTAGCTCAACCAAAATTTTAAAATCTTTGGTTTGTCGTCGATTGACAAAGTAAAACCCAATACTGGTGATGAGGTATACAATGGATGACCAATGGAACAGTGTTGGAAATTCTTGTCCTAAAAAAACCTCACCCGATCGAAGCTCAAATAGGAACAACAAAAAAGCAGCCACCACGATACGGTAAATCGTGTAGATCTGTAATGCGCGGAGAGATGTGTAATGGTGCTCGACTTTCAGGTTTTTCATGCTGTATGTCGTAAGTAGCTGACTTTGTTGCGATTAAAGATACCGTGATATGAGGTTGATTAAAACTGTTATCCGCTTTTTTACTTTTTATTGTTTATTTCGAGCTGGGCAATATTGGATGGCTTTATGGTAAAATACTCGCTTTATTCGTTGTACAAACAACCAGGGTTATTGTTAATGAATCAAGCTGATATTGTTCGGGAAATGCGTGTTTTACCCTCAATTGATACTGAATTTGAAGTGAATCGCAGAATAGACTTTATTAAAAATCGCTTGTTGGCTTCAGGATTAAACAACCTGGTGTTGGGGATCAGCGGAGGGATAGATTCAGCCACTTTAGGACGGTTGGCACAGTTGGCTGTAGAGCAATTAAATCAGTCTCATTCTTCTTCGAACTTTCGGTTTTTAGCTGTACGTTTGCCTTACGGAACACAAGCCGACGAACATGAAGCGCAGTTGGCTCTGGATTTTATAAAACCCAGTGAAACTTTGGTTGTGAATGTACAGACTGCAGTGGATTCTTTATGCTTGGAAGTGAATAAAACCCTTAAGCAAAGTGGGTTATTGCCCGACTGCGACAACACACAAGACTTTTCAAAAGGAAACGTTAAGGCTCGTACTCGAATGGTTGCACAATACCACATTGGAGGCTTGGCGAAAGGATTGGTTTTGGGGACGGATCACTCCGCGGAAAACATTACTGGCTTTTTTACCAAATGGGGAGATGGTGCTTGCGATTTAGCGCCGCTGTTTGGTTTAAACAAGCGACAGGTACGTCAAATTGCGAGTTATTTGGGTGCGCCTGAAGTATTAATTACCAAAGCGCCAACGGCTGATTTAGAGTGTTTGTCGCCAGGTAAGGAAGATGAACAAGCGCTCGGTTTAAGTTATGAGCAAATAGATGACTTTCTTGAAGGAAAAATGATCGCTCCGGATGCTGCTCAAAAGCTTATCGAAATTTTTTGCAAAACACAGCATAAACGCCAGCCGATCCCTACAATTTATGATGAGTAAAGCAAATCGCTTGCATTGTTTAGGGGGAGTGATGATACTTTATCACAACAGCGGCAGACGGCTTGAGTGGAGTAATCATTGTTATGAAGAAAATAGAAGCCATTATTAAACCTTTTAAACTTGATGATGTGCGTGAAGCTCTCGGCGAGCTTGGTGTTGCAGGTATGACGGTAACCGAGGTGAAAGGCTTTGGTCGCCAAAAAGGTCACACCGAATTGTATCGCGGTGCTGAATATATGGTTGATTTTCTACCCAAGGTTAAGGTGGAGGCTGTGGTTTCCGAAGAGCAAGTTGACGCTTGTATCGAACAAATCCTAGAAGTCGCACGAACCGGTAAGATTGGCGATGGTAAAATTTTTGTGACTCACGTTGAAAAGGCTGTGCGTATTCGCACGGGTGAAGTGGATGATGAGGCTCTTTGACGTTTTTGAGTGCTCTTTTTCTAAGTGAAATAAAAAAGGGTTCTCTCAAGAACCCTTTTTTATTTCATTGATGCAAGTTTCTGCTTGTTTATCAAATTAAAGATTAGCAGCGTGTTCTGGGTAGTTCAACTTAAGCAAGTTTTTAGCTTTACTCGAAAGATCGTCAAGCTCAAGGATATCGTAGGCGGTGGCCATTACGACTAATGCGTCAGGAACAGAAGTTGTTTTTGGGTAATGTTCGACAATGTATTGTGCACGATTCGCTGCTGCAATATAGGCATTTCGACTCATATAAAATTGCGCAACGTGCAATTCGTATTTTGCTAGCCGGTTACGTAGAAATATCATACGCTGGTGTGCATCTTTTGCATAATTGCTGTTTGGAAACTTTCTCAATAATTCAGCAAAGTCATTAAACGCCTGGCGTGCAGTAGACGCATCGCGTTGGGATAAGTTTGCCGATAACAGCTCCTTGAAAAAGCCGACTTCTGCTGTAAAGTTTACCAAGCCTTTCATATAGTAGGCGTAATCTACGTTTTCGTGATTGGGGTTCTGGCGGATGAAACGATCAGCAGCTGAAATTGCAGAAGCTGAATCGCGAGCCATATAATAGGCGTAAATGAGGGACGTTTGCGCTTGGTGCGAATAGGGCCCGAATGGGTAAAGGCTATCGAGTTGCTCCAAGTATTTGATGGCGGTCTGATAATTCCCTGCGCTCATTGCCGTTTGGGATTTTTCATAGAGTTTAAAGGCATCATCAGCCAGTGGTACTTCAACGTCATCGACATCGGTAGTTGCGCAAGAAACCAGCAATAAGCTGCCCAATATTAAAATTAAAACACGAAAGTTTTTCATACGTCTCAATAGTTCGTTAAAATTCAGCTCTTTTCATTGTGCAGAGCATTCTACCGGAGCCAGTGATAGAGGCCAATGACTATTTTGGTAAACGCACAATGCTGGTAATCGGGGTTGTAGAGGCCATTATCACCGAAAGGTTCCCATAAACTTGGAAAATCATGCCAAAACAGGTATTTAAACAACACATTCAACTGGATGACAGTGTTCTTGGTAAACGGTTGGATCAGGTGTTGTCGCAAAATTGCAGTGACGTATCCCGTTCACGGCTGCAAGACTGGATAAAAAACGGCAATGTCACCGTTAATGGTGAAGTTGTCACCAAAACCCGACATAAACTGTCGGGAAATGAAATTTTGCAGGTCGACGCTGAAGTAGAAATCGCTGGCGAGTGGGAAGCGCAGGCCATTCCACTGGATATTGTGTTTCAGGACGAGCAGATCATTGTGATCAATAAACCCGCAGGTATGGTGGTACATCCGGCGGCTGGAAATCCGGATGGGACCTTGGTCAATGCTTTACTTGCTCACGATCCTAAGCTACGTCACTTGCCCCGTGCTGGTATTATTCATCGGCTCGACAAAGACACTTCAGGTTTATTGGTAATTGCGCGAACGCTGGAAGCCCATACCTCGTTGGTTGAGCAGTTGCAGCACCGCGCGTTTGAGCGTGAGTATCAATGCATCTGCCATGGTCAGATGATCGCGGGTGGTCGTGTTGCGCAACCCATTGGTCGTCACCCGCAAAACCGAATACTGATGGCTGTTGTGCCCAATGGAAAAGAAGCCATTACTCACTATCGCTTGTTGGACAAGTTCAATGACTTCACCCATTTACAGGTGAACCTGGAAACTGGACGTACCCATCAAATTCGGGTTCATATGGCTCATTTACGCTATCCTTTGGTTGGTGATCCTTTGTACGGACGCCATAATTACGTACCCAGTGGCAGTTCAGAAATGTTGAAACACTGTTTAAGAGCTTTCCGCAGACAAGCGTTACATGCCAGAAAGTTAGGACTTAAACACCCGGTGAGTGGAGAGTGGTTACATTGGGAAGTCGAAGCACCAGAAGATTATCAGCAATTGTTACGCGTGTTACACAATGAAAATCCAATGAAGTAATGACTTTCATCTATCCCGATTGGCCTGCACCGGCTTATGTTAAAGCGCTTTCAACCACTCGAAACGATGGTGTGAGTTTGCAACCGTACAACAGTTGCAACCTGGCAGAACATGTTGGGGATGAGTTTAGCAATGTCGCAGAAAATCGTCGTCGAGTGCAAGAAAAGGCTTCTTTACCAGAGTCACCTAATTGGCTGGAACAAGTTCATTCCAAACAAGTCATTGAAATTGATCAACCTTTACGGTCTGCTTCGGTGGCTGACGCCAGCTTTACTTGCCAAAGGGGACGGGTGTTAGCTGTAATGACTGCCGACTGTTTACCGATTTTATTGTGCAGTCGCGAAAAAAAATGGATTGCTGCCATCCATGCTGGGTGGCGTGGCTTGGCAGCAGGAATTATCGAAAGTTGTTTAGAGAAATACAGTGGTCAATCCGATGAATTGCTTGCGTGGTTGGGGCCTGCCATCAGTAAACGTGCGTTTGAAGTGGGTAATGAAGTACGTCATGCTTTTGTAAAGTCTAATCCTAAGTTGTCCGTTTTTTTTAATCCGCATTCCGAAAAATTTATGGCGGATCTTTATGGGATCGCAAGAGAAAAGTTAAACAGTTATGGCGTTGACGTATATGGCGGCGAATTTTGTACATACGCAGAAGATGAGCGCTTTTTTTCTTATCGGCGAGAAGGTGAAACAGGGCGAATGGCAAGTCTTATCTGGATGGAGTCGGACGATAGATGAGTAATGGTCTTGTTGTCTCTTTCAGTGTGGCAATGATTTTTATTTTATTTATTGTCATCGGTTTAAAAGCAAGCAAAGCGAATTGGGGCTTTTGGGTAACCAATGCAATTGACGGTTGGATCCGGATTTTTTGTCGGCACTATCACCGCCTCAACGGAGACAATATTCAATTACCGGAAACGGGGGGGGCTATTGTCATTGCAAACCATATTTCTGGTTTGGATCCCTTTTTATTGATCGCATCCTGCCATCGGCCACTTCGATTTTTAATTGCCAAAGAAGAGTACGAAAGGTTTGGACTGACTTGGATGTTTAAGTTGGCAGGGTGCATACCGGTGGATCGTTCGGGACGAGTCGATAAGGCTTTTCGCGAGGTGATCCGTAAAGTAGAGCAAGGTGAAGTGGTCGCTTTATTCCCGCACGGAAAAATACACCTTGATCATGAAGAACGAACCCATATTAAGCCGGGCTTACGTAAACTGACGCAGCGACTTTCCTGCAGTGTTTTTCCGGCTCGGATAGAAGGTGTTAAATCCCCAGGCAGTGTATTTAGTGGTGTTGTACTGCGCGGAAAAGTGAATCTGACAAGCTATACTCCTTTAGCGCACCATCATTTTCAGCATGATGACATCGACTTTCAATTGGGATCTTTATTGCTAGGGCGTACCAATGCTCAGGCGTTTCATCTGTCGCTGACCCGTGACAATGATCAAACCGCGCAATAAGGAATAACGTCCTAAACGCTGTTGATTAAAGTGACTTTTCCTTAAGGTGATATCGAATTAATTGAAAATAAATGATTGCGCCCCAATAAAATATTGAAATTAACGTTTAATTTGGGAGTGTGTATCCATGCGAATGGACAAACTGACCAGTAAATTTCAACTCGCGATTGCTGATGCTCAATCATTAGCCGTTGGACGTGATCATCAGTTTATCGAGCCCGTTCATCTTATGGTGGCTTTGCTAAACCAAGAAGGTGGAACCGTTCGGCCACTTCTTACCAAAGCCAATATCAATGTTCATGCATTGCGCTCGCAATTGTTGGTTGCTCTGGATCAACTACCGCAAGTAGAAGGCACAGAAGGCGACTTGCATATTTCTAATGATTTGGCACGACTACTGAACCTGTGTGACAAGCTGGCGCAACAGAGAAAAGATCAGTACATATCATCGGAATTGTTTGTACTTGCTGCTATTGATGACAAAGGCAACCTTGGCCAAATTCTTAAAGAGTTAGGCGCAACGAAAGAGGTGATCGAGCGGTCAATTGAAGAAATTCGGGGTGGACAGAGCATTGATGATCCTAATTCGGAAGAACAACGACAAGCGTTGGAAAAGTTTACTATAGATTTAACCGAGCGAGCGGAACAGGGTAAATTAGATCCAGTAATTGGTCGTGATGATGAAATTCGCCGTACCATTCAGGTGTTGCAACGTCGTTCAAAGAACAATCCGGTGCTTATTGGAGAGCCAGGCGTTGGTAAAACGGCAATCGTTGAAGGACTCGCTCAACGGATAATTAATGGTGAAGTGCCGGAAGGTTTAAAAAACAAGCGAGTACTGTCTCTTGATATGGGAGCATTGATTGCTGGTGCTAAGTATCGTGGCGAGTTTGAAGAGCGTTTGAAGGCCGTTCTCAATGACTTGGCCAAGCAAGAAGGTCGGATCATTTTATTTATTGATGAACTGCATACGATGGTTGGCGCCGGAAAAGCTGATGGAGCCATGGATGCCGGTAATATGTTGAAACCGGCATTGGCGCGAGGGGAGTTGCATTGTGTCGGTGCTACCACGCTTGATGAATATCGTAAATACGTCGAAAAAGATGCAGCGCTAGAGCGTCGTTTCCAAAAAGTTCTTGTTGAAGAACCTTCAGTGGAAGATACCATTGCCATTTTACGCGGTTTAAAAGAGCGGTATGAGGTGCATCATGGTGTGGAGATCACCGACCCCGCTATTGTTAGCGCAGCAACTTTGTCGCATCGCTATATTTCCGATCGTCAATTACCGGATAAAGCGATTGACCTGGTTGATGAAGCTGCCAGTCGCATACGCATGGAAATTGATTCGAAACCGGAAGAAATGGATAAACTGGATCGGCGTCTGATCCAATTAAAGATCCAACGAGAAGCTTTAAAGCAGGAAAAGGATGCCGGATCAAAAAAACGCCTGGCCGATCTGGAGAGTGAAATTCAGGAGCTTGAAAGAGAGTATGCCGAGCTAAATGAAGTCTGGACGGCGGAAAAAGCCGCTTTGCAAGGCACAACGCATATTAAAACTGAATTGGAACGCGCTCGACTTGAAATGGAAGCAGCCCGGCGCGCAAGTGATTTAGCCCGTATGTCTGAATTACAGTATGGCAAAATTCCAGAGCTGGAAAAGCAACTGGATATGGCAGCACAAGCGGAAATGCAAGATATGAAGCTGCTGCGTAATAAAGTGTCTGAAAATGAAATTGCGGAAGTGGTCTCTAAGTGGACCGGAATCCCAGTGTCTAAAATGCTTGAGGGTGAAAGGGAAAAATTGCTGAAAATTGAAGAAGGTTTACACCAGCGTGTGGTCGGACAAAATGAGGCAGTAAATGCAGTTTCTAATGCCATTCGTCGTTCTCGTGCCGGACTTTCCGATCCCAATCGGCCAAACGGTTCCTTTTTGTTTCTTGGACCAACAGGTGTGGGAAAAACTGAGCTTTGTAAAGCGTTGGCGGAATTTCTATTTGATACAGAAGAAGCGATGGTGCGCATCGATATGTCTGAGTTTATGGAAAAGCATTCCGTAGCGCGATTAATTGGCGCGCCTCCGGGCTATGTAGGTTACGACGAGGGAGGTTACTTAACCGAAGCGGTAAGGCGAAAGCCGTACTCGGTTATTTTGCTTGATGAGGTGGAAAAAGCTCATCCCGATGTATTTAATATTTTACTGCAAGTGTTAGAAGACGGTCGGTTGACCGACGGCCAAGGGCGAACGGTGGATTTTCGCAACACGGTGGTCGTTATGACTTCCAATATGGGGTCAGACATCATTCTTGAAGAGGCGGGGAGTGGCGATTACCACTCGTTGAAAAATAAGCTTTTGGAAGTGATTGGGCAGTTCTTTCGTCCAGAGTTTATTAATCGTGTTGATGAAACCGTGGTATTTCATTCATTACCTCGAGACGCAGTCCAATCCATTGCCAGCATACAATTGCGTTATTTACGTCAACGTTTAGTCGAAAATGGATTGGACTTCGAGGTCGATGAAGAAGCCTTATCATTGATTGCCGAACGTGGTTTCGATCCAGTTTACGGAGCTCGACCATTGAAGCGGGCGATTCAGCACTGGATAGAAAACCCACTCGCAAATAAAATTTTGCAAGGTGAATTTCAAAGTGGCGATAAGATCAGAGTTTCTCGTGAAGCGGATGAGTTGGTGTTTCTAAAAAGCTGAGAATAAGTTTATAAGCGGTATTAAAAAGGCGATCATTGGATCGCCTTTTAGGTGAATTCAGTGAAGATAACGCTTCTATTTTTTTATTGACCGTCTGTTTCGCAATAGCGTTGAACCTGATCTTCAGTTTCTTTCTTTTTCGCAGTTCGTTCTTCGTCGGTCATTAATCGGCTACCACCATCATCCGTAGTAACTTTAATGCGAGAAGCATTATTCAGGGTTTGTAAGTTGGCCTTTGCCACTTTACAGGCCTGAGCCATTTGCTGTTGGGCTTTAGTCAGCTGTTCTTGAACGTCGGAGTTGTCTTGCTCTTTCGCTTTTAGTTTTTCGGTGATCGGTGAGGCACTGTCACCGGATTTGGATTTGCGAACCTTGATTCTCTCGTAAGGAATTCCTTTTGGTGGGCGATCGCCGTATTTAATGTTGCCTTCAGCATCTTTCCATTTGTATAACACATTATCGGCGGCGACAGCGATATTAAGACAAGCAGTAATCAGAAGTGCGACCAGTGAAAAACGAGCAAACATTGATAAATCCTTAGAATTCAGAGCGATACTTTATAATATAGCGCTAAATTTGGGTAAAAGTCAGCATCTGGGCCAGATAAACCCTTGATTATTTGGACTGGATCTCAGTTCTTAATGTGTTTTCTTTCACAAATCCGAGCACATAGTCGAACATTTCGGCTTGTTCTTGCGCCAGCCGAGCATCTACCACGACGCATTTCACGCCGTCGATGACGGCAGGCCTTAACAGTGGAGAATAATACATTCGGCGATTACGAAAGGTGCACAGGCTGCCACATAAACGCTCTGCCCAGTCGGAGGGGCGAAACTTTTGGCCTGTTTCGGTTAGGCCTATAATGACCAGTTTTTCGTTATCTGCAATTTGCATGATAGAGAACTTAGTTATCGTCAGTTGAGTTTTGCGCCGCGTATATTGACATAAAAGTTTATTGTGTCAACTTCACAATATGAGTGTTGGACTTTTAACAGAAGCTAAAAGCAGGTTAAACTTACCGGTTTGATTGCTATAAGAATTCTAGCAGAGAGAGCGGGTTACGCTATTTTATTGAGACAATCTCTATGACAAATCAGGATATCGAAAACAAACCGCGTACACGCGGAATCTATTTATTACCCAACTTATTCACTACCGCAGGGTTGTTTGCTGGCTTTTTCGCCGTAGTTGCATCCATGAACGGTCGTTTTGAACATGCCGCCATAGCGATCTTTATTGCAATGATTATGGATGGTATTGATGGTCGTGTGGCACGAATGACCAATACACAATCGGCTTTTGGGGCCGAGTTTGATTCATTGGCAGATATTGTATCCTTTGGTGTGGCACCTTCGTTGGTTATTTATAATTGGGCGCTTTCGTCGCAAGGCAAATTAGGCTGGTTGGCAGCATTTGTCTTTGTCGCGGGTGGTGCGTTGCGGTTGGCTCGATTTAATACCCAGCTAGGGAGTGCTGATAAGCTTTACTTTCAAGGGTTAGCGATACCGTCGGCGGCTGCTATTCTGGCTGGAATGGTATGGTTAGGTGTTGATCTTGAAATTAATGGGCACGATTACGGTGTTTGGATTGCAATCATTACCATTGCGTTAGGCCTATTAATGGTCAGCAATTTACGTTATTACAGTTTTAAAGAAGTGAATTGGCGTGGAAAAGTACCATTTTTGGCCATTCTGGTTGTTGTTTTGATATTTGTCCTGATCGCATATCAACCGCCTATCGTATTGTTCACAGTTTTCGGAGGTTATGCTTTATCCGGTCCCATAGTGACTTTATGGCAAAAGCGTAACTTGATGTCGCGGAGGGGGCGTCGTCAACACAAAGCATCCTTTGAGCAGCAAAACCCTTCGGAGCAACACGAAAACCAGCAGAAAGAGTAGTGTAATTAAAGCGTGTTGATCTGCCAGAGATAACAAAAGAAAGATAATTACGTTCTAATCAGCAAAAGACAAAAAAACTGACTCGTAACCTATCTAATTCTTCCGCGTCTTAGACGTAAATACTTTTAAGGTGCGGATATGTTATTGAAAAACACTCGTCATCGTCCTGATTGGAATTGTCCTGAACATCAAGTTACGGATGAATGCTTTTATTTCAATCGACGTCAGCTAATAAAGTCGGCAACTTTATTAGCTGCTTTCCCAGCCGTTTCTTTGAGCCGCCCTTCACGATTCTCAACCGATGAGCCACTTACATCGGAATACAGTGCAACACATTACAATCACTTTTATGAATTTTCTCTGCAGAAAGATGGGCCGGCCCGATTATCCAAGGGGTTTAAATCGATTCCCTGGCAAGTGAGTATTGAAGGGGAGGTTGAGCATCCTGGAATTTATCACTATGAAGATATATTACGTTGGGGGGCGATAGAAGAACGTATTAATCGATTAAGGTGTGTCGAAGCGTGGTCAATGGTGATTCCATGGCAAGGTTTCGAGTTGAATCAATGAATTAAAAAGTTTAAACCAACCAGCAAAGCCAAATTCGTAGAGTTTTACACTTTACACGACCCAGAGCGTATGCCAGGTCAAAAGCGAGGAGCATTAGGCTTTTTCGCTCTGGACTGGCCGTATAAAGAAGGGTTAAGAATGGATGAAGCGTTGCACCCACTGACTATTTTGGCTACCGGACTGTATGGAAAGCCACTTCCACCGCAAAATGGCGCGCCTATTCGACTGATAGTCCCATGGAAATACGGATTTAAGAGCATAAAGTCGATTGTACGTATTCGATTTGTTGTGCATCAACCGAAAAATACCTGGCAAATTTCGGCGCCCAAGGAATATGGCTTTTATGCCAATGTAAATCCAGATGTGGATCATCCGCGCTGGAGCCAAAAGAAGGAGCGACGTATTGTGAATGAGTCAATATTTGGCACCAAGCGAATCCCGACAACCAAGTTCAATGGATATGCAGAGCATGTAGCCCAGCTATATCAAGGTATGGATTTAACGAATCATTTTTAATATGTTGCGACTGGGTTTTCATTGCTTGGCAGTTTTGCCATTTATTTATTTTCTGACTTTAGCTATTACACAATCGTTGGGTGCTGACCCACAAGAGGTGTTACTTCATAACATGGGCTTGTGGGCACTAAAGTTTCTACTCGCTTGTTTGGCTATGTCCCCTCTGCGGAAAGTAACCGGGCGAGGCGTATTTATCAGTTATCGGCGTATGTTAGGGCTTTACTTCTTCTTTTACCTATGTAGTCACCTTTTCGTTTACTGCTGGTTTTTCCTTGGTTGGGATTGGCGCATGATCGGAGTAGAAATTGTCGAGCGACCCTATATCACAATTGGGTTTCTGGCATTTGTTATGGCTTTACCTTTAGTCTTAACATCAACGCAGTTGATGCAAAGAAAGCTCAAACAAAGATGGAAGCAGCTGCATCGACTGGTTTATCCCATCACGGTTTTTGGGATAGTACACTTCATATGGCAGAGCAAAGCCGATCTGAACCGTCCTTTGATCTTTGCCATTATTCTCGTCCTTTTGTTTTTGATCCGTTTAGCTCCGCTTAACCGCTTATTTAATGTTCAAAAAAGCTCAAAAACGAGCAAGGTTTGAACACATTTTAATTGTTTTTAAAAAAGTTAAACTTTTTCAAAATAAAGTGTTGCCAAGCAAAATTATATCCTTATAATGCGCATCTCGCTTGGGGCAGCAAGCCACTTCAACAGAAGCTCTGGCTAGCAAAAACAAGCGAAATAACAGGAGGTTAAATAAACTTAGAAATAAGTGTTGACAGGGAAATCGAGTGGCGTATAATTCGCGCCCCAACGTTGAGAAACACGTTGAGTTGCAAAGGCGGGTTCCTGGCAACATGTTCTTTAAAAAGAAAGATGAAGTAATCTGTGTGGG
>NZ_JBUZOU010000026.1:0-37179 GCF_055326765.1 Pleionea sp. WD8-19 | reverse complement strand
AATGGTTTGCCAGTCAGCTAAGGTTTTTCGGCTCATTGGATATCTCCTGGTAAGTTAATCAGGAGGAAAGAGTAAAGCCCCTTAACGTTGAGCACTAGGTGTGGTTTACTGGACGTTCACAGAGTGATAATGTCGCTTTTGGCCGTTTGCAGAATAAATTGTACGATATAAGTTGTACGATTAGGTCAAACGCTTAATTCGAAAGTGTCCGTTTTAGTATGAGCTACTACAAATAATGAATTCTAATTCGTTCTACTTATTTGCTGCTGATGCGCTATTAATAACACACGTGCTGTTTGTGGCGTTCGTGGTTGTTGGTTTGCTGTTAATTATTGTTGGCAAGTTTTTGTTTTGGGGATGGATTAAAAATCCCTGGTTTCGTTGGGCGCATTTAGCTGCCATTGGTTTTGTTGTAATCCAATCTTGGTTTGGAATGATATGTCCGTTAACTGTTTGGGAGATGTCATTACGGGCAAAAGCCGGTGATGTGGTTTACTCCGGTTCTTTTATTGCGCATTGGCTGCATAAAATTCTATATTTTCAAGCCGAGGAGTGGGTTTTTACTTTGAGTTATTCTCTTTTCGGATTCATCGTCGTACTTAGCTGGTTATTAGTGAAGCCGAATTCGTTTCGAAAAAAATAACTTATTGCGTTTCACTTACTTTATTGCGACAGCGTCAATCAAGCCACTGCCTCGGTGTATTCCAGCTTCTAGTTCGTTACAGGGTTTGCTGCGCAGCAAATAACCTGCATACATCGACTGATCGCCTATCGCAAATATACCCAGCTCAGAAGTTAATGACGGTAAGAACTCTATTTTTCTATTTTTCAATAGCTGTGTTGACGCTTTTCGTATTTTACTGTTAATGCGCTTCATTAATAGCCAGTCATCAAAATGACGACCACTTTGTAAAAATGCTTGCTTAAACTGTTCGTAGGTATCAAACACATTGCCGCCACCTTCGTTTTGATTTTTTGCGATCCAACCATTTTCATTCATTAGCCGTTGCGCTTGGTGCAGTGACTCTAAAGCAACAATAGGGCAAGCGAGCACACGTTTAATGATATCGGCTTCGTTGGGTTTAAATTGGAATTGTTCGATCAGGGCAGAACGTGAAAGTTGGGTGATTTTCATTTGTGCTAACTTACTGGTCGTCAACTGCATAGCGATCGTCGGGCTGACAATCACATCATGCGCTTCAATCCAGCTTCGTAAACTGAGTAATGTGGCGGTTCGATTAGAGTTATCGCGATAATCTGAGAGGTTATAACCACTTCGATAATAGAGTAAATTGATCTCTCCAGTATCCGGAAGACTTAAGCGATGATTTTTCGTTGTTGAAAGTTGTTGATACAAATCCGACAGTGTTTTTCGGTACACTCGCGCACCAAGGCTTTTAAGCTGTTCACTCAATTTAAGTTGATCGTAAATATTGTCTTCATTTTCTTCGACAACAAAAATGATGACGGGATGTTGATGACCCGCATGCTGTTTACTGGCGTCGAACATAGCTTGCGATAAGGATTCGGTCGCTGGGTTCTCAGGGTAAAAGTAATGACTGTTCTGCACCATCGTTTGCTGAATTTTTCCAACAGCTTCACTAAAGGGACCCATTCCCGCTGCGATAGAATTGCTCTCAACTAATCGCCAGTGGCCGTTAATATCGAGCATCATATCGTGCCGAATTAAATCAAGCGATTGCGCTCGCAAGGCACCGATTTTTTCAAGTTTAAAAGACTGTATAAGTTGAGCGGTTAATGATGACGCGCTATTTACTCGGCCAAACGTGTTTGCGATCCAATGGTTATTGTGGCTTAACTTTTGGTATAGCCGAGTTAATAGCCGAGCGGCTTCTACCGCATGTTGCCATTGCTTGTTGGTTATTAACCATGGCTGAAGGGTAATTGGGCAATGTTTGAATTGACCTTTCTCCAACATCCCTAATTGATGTTGGTTTACCTGTTCTATCACTTGAATTGCTTCAATGGTATGTGTGTTGTGCGCTAAATTCATGAGTCTTCACACCATTACGAATTGATTAATTAAAAAGCCGGTGGTGCAGGCTGTAATAAATACCAGCGCGATGAAAGCCAGTAACATTGGAAGCTGGAATAATTTTTTGAGCATAATCATTTCGGGCAAACTGGCTCCTGCTCCTCCAATGGTTAGCGCCATAATTGCTCCTAAACTCACGCCTTTTGCCATGAGCGATGTTGCTACTGGAATCATAGTACTTGCTCGAACATAGAGGAATACCCCAACAATAGCGGCTAAAGGAATCAACCAGAACGGCTCTTTCTCACCCATGCTGCTAAACCAGCTTTCTGGAACAAACCCATGTAAAATGGCTCCTACGGCAATGCCAACGAACATATAGGGTAAAAATCCAAAAAATTGCTTGAAGGCTTCTTTGCTCACGCCTCTCCAGTTTATGGCGTTTTGATGAGGCTCTTTGTCGCTACTTCGGCATTCGGAGCCACAATGGCTGAGTACTTCTGGCTTTATAAATCGTTTAAAGTTTAAAGCATCCAGCAAATAGCCACTGCTGATTGCAAGGCATACAACAGAAAATGCATAAAACAGAGTGATGGTGGGACCAAAGGCTATCCAGCAAAGTCCGGCAAGATAAGGATTTAACAAAGGAGAGGTAAACAAAAATGTCATGGTCGGTCCAAAAGGCGCTTTAGCTTGAATCAATCCGCTCGTCATCGGAAGGGTTGAACAACTGCAAAACGGTGTAAGGGCACCAAGCATAGTGGCTAATAGGTATCCACGATTTCCAGACAAGACGCGTTGTATGCGATCTGCAGGAAGCCATTGGTTAATCAACCCGACCAGAAAACTGATCACCAGAAATAACAAGGTTAATTCTAGGAGGGTACTGATGAAAAACTCGAATGCATTGTTCAGGTTGTTGGAAGTGGACATGCTGCTCTCTTCTATATTTCTAATATGATAGAAATATTATATTTCCAGAATTATCGAATTGTCAAAATATTTCTAGAAAGATAGAATTAAGATACTGAAATTTTAAAAGAGAGCACTATGGAACTGGAGTTGATTGCAAATCGATTGGCCGAGTTAGGACATCCAACTCGGCTGTCGATCTTTAAGTACCTCGTCATGTCTGGAAATCAGGGAGCTCCGGTGGGTGATATTCAGAAATCACTGGATATTCCTGGCTCTACTTTGTCGCATCATATATCGCGTATGGTACAAGTCGGGTTGGTGAAGCAGGAGCGGCAGAGTCGAACATTGTTCTGTATACCGCAATTTCAGGCTTTATCTGAGGTTGTGGATTTTCTGAACGAACAATGTTGTCAAAATGAAAGTTGTCCAGAAAGTGAGTGTGAAGCCCAAGAATGTGAATGAATGAGCGGTAAAATTAACAAGTATTTAGGGTTTTACCTCGACATGCAAGTTGTGTATGGTAAAGATTATATGACATCTCATAAGTCAATTTCATGGCGTTAGGCTGTCGGTCAACTATATTCGTAATAAGAGCGAATAATATTCTATTTAGGCTTTTCTGTTGCAACTTGTAGATATTTCGAAACTTTCATTATCGGTGGGTAAAGAAATTCCTTTTTCATTATATGATGAGAAGGGAAAGTTACTTTTTAAGCAAGGAACAATAATTAAAAATCAATCTCAGGTAGAGCGACTGAATCGACAGGCGTTTTACCGGCAAGACAATCATCCTGCAAAACCCACTTATTTATCCGATCGATCACAAAAAATAATCGAAAATATTCACCCTTTTGCACAGTTGGATTCTATAAATTTACGTTTGCAAAATTTATTGAAATCAATTGAAGAGAGTAGGCCTTCTTCGCATTTAATGTTGGATAAATTGTCCTATGAAATTTATCAAGTGGTGTGTGCTCATCCTGATATTGCTTTAGGTTTCGCGCACTGGCCTTTTCATCAAGACTCAGCCATTCATCAAACGATAGTTAGTTCAATTCTTGCCAGTTTAGCGGCTCAAGCGGTTGGTATGACGGAACCTGAAGTGGTTTGCATGATATCAGGTGCTTTATTGCAGAATGTTTCCTACTGGGCACGGCAAGATGATATTAATGCGCAAGCATCACCGTTAACGGAGCGTCAACGAGAGCATATCGAAAGCCATCCGATGCAATCGGTGGAGATTATTCAAGCCGCTGGCATTCAAAATGAAAACATTGTGAATGCAGTGCTTTACCACCACGAACGGCCCGACGGCAGCGGTTATCCGTATAAGTTAACAGCGGATAAAATTCCTAAAATTGCAAAACTGGTGGGTATTGCTGACAGCTACGCGGCCATGACTTCGAAAAGAGCGTATCGAGAGGCGCTGCCTTCTAAAAAAGCATTGCGAGAAATCTTTTTAATGAATCAGGATCCGGATGCTGTGCTTTATGGAAGCTTTATAAAAGCAATGGGCATTTATCCTCCTGGTACCTTTGTGCTACTAAATAATGGAGAAACGGCCGTCATTGTAAAACGCAATTTAACCAGTACCATTAAGCCTGTTGTTAAAAGTGTGATAAGTCCTAAAGGTGCACGTTACCCTAGGCCGATGCTTCGAGTTTTGGCGGAAACAACGGTTGAAGTGTTTCGTCCGTTAACGGTAAATGAAATTGTGCCAGTGAATTGGTATGACCTATGGGAAATGAAAAGTGAGTCTTAATTTGACTTTATGAATCGGTTTTAAGCCTGCGAGAATTAATTTATAAAAAAACGCCCCGTCTAGGGGCGTTTTTTTAAAAGGCAATTAACGAACAATATCCATTTCTTCAATCAAGTTAGTCGCTTCGTCAACATGTTCCATAACCCATAACATGTATCGTGAATCGACGTGAATCGATCGGTTAAGAGAGGGGTCATAATCCCAATCACCAATAATGCTTTCATAAACACCGTCGAACACTAGGCCAACCAGTTCTGCCTTGTTGTTTAAGGTCGGAGAACCCGAGTTGCCGCCAGTAATATCCAGAGTACCTAGGTAGTTCACCGGTACTGACCCTAGCGATTTATCTTTGTACTTACCATAGTGTTTTTGGTTGATCAGCTCCAGTTGTTTTTTCGGAGAGTTAAAAGGCCAAACTCCGGTATCTTTTTCAGTAATGCCTTCAAGCGTTGTAAACGGGGTAGCGTAAAGTCCGTCTTTAGGACTATAGCCTTTAACATTGCCATAAGTCACACGTAACGTACTATTGGCATCGGCATAAATGGGTAAGTTTTTCGATTTGTTATAAGCGATTATTGCTTCCATGTATTTAGGACGTACGGCATTAAATTGGCCAGACAATTCTTTTTCTTCGGCTTCCATTTTTTGACGAGCGTCAAACGTTTTCACCGAATACTGGATGAAGGGATCGTTACTTTTTTCAAATTCCGCCAGAGGCTTTTCCATCCACTCCAACCGTACTTTTTCGTCGCCTAATTGAGTTTTTTTATACATGCTAGTCAGTTTGCTCTGCAGTTTATCGGCATTGAATCCATCATCTAGGCCGAAAAAGCGATCCAGATCGGCAATACGTTGTTCAGCCGGTAATTGAGCGTATCGGCTTAACAAGTCAAACAACATAGCTTGATCTACTTTTGCGTCGTAACGCCGAGCAATCCGCTGCATGCTTTGCTCAAAGTTTTTCTTATCACGCTCTTGATATCCGCTTTCGCGATCCATATCGTCTTTTTGTTTTTCAACAGCCAGACGATGCAATCTACTAGCTGAATTAAGCATGCTGGAAATGCCCATATACCCTAAAATGGTATCGCGTTTGTCGGCTAATTGAGCTTGTTTGACTAAAGCATCCAACTCTGAAAGGACCGACCCGTATTTTTGTTGACGCTGTTTATCGTCTGCAATCCATTCGCGAAGGTTTTGATCCAGTTGGTCTTTACGTTGTTGAGTTGTTCCTTTGTGATAGCTTTCCATCATACTGCCACGATTTTTTTCGTAGTTGGCTAATCCGGCCAATAAACTTTCGTATTTAATACGCGCATCGCTGCCTTCTTCAGAATGAGTCTTAATTTGCTCAATGAGTGATCCCATTAATTCTTTCGTTAAAGGGTAACTTTCCGTAAAAGTATGTTTAACTTCAGATGCGGTACGGTACCGGTTAGTTCGTCCTGGGTACCCTAAAACCATGATGTAGTCGCCTTCTTTAACGCTTTTTGCGTTCACTTTTAAGTGATGTTTGGGTTGATAAGGTACGTTTTCTTCGTTGAAGTCTGCTGGCTTGCCATCTTTACCAACATAAGCACGATAAAAAGCATAGTCGCCGGTATGGCGAGGCCACATCCAGTTATCGATATCACCACCGTATTTACCGATACTTTTAGCAGGCGCGTGAACCAAACGTACGTCGCGAATTTGAAGTTGTTTAAACAGGTAGTATTCGAGACCACCGTGGAAATTAACAACAGAACACCGATAAGCTTTATCGCTCTCACATTCTGCTACCAACGTTTTTGATTGCTTGTCGATGTGTTGATAACGCTCATTGCCTGTCATTGTGGCATTTAATCCATCAGTGATTTGCGCAGTGACGTTTGTGATGTTTTCTGTGACAAAGATTTTTGAGCCTGGTGCAGCAGGAACTTCGTCTTTAAACGTTTTTGCCAGAAAGCCTTTTTCCAACAAGTTGTTGTCTTCAGTTGAATTGTATTGAATGGAGCCATAGGCACAGTGATGATTGGTAACCACTAGGCCCTTATCTGACACGAAAGAAGCGGTACAACCACCGAGGCTAACAATGGCACCCATTGGGAAACCGGTAAGATCGGTTAAATTTTTCGGATTTAATTTTAATCCGGCTTTTTTTAATTGTTTGGTAATTTCGGGCAATTGATGGGGCTGCCACATGCCTTCATCAGCTACGGAAGCTGTGAATGCGAATATACTGAGTAACGTAAGAAGTTTTTTCATAATAATTGTGCTTTTTAGTTAATGATTTCAGTTAATAAAAATAAAAAATGGCAATCAAATCGATTGCCACAATCAAGTTGTTGACAACTTAGAATTTCATTTCAGGAATATCACCGTCTATCTTCAGTGTACCTGCTGTTTTTTGTTGAATTTCTTCGACGGAAACGCCAGGCGCTCGTTCTAGCAAATGAAACGCGCCGTCTTTGATTTCAATAACGGCAAGGTCAGTAACTATTTTATTGATGCAATGAACACCGGTTAAAGGTAGGGTACATTTGTTCAATAATTTAGAGTTACCGTGCTTGTCAGCGTGCGTCATAGTTACCACGATATTTTGTGCGCCGGCCACCAAATCCATAGCTCCGCCCATACCCTTTACAAGTTTTCCAGGGATCATATAGCTTGCAATATTACCTTCAACATCAACTTCAAAAGCGCCGAGTACCGTTAAGTCAACATGACCACCACGGATCATGGCAAAGCTTTCTGCTGAGTTAAAAATTGCCGCACCGGTTACCGCAGTGACTGTTTCTTTACCGGCGTTAATCATATCCGGATCCACTTGCGCTTCGGTAGGGTAGGGGCCCATTCCTAGTAAGCCATTTTCTGATTGCAGCATCACTTCAATACCTTCCGGTACAAAGTTTGCCACCAGTGTTGGAATACCAATGCCCAGATTGACGTAGTAGCCATCTTTTAATTCACGTGCGACACGCATGGCAATTTGGTCACGAGTTAAAGCCATAAATATTCTCCTTATGAATTGCGCAGTGTCAGACGTTCAATACGTTTCTCAAATTTACCCTGAATCACCCGATCCACGTAAATACCGGGTGTGTGAATTTCAGTTGGTTTGAGTTCACCTGGTTCGACGATTTCTTCGGCTTCAACCACCGTAATTTTGCCGGCGGTAGCCGCCATAGGGTTAAAATTCATGGCCGTATCTCGGTAAATACAATTACCGAAACGATCCGCTTTCCAGGCACGTACAATTGCAAATTCACCCGTTATAGATTCTTCAAGAATGTAATCTCGACCGTTAAATTGTCGTGACTCTTTCCCTTCGGCGACCGGAGTACCAAAACCCGTAGCGGTGTAAAATGCCGGAATTCCAGCACCGCCAGCCCTCATTTTTTCAGCCAGTGTACCTTGTGGCGTTAATTCCACTTCTAACTCTCCGGCAAGAAATTGTCGTTCAAACTCGGCATTTTCACCCACATAAGAGGAGATCATTTTTTTGATTTGCTTGCCTTGCAACAAAATGCCTAATCCAAAATCATCAACACCGCAGTTATTGGATACAAAGGTCAGATTTTTGGTGCCCATTTTTTTGATTTGCGCGATCAAACCTTCTGGAATTCCACATAATCCGAAGCCGCCGGCAATAACGGTCATACCGTCTTCAAGTCCGGCCATTGCATCGTCATAGGTTTTAACCACTTTGTCAAAACCGGCCATATTAGCTCCTTGTACTTGTTATGTTTAAATCAATTGAATTTTTAGTCACTCTAAACTCTTCACTAATCTTGAAGCGCATTCGCTACTTTGGAATTGGGCTTGCGACCTAGCTTTTTGGAAATAAAATGAGCTGTTTCCACCAGCTTATTCAAATCAACTCCGGTTTCTATTCCCATACCATGAAGCATATAAACAACGTCTTCGGTAGCAACATTACCCGACGCACCTTGAGCGTAAGGGCATCCACCCAATCCTGCAACAGAGCTGTCAATCGTACTGATCCCTAATTGTAAACAGGCCAAAATATTACTGAGTGCTTGTCCATAGGTATCGTGAAAATGGATTGCCAGCTTTTCGATGGTAACTTTTTCTGCGACTGTTTGTAACATCACTTGTGCTTTTAATGGCGTACCAACACCAATGGTGTCCCCCAGTGAAACTTCGTAGCAACCCATTTGCATTAGCTGGTCCGTTACTTCGGCAACTTTTTGAACCGATACATTACCTTCATAAGGACAACCCAATACGCAGGAAACATAGCCTCGCACGCGTATTTTATTTTGTATGGCCGCTTTTATCACCGGATCAAACCGCTGCAAACTTTCAGTAATCGAACAATTGATGTTTTTTTGTGAAAAGCTCTCTGACGCGGCGGCAAAAACCGAAACTTCATCAGCGCCAGCAGCCATAGCGGCTTCAAAACCTTTTAAGTTGGGTGTTAATACAGGATATCGAACACCGGCCCTTCGCTGTATTCCGGCCATCACTTTCGCATTATCGGCCATTTGCGGTACCCATTTGGGTGACACAAAACTGGTGGCTTCTACGACACTGAGTCCTGTCGCCGATAATCGATCGATGAGTGCAATTTTATCTTGCGTCTCGATCAGTTGCTTTTCATTTTGCAGCCCGTCGCGCGGACCGACTTCTACCAGTTTTATTTTTTTTGGGTAATTCATAGAGCGCTCTAGTTATTCGGCTTCAAAAATGACCAGCTCTGCGCCTTCTTCCACTAAGTCGCCTTCCTGATAAAAAAGTTCGGACACGATACCATCCGCGGGGGCCTTAATAGTGTGCTCCATTTTCATCGCTTCCATTACGAGCAGTGCTTGACCCGCTTCTACTTTGTCTCCAGTATTGACCATTACCGAAATGATAGTCCCAGGCATAGGTGCAGATAAATTCGAGTGATTGTCTTGCTCGATATCGGTTAAACCTTCTATTTTAACTTCGAGTTGATAATTACTGCCTTTTAAAAATAGATTAATGATGGAGTTTTCATCAACAACCGTCGCTGTAAACTGTTCGCCTTCTAGGTTCACATTAAGTTGTTTTTCGTTAAGTGTTCCGGAGACTCGGTGTTCACCGTCTTGTAACTCAACCAAAAAACTGTGATCTCGAAAATGTACCGTTACCGGATATTCCAAGCGATGCTCAGCTTCAATTAATGTGATTTTATGGAAGTTGTCTTCATTCAATCTCCATCCATTGACACTGTCCCAAGGCGAATAAGGATCCGCATCATCTGCCGTATAATGATCACCAAAATCTTTTTGTTTTAACATTAAGTACAGTGCAGCAACACTCAGTACTTGATCGTTGATTGTTGCTTTGTCCGCAAATAATTCATCTTGATAGCGCGTAATAAAATTGGTATCGAGATCGGCCTGATTGAAGCCATCATGCGCGGCTAACTGATAAAGAAATTCAAGATTGGTTTTTAATCCCACTATTTGGTACTCAGACAACGCGCTACGCAATCGGGCGAGTGCGGTGTTACGATCTTTATCCCAAACGATAAGTTTAGCGATCATGGGATCGTAGTGAATGGAAACTTCGTCACCTTGTTGGATCCCGGTATCAATACGTACATGGTCGTTTGCTAATGGTGTTGCAAGATGAGTCAACTTTCCAGTGGCGGGTAAAAAGTTTTGGTCGGGATCTTCCGCGTAAATACGAGCCTCAAATGCATGGCCGTTAATTGTCAGTGCTTGTTGAGCGTGTGGCAAAGGCTCATCATTGGCCACGCGCAATTGCCATTCGACTAAATCTTGTCCGGTGATCATTTCGGTAACCGGATGTTCTACTTGCAGTCGGGTATTCATTTCCATAAAGAAAAAAGAATCGTCTACATCTAATAAGAATTCTACCGTACCCGCACCTTGATATCCGATTGCTTTTGCCGCTTTAATTGCAACTTCACCCATTTTTTGTCGGAGTGTTTCGCTGAGTCCGGGGGCAGGTGCTTCTTCAATGACTTTTTGATGCCGTCGTTGCACTGAGCAATCACGTTCAAACAAATGCACTGCGTTACCATGGTTGTCGGCAAACACCTGAATTTCGACATGACGGGGTTTGGTTAAATATTTTTCAACCAAAACTTTGTCATCGCCAAAGGAAGAAAGCGCTTCTCGTTTACAGGAGGTTAGCGCGTCTTCAAAGTCATCGTGTTTTTCAACAATGCGCATGCCTTTACCGCCGCCACCAGCCGTTGCTTTAATCAACACCGGATAACCAATAGCAAAGGCCTGCGACTTTAAATAGTCACTGTCTTGATTTTCACCATGGTAACCAGGAACGAGTGGAACTTGCGCTTTTTCCATGATTTCTTTTGCGGCACTTTTGGAACCCATCGCTTCTATGGCGGACGCAGGAGGGCCAATAAAAACAATTTGTTGTTCGACACAGGCTTTTGCAAACGCAGAATTTTCCGACAGAAAGCCGTAACCAGGATGAATGGCTTTGGCTCCCGATTTCTTTGCAATGTTGATGATTAATTCACTTTTTAAATAACTGTTTTTGGCAGGTGCGGGACCTAGGTACCAGGCCTCGTCCGCCAACTTGACATGCATCGCGTGCTGATCGGCATCTGAATAAACGGCGACGGTTTTGATCCCCATTTTTTTTGCTGTTTTAATCACACGACAGGCAATTTCACCGCGATTGGCAATGAGTATTTTATCGAACATGTTGAGTTCCGTAGTTGCTATTCTTTTTCAGTGGTTATCCAACTGGGTGAGCGCTTTTCGAGAAATGCACTGACACCTTCTTTACCTTCTTTCGAAGCGCGAATGTCTGAAATTTTTTGTGCCGTTTCGCGAATCAACTCTTCGTTGTATGGGTTGTTGTCTATAAAGTTAATCAGATTTTTTGCTGCTTGTATGGCTTCGGGCCCATTTTGTAGCACAGTGCCAATAAATTCATTGGTGTAGTTGTCAAACTCATCAACGGGAATAACTTGATGCACTAGACCGATACGCTGCGCTGTTTCAGCATCAAAACGCTCGGCGCTGATAAAGTAACGGCTGGCCTGTCGCTTACCTATGGCTTTGATCACATATGGGCTGATCACTGAGGGAATCAGTCCGAGTTTAACTTCCGATAAACTAAACGAAGCTTTTTCACTGGCTAGGGCGATATCACAACCGGCTACAAGACCCACACCACCACCAAAAGCAGCCCCTTGAACAACTGCAATTGTGGGCTTTGAAAATTGATAAAGCGTTTGCATGAGTGTTGCCAGTGCAAGCGAATCTTGATAATTCTCTGCCCAACTGTAGTCGGCCATGCGGCGCATCCAGTTAAGGTCGGCACCTGCAGAAAAGCTTTTGCCTTCCGCTTTTAATACCACCAGCCGCACCTTAGGGTGTTCTTGCATTTTTTGTAACGCTCGAGTGAGGTCTTTGATCAAGTTGTCATCAAACGCGTTATGCACTTCGGGACGGTTTAATATAATAACACCTGCTCCCTGGGCGGTAACTTCCAGTTTCAATGCTTTTGCTTCACTCACCGGTTTGTCTCCTGTTATTCGTTGATTATCTGGGACTCGATCTTGTACTTTGTAACAACTCCTTAACGATGTTGCAAAACCTGATTTCTACATCCGGAATACACCAAATTGAGTGTTTTCCTGAGGGGCATTCAGTGACATCGATAATCCTAAACCTAACACCATGCGAGTATCGGCCGGATCAATGATGCCATCGTCCCACAGTCGCGCAGAAGCGTAATAGGGGTGTCCTTGAGTTTCGTATTGTTCTTGTATTGGTGTTTTAAATTCTGCTTCCTCTTTCGCAGACCATTCAATGCCTTTTCGATCAAAGTTGTCGCGTTTAACCTGAGCCAAAACATTGGCTGCTTGTTCTCCACCCATAACCGAGATGCGGGCATTAGGCCACATCCATAAAAAACGAGGGCTGTAAGCTCGACCACACATACCGTAATTACCCGCTCCAAAACTGCCGCCAACTATTACGGTAAATTTAGGCACTTTAGCACATGCAACGGCCATCACCATTTTGGCTCCGTTTTTTGCGATGCCGCTGTTTTCGTATTTTTTACCCACCATAAAGCCGGTGATGTTTTGTAAAAATACTAAGGGAATATTGCGCTGCGTACAAAGCTCAATAAAATGTGCGCCTTTTAATGCCGATTCGTTAAATAAAATACCGTTGTTGGCAATAATACCGACGGGATAACCCCATATTTTTGCAAATCCGCAAATCAGAGTATTTCCGTAAAGCGGTTTAAACTCATCCAGTTCCGAACCATCAACCACGCGCGCAATGATTTCGCGAATATCGTAGGGTTTTCGAGTATCTTGAGGAACCACACCGTAAATTTCTTCAACAGGATACGCAGGATCGAGTGGTTTACTAACCGGCCAATGCGATTGTTTTTTGTGGTTTAAGTTTGCTACGACACGGCGGCATATTTGTAGCGCGTGCTCATCGTTATTGGCGTAATGGTCGGTCACGCCGGAAGTTTTGCAGTGAACATCGGCTCCACCAAGCTCTTCGGCGGTGACAACTTCACCCGTCGCTGCTTTTACCAAAGGTGGGCCACCGAGAAAAATGGTTCCTTGTTCTTTTACGATAATGCTTTCATCGGCCATGGCCGGAACATAAGCGCCACCTGCGGTGCAACTGCCCATTACCACGGCAATTTGAGGAATGCCTTTAGCCGATAAGTTGGCTTGGTTGAAAAAGATACGTCCAAAATGTTCTTTATCGGGAAAAACTTGATCTTGTTGCGGTAGGTTAGCGCCGCCAGAGTCCACAAGATAAATACAGGGCAAATGATTTTCTTCGGCGACTTCTTGAGCGCGTAAATGTTTCTTAACGGTTTCGGGGAAATAAGTGCCGCCTTTCACCGTAGCATCGTTGGCAACAATCATGCATTCGATACCGCTTACACGACCAATACCGGTAATGATGCCAGCCGCGGGAACGTCATTGTTGTACATATCGTAGGCTGCAAATTGAGACAACTCGAGAAAAGGGGAGCCAACATCGAGCAGCTTACGTACGCGATCACGAGGCAGTAATTTTCCACGACTTAAATGCTTTTGGTTACGTTCATCGCCTCCGCCTTGTGCTATGACGGCCATTTTGTCGCGTAAATCATCAACCAGCCCATTCATATGATCGGCATTGGCTTTAAACTCGGCGCTTCGCGCATTAATGCTTGATTTTATCACCGGCATGATTGGATTCCGTTATTTTGTTTTTTTGTTCAAATTTGTTTCAAATCAGTTACGAGATTCGAGTATAAAAAGCGTCTAGTTTCACTCGAAAAGAAAAATAAGATCTCATAATCTTTTCGCAACTCGCAACTCGCAACTCGCAACTCGCAACTCGCAACTCGCAACTCGCAACTCGCAACTCGCAACTCGCAACTCGCAACTCGCAACTCGCAATTGATACTATTCGTTTTCAACCGCGCGACTGATTACCATTTTTTGTACTTCGCTGGTACCTTCATAAATTTGGCAAATACGAACATCGCGATAATATTTTTCAACGGGAAAGTCAGTCAAATATCCATAGCCGCCATGAATTTGAATCGCTTCGGAGCAAACCCGCTCTGCCATTTCAGAAGCAAAAAGTTTTGCCATGGAAGCTTCTTTCAGGCAAGGCAATTTTTGATCTTTTAATTGTGCGGCATGCAATATGAGTTGACGAGCAGCTTCAATTTGTGTCGCCATTTCGGCTAATTTAAAAGCAATGGCCTGATGTTTTATTAAAGGCTTTCCAAAACTGGTACGTTCTTTTGCATAAGCGGTTGCTGCTTCCAATGCAGCGCGTGCTATGCCAACGCATTGTGAAGCGACACCTACGCGACCACCTTCAAGGTTCGAGAGGGCAATTTTGTAGCCTTCACCTTCGGCACCCAGCCGATAACTTTCGGGGATGCGGCAATCTTCAAAAATAATTTGTGCCGTATCGGATGCGTGTTGTCCCATTTTATGCTCAATATTGGTGACAATGTAGCCGGGCGTATTGGTCGGAATGATAAATGCGCTGATGCCTTTCTTGCCCGCTTCGGGGTCGGTAACCGCAAACACAATAGCAATATCGGCGTGTTTACCGGAAGTAATGAACTGTTTTACGCCGTTCAAGACATAGTGATCGCCGTCGCGAACTGCTTTGGTTTTTAAATCGGACGCATCACTTCCTGCATGGGGTTCCGTTAAGCAAAAGGCTGCAAGTTGTTCACCAGATGCAAGCGGCTTTAAGAACTTTTCTTTTTGCTCTTCGTTGCCAAACTGGTAAATTGGCATGGCGCCTACTGAATTAGTGACACTAACGATGGTTGAACAAGCGGCATCGCCAACCGCAATTTCTTCAATGACCAATGCGGCCGAAGTGTAACCAATGTCGCAGCCTCCCCATTGTTCCGGAATAAGCATTCCGTAAAAGCCCAGTTCGGCAAGACCTTTTAAAGCTTCGGCAGGAAATATTTTTTCCTGATCCCATTTAGCGGCATGGGGCTTAATGCATTCTTCGACGTATTGTCGAGCTGCGTCACGGATCATGTTTTGTTCTTCAGTAAGGATCATCGGGTTACTGTGCCTTTACGTTTTGCTTTGAATTAAAAACTACTTTGAAATTGATAGTACTTTGGCTTTTGCTGTCGTTTTTCAAACAAGCGATATTCAAACAAGAGTATCCCTTCTCAAGCAAATGAGAAGGGAAGTTGAATGTTATACCAACTCTACCGCTAATGCCGTTGCTTCACCACCTCCGATACAAAGTGATGCGACACCTCGTTTTTTGCCATAACGTTTTAAAGCTTCAATTAAGGTTACAACAATACGCGTTCCTGAACATCCGATAGGATGCCCTAAAGCACAGGCGCCACCGTGAACATTGACTTTTTCGTGGTCCAACTCAAGATCTTTGATGGCTGCCATGGCCACAACAGCGAAGGCTTCATTGATTTCAAACAAATCCACGTCTTTATTCGACCAGCCCGTTTTTTCATAGAGTGATTTGATTGCGCCAACCGGTGCAATGGTAAATTCAGCCGGAATACGCGAATGTGTCGCATGACCTAGAATCTTTGCAATCGGTTTTAAGCCGCGTTTTTCTGCTTCGGATTGTCGCATCATGACTACCGCGGCGGCGCCATCGGATATAGAGCTCGCATTAGCTGCCGTTACCGTACCGTCTTTTTTAAACGCAGGACGAAGTTGTGGAATTTTATCGAGGCGCGCTTTCATGGGTTGTTCGTCTGTATCGACCGTGAAGTCGCCTTTACGTGATTGGATCACAACCGGAGAAATTTCATCTTTGAAAGCACCGTCTTCAATGGCTTTTTGTGCACGTTTTAATGAAGTGATCGCAAATTCATCTTGTTGCTCTCGAGTAAAGCCGTATTTTTCTACCGTTTGCTCGGCATAAACTCCCATCGCTTGTCCTTCATAGGCATCTTCTAGACCATCGAAAGCCATATGGTCTAACACTTTACCGTGTCCGAAGCGATAACCGTTACGAGCTCGATCCAACATATACGGAGCATTGGTCATGCTTTCCATTCCACCGGCAACCATAATGTCGTTGGTTCCGGCGGAAAGTAAATCGTGTGCCAACATCATGGATTTCATGCCTGAGCCGCACACTTTATTGATGGTGGTGCATCCAGCGGAAGTGGGAATACCAGCAGCCAAAGATGCTTGACGAGCGGGCGCCTGTCCGAGTCCTGCCGGAAGCACACAACCCATGATCACTTCCTGGACATCATCGCTTTTAATTCCGGCGCGCTCTACGGCGGCGGCAATAGCATTGGCGCCTAATTCAGGTGCTTTTACATCTGAAAAGGCTCCCATAAAGCCACCCATTGGAGTACGTGCTAATCCTACGATTACAATTGGATCACTGCTGCTCATTGTATTTGGTCCTTACCGTTTTTGAGCTTGAAGGCTTTTACATAATGAGTCTGCAAACAAGCTCGAGTTCATATTGAAAACTTTGTTGGTTTACTGTACTTAAAATAACAGCATCATGCGCTGCAACAAATCGGACTTTCCAAGAAGATTATTTTAATAATCTCAAGGTGTTATGAGGTTTCTTTAAATAACTCTCGACCGATCAACATACGACGTATTTCAGATGTACCCGCGCCAATTTCATAGAGTTTGGCATCGCGCAATAAACGACCGGTGGGGTATTCATTGATATAACCATTACCACCCAACAATTGAATGGCATCGAGCGCCATTTGCGTTGCTTTTTCGGCGGCGTATAAGATAACACCGGCAGCATCTTTACGGGTTGTTTCACCCCGATCACAGGCTTTTGCAACCGCATAAACGTAGGCTTTACAGGCATTCAGAGTGGTATACATGTCGGCAATTTTGCCTTGTATCAGCTGAAACTCTCCAATGGCTTGTCCAAACTGCTTACGCTCGTGAATATAAGGCACAACGACATCCATACACGCTTGCATGATGCCGAGTGGTCCAGCAGACAAAACCAACCGTTCATAGTCAAGACCACTCATGAGTACTTTGACCCCCTGGTTGAGCTCACCAAGAATGTTTTCTTTCGGTACTTCGCAATCTTCAAACACCAGTTCGCAAGTATTCGAGCCGCGCATCCCCAGTTTGTCGAGCTTTTGAGCGGTGGAAAAACCTTTCATTGATTTTTCAATGATGAAGGCGGTGATCCCTCGTGCGCCAGCATTCGGATCGGTTTTGGCGTAAACGATTAACACATCGGCGTCCGGACCGTTGGTGATCCACATTTTGTTGCCGTTAAGTAAATAGTGTTCGCCTTTGTCTTCGGCTTTCAAACGCATGCTGACGACATCAGACCCTGCACCAGGTTCACTCATCGCCAGAGCGCCGATATGTTCACCGCTGCACAGTTTGGGCAAGTATTTGAGCTTTTGTTCGTGGCTACCGTTTTTACGCAACTGATTCAGGCATAAATTAGAGTGAGCGCCGTAAGACAAGCCAATGGATGCAGAGCCACGTGAGATTTCTTCCATAGCCACTACGTGTTCCAAATAGCCTAAACCTGATCCGCCGTACTCTTCTTCTACTGTCATACCTAGCAAACCCAATTCACCGAACTTTGGCCAGAGTTCATTAGGAAAGGTATTTTTTTCGTCAATTTCGGTAGCGATGGGGGCGATGTTTTTTTCAGTGAAACCTTGAACCGTTTCTCGGATCATGTCGGCCGTTTCACCCAGATCAAAATTTAAACTTGGAAACATTTTGCTCTTCCTTATCAGTTATCACTGATATCAGTAGTGGTCTTTGTTTTATTTGTGTTTTTGCTCGTAATTCGCTTTTCCAAATCGGCAATTTCATCAAGCATGGAATTAATGTCTTTAAGTTGTTGCTGAAGTTGTTTTTTTCGTAACTCTATTTTGGATAACAAAAATTCAGTTTGCTTTTCTTCACCGTGAGGAAATTGATAGAGATCGATGATTTCTTTAATTTCGGCCAGAGAAAATCCAATGCGCTTTCCGCGCAATATCAGTTGAAGGCGAGTGCGATTTTTATGGGAGTAGACTCGATAGGTGCCTTTGCGCTCTGGTTGAATTAAACCATAGTCTTCATAGTGGCGAATTGAGCGTGTCGTAATATCGAACGCTTTCGCCAACTCGCTAATTGTATAGGTTTTAACCTTGTCATCGTTCATGCAATCTATTCTAAGACAACCTTTACGTTAACGTAAAGGTTAAACGGAGAGAAGATCGTGATATCCGACCTGATTTTGTGCAAAGCACTAAGAAAGACTGATCGCAACCTGTCTAATTGAGGAAAATTTATCAGCGGTTATAAGTAAAAACGGATGTGCTATGTGCTTGATCTTTGGTTACTTATGTCATTTCTAGTTAATATTTTTTACAAAAATGCATCGAAAATGAACTATTTTCTAAATTGTGGTTGAAAAGTCTTTTGGTTGCCCCTAACTTATTGATATATAAGTAGTAAAAGTTGATATTTGAAGATGAGAGGTCAGGCGAATGATCACACTCCCTAGAAACTTCAGGAATTTTTATAGCGAATTTTTATTGGAGTTAGAGGTCAATACCTTCTAAGTTCATACTATATGTGGATGTAAGGTTTTGCTGTGCCTCCATCATGGGTGAGAAGTGAACGAGCTCGCCAATGAATTCGGTGCAAATGCCCTTACATCCGCACCAACTCTGCCGAACGCATTCTTGTTTGGCAACAGTACAGAAAGTTGTTGTACTGACACAGTTATATCGTCAACGAAAGAGGGGAAGCCTATCTATGAAAAGACAAAAGCGTGACCGTCTGGAAAGAGCACATTCTCGTGGTTATCAAGCTGGACTCGTAGGAAAGTCGAGGGAAAATTGTCCTTACACCACTCTAGATGCAAAGGAACATTGGCTGGGCGGTTGGCGTGAAGCAAGGTCTGAAGTAGGGAGTGGTTTATTCGGATAACAATTCCCATATTATTTAAATTCTGACAGATCCATGCCTTTGGGCATGCCTATGACGATCCATTCGGTCGTCCTACCCCGCGAAAACGCGGGGTTTTTATGTTTTGTGATTTTTTAAAATGGTTTCTTGAGAGCGACTGGATCGTGCGAAAGCAAAAAACGGTGTGAAATTAGGTAAAATCGAAAATTAAACAAAACAGCTAAGGAAAGGTATAATACCCGGATTCATGAATGTTCCGGACACTTCGGATGAATGCAGTAGTACCACAAATTAATATAGAAGTTCCTTTACCTGTTCCCCCTAAAGTATTGAGTGAGCAGGAAAAAAATGCCTATCGAACGATCATCAAAGAGCAGCTGGTCAAGCATAATGCGGTGTTAATCGCTCATTATTATACCGATCACGAAATACAATCGTTAGCGGAAGACAGCGGTGGTTTTGTAGGCGACTCTCTGGAAATGGCCAAGTTTGGCGCTAAGCACGACGCACAAACGTTGATCATTGCAGGGGTTAAGTTTATGGGCGAAACCGCGAAAATTTTAAGTCCTGAAAAACGCGTGGTCATGCCTACATTGGAAGCAACCTGTTCGCTTGACTTAGGGTGTCCTGCGGACGCATTTGCAGAGTTTTGTGATCAACACCCGGATCGTACCGTCGTCGTTTATGCCAATACTTCTGCAGCGGTTAAAGCGCGTGCTGATTGGGTGATCACCAGTTCAATTGCCGTTGATGTCGTCGAATACCTAGACTCAAAAGGCGAAAAATTGATTTGGGCACCTGACCGCCATCTCGGTCGTTACATCCAGCAAAAATCGGGTGCAGACATGGTGCTTTGGCAAGGGCACTGCATCGTGCATGATGAGTTTAAATTTAAAGCTTTGGAGCAAACCAAAGCATTGCATCCCGATGCGGCTGTGCTGGTTCATCCTGAGTCGCCAGAAAGCGTTATTCAACTGGCTGATGTGGTCGGCTCAACATCTCAATTAATAAAAGCTGCGCAATCTTTACCGCATAAAAAAGTGATTGTGGCAACGGATCGCGGCATTTTTTACAAGATGCAACAAGCCGCGCCAGATAAAGAGCTCATCATTGCGCCCACTGCTGGAGAAGGAGCCACGTGCCGTAGTTGTGCGCATTGTCCTTGGATGAAAATGAACGTATTGGAAAATCTATCTACTGTTTTTGAACGCAGCGACGTTGACATTGAAGTGGATCCTAAAATAGCTGAAAAAGCTCTGATACCTTTAACGCGAATGGTGGAGTTTGTTAACCGGTAACCCACCACCTTTATTCATACAATAAACCCACAGGAGAAAAACAAAATGAAGAAGTCTCTTGGACAGTTAGCGTGCGTTGTTTTGACATTGACTTTGTCGAGTACGCTCGTTGCAACACCCCTTCAAAAAGTCATTGACGGCGAGCACCGAAAAGCGCAGCGAGAGTCTCGTGATCAATTTCGCAACCCGGCTCAAACGCTTGAGTTTTTTGGTTTTCAACCGAATATGACGGTTGTTGAGGTTTGGCCTGGCGGTGGCTGGTACACCGACATTCTGGCACCAGCATTAAAGGAAAACGGAAAGTTTATTGCTGCACATTTCGATTCAGAGTCTAAAGTTGGTTACTTTCAAAAATCGTTAGCCAAGTATAAAGAAAAAATAAAAGACACATCGACTTATGGCAACGTGGAGTTAACTGAATTTCAGCCGCCAGAAAAGTTGGCCATTGCTCAACCCAATAGTGCAGATATGGTGTTAACGTTTCGCAATGTACATAATTGGTATATGAACGGCGATGAAGCTGGGGTAAAAAAAGCATTTGAAGGATTTTATACAGCATTAAAGCCTGGCGGCATTCTTGGCGTTGTCGAGCATCGATTACCTGAGAACAAATCGCAACCGGATAACAAACGATCGGGATATATGAAGCAAAGTTTGGTGATCCAATGGGCAGAACAAGCGGGCTTTAAACTGGCTGCTACATCCGAAATTAATGCCAACAGTAAAGACAATGCGGATCATCCAAAAGGCGTGTGGACGCTTCCACCAACGTTTGCAGCAGGCGAAGAAAACAAAGAGAAGTATCGAGCGATTGGTGAAAGTGATCGCATGACGCTTAAGTTTGTTAAGCCGGTGGCAAAATAAAAAAACGTAAAATCCGGTTTTTTTAAGACGTTAATTGATCGCTAATTTTAAAGTTTCGTTTTAAAGCTCGGCCCATCGCTGGGCTTTTTCTTTTGTGGGCTTGCCGGTTTACTACCACTTTCTGCTAATCGCATTTTCAAGTTTAAGTCTGTTTTCGACTCCGCAAAGTGGAGGGCATCTTCTTTGGTGATCACTTTTTGCCGATACAGTTTGAACAGGCATTGATCGAATGTCATCATGCCATCCATTTGATGGTTTTCGACGGCTTTTCGAAGATCGTCCAACGTACCTTTGTTGATGATTTCAACAATATCCGGTGCGTACATCAAAATTTCGTGCGCTGCGACGCGGTTACCCGTTTTGCTGCGTACCAGTCGTTGTGAAACAATGCCTTTTAATACACTGGAAAGCTCCTGCATCACATTGCCACGCATATCCGATGGGAAAAGGTTACGGATTCGTTCTAAAACTTGTTTGGCGTTATTTCCATGAATGGTTGCCAAACATAAATGTCCGGTTTGAGCGTAAGAGAGGGCATATTCCATCGCTTCCTGATCTCGAATTTCTCCGATAAGAATCACATCGGGTGCTTCACGCATCGCGTTTTTCAGCGCGTTATGATAATTCTTTGTATCGACACCTATCTCTCGTTGATCGATGATCGACATTTTGTGCTCATGAAGAAATTCAATGGGATCTTCAATCGTGAGTATATGACTGGTATCGCGCCGGTTTCTGTGATCGATCATGGCTGCCAACGTGGTGGACTTACCCGATCCGGTAGGGCCGCAAACTAAAACCAGTCCGCTGCGCTCCATCACCAGGTCTTTTAAAGGTGCGGGAAGCTTGAGGTCTTCAATACTTGGAATATCGGACTTAATATGCCGCATTACCATGCCCACTTCGCCGCGTTGCATGAACACATTGACTCGAAAACGGCCAATATCTTCAACTGAAATGGCGAAGTTGAGCTCCCAGTCCTCTTCAAACTCCCGGATTTGTTGCTCATCCATAATTTTGTAAGCGATGTCTTTAATTGCGCCGGGTGGCAATGGACCCTGGCCCATCGGGGTCGAAACCCCTTCAATTTTCATATGCGGAGGAGCGCCCGTACTAAAAAACAGATCGGAAGCAGAACGCTCGGCCATTAATCGGAGTAATAACTTAATATCCACAGATGGTTACCTTTTATCCTAATTTGCTATTTGAATAAGGTTTTTATTCATCTTTAACAGTTTAGTCAAAAGAGAGCAAGAGTGAGTCAGTAATCTTGAGAGAAATACAGTATTTTTAGCGTTAAGCATTGTCAAAAGCTTTGTAATTGCATATAGTTAGCGCCCTCAAAAATTGCCGAACCCAGAAAGTTTAATTGGTGATTTTTAATACGAAGATTATTTCTTCGATATAGGTGAGATGGCCGAGCGGTTGAAGGCGCACGCCTGGAAAGCGTGTAAGAACGTCCGTAATGTATTGAAAATAAAGCAAAATAAAAATTGTTTTAATTTTGTACCCGGCATATACCCGTATGGGAATTAAGGTGAGGTGGCCGAGTGGTTGAAGGCGCCACCCTGGAAAGGTGGTATGTGGGCAACTGCATCGAGGGTTCGAATCCCTCCCTCACCGCCATATTCTACAACCCGGCATTTTGCCGGGTTTTGTATTTTTAAAGGAAATAAACTTGAAACTATTTAGGATAATAGGAATTATATTTACCAAAACGTTTTAATTTATTTTTAACTAAATAAAAAATATTTAATCCAAATTTATTTCACAATTTTTTCTAAAAATTGTACTTATACGTTTCATATAAATAGGTTGTTTTTTGAACATGGAAAATTTATTTAAGGATATGAAAATCGTTTGCGAAAACGATTCTGGAAAAATGATTTCAATTTCTTTTATCAATGATCGCTATCATGGCGCTCGTCTTGAAAAACAAATGACCGCGAAAGAAGTGGCGGATCGCCTTCGTCAACTGGCCGATGGGATTGAACGAGATTCGAGGTTAAAAGTTTTTTAAAGCGGCGTTTTATTCCGTTTGATTTTTGATATATCTCAGATAAAAATAAAAACGCAAATAGGCGATTGTCTGTAATCCATTTGAGAGATCTCTTACTTGAGTCAACTTTTCACTTTTGCGATACTTCGCGCCGTCTCATCAGGGAGTTGTTGCTTCACAGGGACTTAAAACAAATAAACGTCTGCGCACAACAAACACAACGCAGACAAAATTTAAATTCAGACTTTTTCTTTCAGGGGACACTCATGCACCGCGTTTTATCTGCGCTCGGTCTGTTTTTGGCCGCGTTTTTTGCTACCACTTTGTCAGCCGCTGCGCCTTATCCTGCGACGAATGTAAAAGGGCCGGCTACGGATGCCGATGGCACCTACACCATTACCTATACGCGTTCGAATGCTTACATGTATCGCTTATACGAAAGCAAAAATGGGGGCAGTTACGCGTTTGTTGAAGCCCGTTCGGATAAAAGCAGCTCGTTTACGGTGACCGACCGAGTTGACGGTCGCTATGTTTACACGGTAGAGGCTTGTAACCTCAGTCCCTTCCGTGGACTCGAGTGCAGCATGTCATCACCGAGCAATGTGGTGACGGTGGCTTCGTCAACGCCTGCACCTGAAACGCCATCGACACCGACCAATGTATCCGTACCATCTTCGAACTCCTCGGGAAGTTTTAATTTAACTTGGAATAAAGCGAATTACATCGATTCGAAAGGTAAATACAATATTGAAATGTCGGTGAACGGTGGAGCGTACAAACTCCACAGCACGGCTAGCAGTAGCGCAATCTCCAATAGTTTTTCTGGTTTTTCAAGCGGCAATTATCAGTTTCGTATTAACGCCTGCAACATCGATGAAAGTGGTATTGCTCCCGTCTGGATGTGTAGTGGATGGGGTTACAGCAATACTCTGGTGGTAAGTCGAATTCCACCAACGCCAAGCGCGCCATCAGTACCTACTCAAGATGGTGATGGCAATTACAGCATTAGTTGGACCGCACCAACTGGTGCTATCACCCATTATTCTCTCCAGGAGCGTGTGAATAATGGAAGTTGGTCCACTTTGTCTTCATCCACAACTAAATTAAGTTTTGCAATTAACAATAGAGGGAACGGAAGTTATTCTTATCGCGTACGCGCATGTAACTCAAGCGGGTGTTCAGCCTATAGTGCTTCTAGCACTGTGACTGTAGATTTTGAACCTGATGAAATGATTCCAGATGCACCAATTGCATCATTACCTCGTCAATCGAGCGATGTTGTAGGTGCGATTGATGTTAATGCAAACGTAGCCGGTGGTGCTGCATCATTATCAATCCCCATTATTACACCTCCTGGACGAAAAGGAATGACTCCAGAACTAGCGATTACCTATAACAGCAACCGCGGAAATGGTCACTTAGGGGTAGGATTCTCGTTATCGGGTTTATCAAGTGTTCATCGCTGCAGCGCGAATACCATTGAAGACGATTTTTATGCAAGCCTTCAGAGAAATGTTTCAGATAGGCTTTGTTTAGACGGACAAAAATTAATTCTTGTCAGTGGTACATACGGTTACCAAAATTCGGAATACAGAACCATAAAAAATGGCTTTGATAAAGTTGTGCTAAGAGGTGGTAACTCAACAAGTTATCAGTCGTATTTTGAAGTGTTTCGAAAAGATGGAAAAGTAATTAAGTATGCCGATCCTGTTCACACAAATCCTACTTACTGGTTAATTACCGATATTTCCGATCCGCATGGTAACAATATTGAATACCAATATACACGAGTAACCGACAGTTATACTGATAAAGAGGTTTATTTATCTGATATTTACTATACAGGTAAAGACTCTGTTCAAGGTGATCGCAGAATATCACTAGAGTATGAAGACCGAACCGATGATCGTTATTCCAGAAACTACTACGCGGGTACTTATGTAACTCATATTTATAAACGGCTATCCAGTATTACTTCATATGTTCAGAATGTTGAGGCTTATAAATACACGCTAACTTACGATTATAGTCCTACAACTTACGTTTCACGCCTAACTGCATTGGAGTTATGCGAGAATAACAGCGGTTCTTACGATTGTCTTCCGAAAAAGAAGTTCCAATGGAGTAATGAAACGCTATCATATGAGAAAAAAGAAAACACGATTGATTTTTCAAAGGAAGTAAAATACTACAACGCTGATAAGCAACTTATTGCTGATTTAAACAAAGATGGGATCCTGGATTTCATCATGTTTACTAAATATTATCCAGGTACTTACAGCAATGGAAGCTATTCGGTAGACTCAAGTCGTGCGGTTGAAGTGCCTTTTGATCAGAATGGATTCGATACTCTGGTGCATGCTTTCGGTTACCTCGACTTTAATGGTGATGGACAGGCTGATCTTATTGGTAAAAAATATAACCGGCTACACATTGCTTACTACAATCACAGCACCAACAGTTTTTCGCTTCAGGATTTAGGTATCCCGATTTCTTGTGGTGGTGCACTGTATTACGATGAGTATGCCGAGTCGAACGTTCCCAGGGCATCCTATAACACTACGAATAATTGCAGTGTCAAAGTCGTTCCCGATGGCAGTGGCGGTAACCTGATTTTTTATCGATCGATTTACGAAAGTATCTATATGGTTCAAAACAACGAATCATGTGGTAGTGGTCGATTGTGTTCTCCGAAACTCGCAGTTTCAACATCAGGTGAACCAAGCCTAACGCAGCAAGTTCAAAGCAGTTCTGACGCCGCCATCAGTGATTTTGATGTTTTTGATATCGATGGCAATGGTAAGCCTGATATCGTGTTTATAACACGAGATGACAAAATTGTTTTCTACAAACAGAATCATTGGACAAATGCAAATAATGCTAGCTTTACCAAAGTTAGTCAAACGATGCCGGTTGCAAATGACAGTAGTTATAATCGAGCAGCTTCGTTAAATGGTGGCTATCAATGGATCGACTTAAACGGTGATGGTTTAAAAGATTTGATGGTCATTTCGAATCATACCAACATTGGCTGGCGTTGGAAGGTTGCGTTCAACAAATCAGGTAGCTTTCCGCATTTTGGAACCACTAATCTGGAAGAGTTTACTTATAACTTTCCTCGGCACGCCAGCTATCTTGCTATTGGACGCGATGCGTTTAAAGTAAATCCATATGTAAAAGTTATTGATTATAACGGAGATGGTCTAGAAGATTTACTCGTTCCTGATGGAGATGTCGTTGAGCTTAGACCCTGTACAACATTTCAATGTGTTAACTCCAATCATCCTTGGCAAACCTATTATGTTTCACCATTAAGTGTTGTTAAATGGAATGTTTATTTGACGAAACCAAGTCCTGTAGATTCCTACGCTTATGAAAAAGTGGAAACCAATCATGAGGGTACTCTTAGCTACTTTCATCCGTTAGATTTGAATCATGATGGTACTTTTGACTACCTAACTGCTACAAAAATGGAGGATTTGCAGCACACATTATCGAATTATGATGAACCCATATTAAGAACCTATATTACAAAATCTTCAGATAAAGAGTACCAATTACCCTCGAATAAAGTCATGGCCGTAAAGGATGAAGATGGCAATCGACTTGGTTTGGATATTGAATTTGAGTATGCGCCATACTCGCACTTTAATAATAACGATCACAAGGCAAAGTTAGTTGACGGATACTTTAAGGCACCCGTTACGAATATGCTTGTGACGAAAATGAAAGTGGATAACTCTGTTGGAGGTAAAAATGAAATAAAGTATGAGTACGGTGCGCCTATATATAATACGAAAGGACTTGGACTTATAAGTTATGAACACATAAAATCCACCGACACTGTGAAAGGTGTCTATTCAATATCTAACTATCAATATAAATTTCCATTAGATGGACTGGTTACTTCTGAGAAAAACTTTGCAAATAGTAATAATCAGTTACTCTCAGAAATAAATTATTCGTACTGCTTTGAAGAGACTGGGTATAAAAATTGCTCTGGCTACCAAAGCGGTTTGTATTCCGTTCTGAACTCTAAAGTCACGGAAAGAAATTTTGATCTAATTGGAAACTCATTAAAGTATCAATTTAAAAAAATAAGTTCATTTGATAAACGTTATGGCAATACTCTTAGTTTATTAACAACCATTATTGATTCGACAACCACTCATACTAAACAAGATACTCTAACTTATTATCCAGCAGATGAATCGATATGGTGGGTTGATAAGTTAGATACAACTAAGAGTACTTCAAGTGTGAGTTATTGGGACAATCAAGGTATTGTGAATGGTACGAATGATTCAAAAATAGTTACCAATAAGCATACGTGGAAAGCTAATACCCATCGAGAATTACATTCGATAACAACTACATCTAATGACAGTGGTATCAGTGCTGTTCAAACATTTAATACTTATGATGAATTTGGTAATGCCACCAAAATAACTCAGTCGGGAACAGCCGACCCCGCGGTTGACTTCACAAATGTATTAGCACCATCGGTACAAATCTTCGATTACAGCGATACTGATGGGTATTTCCCAGTTACCCAAAAAAATGGTGTTTGGTCAGAGGCTGTCGTTACCAATGAATGGAATCTTCGATATGGTGTGATTGAAGAGCTGGTTGATGTTTATGGAAAGCGAATAACTAATGTATTTGGCAGCTTTGGACGAATCAGTCAGACACTGTCCGATATGGAGCCAACTATTGACCAGATTGTTCAATGGTGCGATAGCTACTGTGTTTCTAATGCTGTTACGAAGCAAATTTATATACAGGATGGTGCACCAACGACGATTCATGAATTGGATAATCGTGGTCGTGAATTGAAAGTCACGGTTATGGCATTTGATGATAATGGTTCTGGTGAAGACGAAATCATCACTACCACTACCTATAATGCAATTGGTCAAGTTATTCGTAAGGAAGACGCCCATTTTGAAACGAGCGAAGGAAGTATAACAACATTTCCAATGTATGATGTTTTAGGCCGACCTTTATCGAAAGTCGTCAATAGTGCTCCACAAGTATTTACAGTTAACTATGATTACAATGGACTTACCGCAACGGTCACTGTTGATACGGAAACTGATGGTTCTCGTACTATGAAACGAACCTATAACGCGTTAAATCAATTAATGGCAAGTCAGGATGCAAATCAAAACTGGAGTTACTTTCGTTATGATGCGCACGGCAACCCAATATTGGTAAAGGATGTAAGCAGTAATGTTATTTCTGCGATGTTTGATGGATTTGGATCGAAGCGTTGGTTCAATGATCCTAATATGGGACGTTGGGAGTTTAGGTACAATGCCCTTGGCCAATTGCGTTGGCAGAAGGATGGTAATAACAACATTTCGACATTTGATTATGATGGACTAGGTAGACAAACTCGAAGCTTTGTCAATAGTGCTCTTGATTCTGAGTGGACATACGACACGCGTAAAAAAGGAATGTTGTCTAAAGAAACGCGAGGAAGCTTCAGTAAAGAGTATTTCTACGATGATCTTGTTCGGGTTACTCAGGAACAAACAGTTATTAAAAATGGCTCAAACCATACGTTTGATGTTAAGTACGCGTATGATGGATACTATGGTCGACTAAAAGGGATTAAGTATCCAACGGGCGAGATGCTCGCGATTACGTATGATAAATACGGCTATGTAAAATCAAATATTGATCCACTTCGAAACAATGCTTTATATCGATTGATCCAGAAAACCAGTCCACGTGGAAAAATTGTTTCTTCTACTTTTGGTAATGGCCTCATCGATAGGTTTGATTATCATCCTTCAGGAGAAATGCAACGAGCATGCGTTACAAATTCAGCGAATTGCTCTGGAACAAAATTACAAGAAATCTATTATTCACACTATGATAATTTCGGTAATTTAACGGAAGTTAATGATTATATAACTGGAGTCAGAGAGCATTTTCAGTATGACACCATGCATCGTATCAAGCGGTCAGATAGAGTTGCATACGGTTCCGTAAATCCTGCATTCGACTCTTCGGTAGTCACCTATAATTACGATAAGTCTGGAAATATTACGTATAAATCGGATTACGCAAAGGCTTACTCTTATTCAACTGAGTCGAGTGGTGGGCCAAATGCAGTAGCTTCAGTTACGAAAATGGATAATTCAATCGTTAGATATTCTTATGATGGTAATGGGAATATGAAGCAAGGAGATAACATTGATTTAACCTATAACATTTTCAATAAGCCTGAAACGATTATTAAAAACCAGGTAACAATGAGCTTTAAGTATGGTTCGGATACTAATCGTTATCTTCAAATAGAAGAAGTAGGCAGTAAAAAAATTACGACATACTATATTGGAAAACTTTATGAAAAAGTTGAAACGCTTGAAAACTCAACGCTTTCAACTGAGCATAAACATTATCTTGGAGATTATGCAGTTCTTACTACAAACAGCTCTCAAAGGAATATTAATTACTTGCATGGAGATCGCCTTGGTTCTGTAACGCTCATCACGGATGGAAACCGACATGCTTCGAGTGTTTCCGATGATCGTACTCTTATTCTTCAAAAGCGTGGCTATGATGTTTTTGGAAAGCCTCGTGATCAATACTGGGGTGATAGTTTAAATGGTCGATTAATGTCGCTCATCACAAACCGAGGTTTCACCGCTCACGAGCATCTTGATAGTGTCGATCTTATTCACATGAATGGGCGAGCGTATGACTATAACGTTGGTCGGTTTTTAAGCGTTGATCCATTTATTCAGATGCCGGAAAACAGTCAAGCACTTAATCCTTATACATACCTTTTGAATAACCCCCTGTCAGGTACTGATCCTTCCGGTTATATTGCTGTACAAAGTCCTGGAATGGCTACGTTTTACTTTAGTATGATGATGAATCCTCAAGAAGGTTTTGACGAAGATGCATTCATAACACCAGGAGATATCGCAGAAGGTTCCGGCGAAGGTAATGGCTTTACAACTCAACTCACTGATCTTCAAGGTGTACCAGGCACTGAATATCGATCTGGAACAGCGACGTTTACAGCAATTCGGCCAGTAGGTAGTTCAAATACTTCAGGAGGAAGTGTTGGCATTGCTGTTGAGCCCTTAGCAATTTATTCAGGAGAGCAAATAGCACAGAAAGGGTTATCTGAATTAGCTAAATTTGGTGGTCGTGCACTGTCTTCGATTGCCAGCGGCGTCATTATCACTCATATGATGATCGAGCAGAAAGAAATGTATCGCCGACAGATGTTGGATAGGTACGCCAAGGCTGGAATTTCTACCAATATGAATTCAGAAGGTAGTTCCAGTATAACGACAATGCGACAAGCTTCTGGCGCAGACACTTATGGCTCTCCTAATGGCGAGGATCCAGATGATGAAGAACTAGGAAAAGGACCATCGTCAAGTGTATTAGCTAGAAATATGGAGCGGAGAGGAGATTCAAGACCTAAAAATAGTGCTGCACATCATATGGTTGCTGGTAGAGATCCCCGAGCGGCCCAGGCTCGCGCTATACTGAGAAGAGAAGGAATTGATATAAACTCATCTCTAAATGGTGTTTTTATGCCGAGAGCTTCAAAGTTTGCAAATCAAGGTCAAATATCACATTCTAGAATTCACACGAATATATATTATCGAGAAGTAAATCGACGATTAGCTCAGGCTCGACCCGGAACTGTTCGCCAAGTACTTGCCGGTATAAGACGTGATATTCAATCAGGAAACATGCCTCACTAAGGGTGAAAAAATGAAAGTGCTTAGAATAGTTAATGATGTGGAAAATTATCAAACTGCTTTACCCAAGGATGAAAGTGTATGGGAATCAGACATTTTGATATTTGATGGCTTACCTAAGAAGAATGGTTGGAAAGAACTACATTTTTATATTCATAATCCGAACTTGAAACCCGGGAATTCGATATATATCGCTCCTGGAGTAATAGCATACGATGAGAAAGTAATTGAAAGTCTTTCTGAGTTCTTCGAGTCAAGTGGAGAGCTTCTACCAATATATTTAGAGAAGAAAAAGTATTATTTACATAATGTTACCGAAGTAATAAATGCTATGGATAATGATAATACTATTTGGGATGAAGTTGATGGAGTAAAACTTGATGTTAAAGGGTATTCCTTTATCCAATCTAGGCTGTCTGAGTCTTCAATTTTTAAAGTTCCAGAAACTGAACGTTCGGAAGTTCTTACATATATAGGGTTAAAAGATAAGACAGATGAATTTTATTATGCTTATAAATCGTTAGGATTTGAAGGACTAATATTTGAGGAACTATTCACAGCATAATGTTTAAGCCCTAACAAACAGTTAGGGTTCAATTTCCTTTAATCACCCAGACTTTGATACCAAGTTTGTAATGCTGATTAACAGATTCAATTCTATGTAAATATTTTAAGTCAGATTCTTTTTTGGCTATCAGTACAACGCCCGGTTTTTTATTGGTTTGAAAGGCGTAGTAGAGGCTTTGGCCGATAGCCTCTGCCCACTTATTGGCCCAGTCGAATTCTATCGCGTATTCATCAGTTAGGCAGTCTACTCGTGTTTTATCTGGCAGCCGATACTCGATTTCACCTTTACCGGCGCACCACTCGTTCTGAAAATCTCGCTCGTACTTTTTGGTTTCTGTTGTGTTGTTTAGTGCATAGGCAGAAAGGCTTACTAATACTGCAAAAAACGATAAGCTTCGAAAAATAGTTTTCACAATTGTATTTTTAAGTCGCGTGTATCCTTGAGTTAAATGTATCACGTAAATCTTGAACTTTCGATTCAAAAAACGCTTCACTAAACTCAAAATCGGAAGCGGCGATCATTTCCTGGCTCGATAAATGGTCTGGAAGCAATTTAAAATCTTCTGCACAGTTGACAATAACGCGACCGGAATTCGTTTTATAGTGGACACCCGCTTCGTCGCGTTTCATAAACTTGAGTGGGACTAAATCGGAGTGCCATGCGTGGTGCGTACAGCCTTTTTGTTGTTGCTCCATCGTGAGGGGGATATTGAATTTTGAGCAGTGCCACTTTGCACCAGGTTCTTTTGTGTTTGGAAATCCATACATGCAATTTCGACAATTGACTTCACGCGGCAGTTTGTCGCCCCAATAAATGGCTTGATACTGTAGTGTACCTTTTTCTAATCATACTTTTTGCCAAATTATTTATCATAAGATGTATTAAAAAATAAACAGTTTTGCTGAATTAACGTCGTACACTATTTTGGTGTTTACCAAATTGTTGTCGTACTTTTTACCGATTTATTATCGAACACTTTGTGGATAACCTTTGGGTTTTCGTTTAAGCCTAAAAAAAGGGCTTTCGCCCTTTAAAAGAATTTGTTTAAATGCTCGCGTAGCGAGCATTAGAAAGGGTTTTTATTGTTTTCCATTTCGGACAATTCATTGTGGTGGTGAAGCTGTTCTTTTTGATGGTATTCAATGATGTCCTGACCATAGGTTTGCCAGATGGTGTCGCGAAGTTCATCCAGCCAGGTTAACAGGCTGTGAGCTTCATCCGGTGTCCAGTGGCTTTTGATTTGCATGAGCTTCATCATGTGGTTTCTCCTATGATGCTTGTTGTTGAATGAGTTCTTCGTGCGACCGCCAATGTGGTTGCACGAGGACTTGATTGACGTGAGTGATTGTTACTATTTTTTTGGTTTCTCTTGCTGCTTCAATGAGGCTGGCGTAGCTTAAGTTACAACACAGTCGCAAGTTGCCTTCCGCCGAACGAATGATGAGAGCCAGTGCATTTTCATCAAAGGTGTTAATGCCCATTTTTGCTTTTTCCAGTTCTTTGACGATATAACGCTCCATGTCTTCGTCGTTGAGTGGTTTAATGGTCGCTGAGTAAGTAATGCGACTTTTGATGTCTTTGTTGGTAGTGAGCGACAGGTAATGCAGTAGCGCGGTTTGACCGAATAAAATCAGGTTATGATGTTTGGGAAAACGCTCAAACAGCAGGCGTAATTTACGCAGTACCGACACTTCCAGTAAGTGTGCTTCATCGATTAACACGTAAAGGGTTTTTCGTTCCTGAATGTGATTAAAGGCCGCTTGTATTAAATCGTTTTCAATGTTTTTTTCCGTGGTTTCCAATTTAAAGGCGTCGGCCAGTTGCCATATAATTTGGCGATAGGTGTGTAAGGTGCGAGAACAAGAGACGACGGCAAATTCCCGCTGTTTATCAAGCGCTTCGATGTGTTCTCGTAAAACGGTTTTGCCGACACCGGGCTCGCCGATGATAACGGAGAATCCGCCTTGTTTGGCGTGAATGTTAATGATGTCGAAGATATGTTTTTGTTGAGGGAGCAGGTCGCTGAACTCACGTTTAAAGGGTGTGTGTGCGATGCCCCATATGGCATTGATCATGTAGATATGTCCTTTGTTGTAAAGTTATTGAGTTCGGCGTTGTTGCGCGTTGAAGTAAAGGTTAAGCGGTGATGCTTCCCCCATGCGGCGTTCGTTAAAGTAAACAATGAAGCGGTCGCGACAGTTTCTGTCGAAGCGTACCTGAATAGTTTTACCGCGTAGATCAACAGGACATTCAAATTTTTGGTTGTTGATGGAAAATACATTGACGTTAGAGACTTTGCGATTGTGTTCGACGTAAAAGACTTCATCGGTCACCTCATCGCACGTCAGGTATTGAATGCGACTGGCATCGAGATTAAAGCGATCTAAAGGTTTCATCTGAATACTGCTGTGGGGTTGGTTGTTGTAATGATTTTCAATCCAGTCTTGAGTCCGTTCATTGAGTTGTTCCAGTGAACTGAATTGTTGATGCATCACTAAAAAGCGGTCACGGAATCCTCTAAAAAATCTTTCAATTTTACCTTTTGCAGCACCATCCCGAATGGGGGCGTGCGATAAGCGAATGTTAAGCCGAATACAGGCTTGCAGAATTTCTTTGGAGGTGTAATTCGCCCCGTTATCAAAATATAATCGCTCGGGTTTCCCGCGTTTATACAGAGCCGTGCGAAACGCTTCAATCATGTTATCGGTGTTGTCACGATAAAAGAATTCCGCGTGAGTGATGACGCGGGAAGCGTCATCAATGAAGGCAATTAAAAATGTTTTACGCCATTTGCCGTCGGACTGTTTGATCGAGGGTCCATACAGGGTATCCCCTTGCCATAATTCATTAGCGTACTGCATGGCGAAGGAGGAACGCAGTTTTTTCGTTGTTTCTAAATTAAGTAAATCGTTTTCCCGAATAAAACGATAAAAGGTGGTGGGAGCCAGTTGTTTGCGAGAGAAATAGTTTTTCTCCAGCAGACAGCGGTAGAGGGTACTCTTTGGTATTTTCCCGACCTTGTTCACACTCAGTTGTGGCAACACATCGTTAATCGCTTCGGCCAATTCAGCGACTTGTACTTTGCGTTGAACATTTTTATCGGAGCGCATTTTCTTTTCCAGCGTGGTCACACCGTCTTTTTTATAACGGTAAAGCCAGGTGCTTATGGTGCGCCAGGTGAAGCGATAATGAGCACCGGTTTGTGTGTCGGTAAAGGTTTGTTGGCTGACCGATTTGATGCGGTCGCGAATGGACAAGCCAGGGGCGTAATCCACCGCCGCTAATACGCGCAAGCGGATCTCCAGCGGTGGATTTTTGGCATAAACAGACATGTACGATTTCTCCCGTTGGTTGAGGAGCCGGAAGACTATGACCGATTGGATAAGGGTTCGAGTGACAAAGTTTGTGGCTGGATCAAATGACCGCAGTCGGTAGGTTTAAGGCGGCCAAAAGACGCGCATAAAATGGCAAAGAGGTGGTGAAAGCATTAACACAAATGCATTTGCAACGTGCTTTGGAAGGTGCTCTTATCAGGCAATGACTGAAGCAGTTCCTGCAGTGTTGGCAATAACATTCTAAGGCGTCGGGTTCGAAGCTGGCAGCTTGGTTCGACACGATGTTTCAGTTTGAGTCGAAAGGCCCCCAGCCGCTTCATTAACGCAGTCAGCCAACGCCATGCTTGTCGAGGTTCCGTTCGGTCATGACCGATGGCGTGATACCAGGCGGCTTTGACCGTCATACCATGGAGCAACGCCAGGACAAAAGCGAACAGAGTCTGAAGCGAATAACGCCGCCTTGGGATTTGTGTATCAAGATAAAGTTGTCGGGTACGACCACAACCTGAGTGATTACCGTGGGGACTGCACAAAATTCGCTTACCGACAATATTCCTCTGACGATAACTGAGCTGTTTATAAATAAAGCCATGAGAAACCCACTGGTCATTTTGTTGGCAAAACTGACAAGCATTTTCTTTTGAGAGGGTATTCAGGGAATGAGTGAAAGAATCGAGTTCCGAGAGGGTAGAAAAAAACAACTGCATAAAAATCGACCGATTATCCAAAGGTCGAAATTGTACAAGGAAATTCAGTTTACCAAATTAGCGTTATAGAATCGAAAGAGCGTACGATATTAATTTGGTTGAAAAAGGCTGAATTGTTCGATGTTATTTTGGAAAATAACATGATACTCTTCTGATTTGTAGTTTTTGATTTCATAATGATTGCGGTGCGGGTAGGACGATTCGGGCAGTCGATCATCCATTACCGCTTCAGCTCGCGCGAAGAAGGTGTACCAGGCATCAGGATCATAATCGATGACTTCAATATACAAATCCGAATCGTTTTTGTTATACACAATAAATACGGCGTGTTTCAGTTTGGTTTTATGCATGTAGCACTGGCATTGTGCCCAATATTTTGGCTCGGTAGAACGGCAACCGTTTTTTGCAAATTGTTTGAAACGATCATCATTTGCGCTTTTGTATTCTACAACAGCCCATGTATTTTCAGGCAGCTCTGGAAAGCCATAACCCACACCGTCCATCGAGCCGCCGAAATGACCGCCTAAGTCTTCCGAAAAATGAAACTGTTTACCGGTATTGGGATTAACGGAATAAACCGATAAGTGCGGTTTTTTCGGCTTTGTTACATCGGTTTGAATACCCGCTTCGCGTGCGCTTTCATTGGTAATGGTTTCGAGCCGTTGACTTAAGAACTCTTCAACAAAATCACCCATTCGAAAAATACGATTGATACGAGGCTCAGGTTTGTTGGGCAAACACCAACGAAACTTTAGCCATAAGGTGCGAGTGTCTTCTTCACCAATTTCTGAGAATCCTAAATGGCCGCGTATGGGGCTTTCTCGTACTGCTTGGCGTTCTGCTGCGTCCAGTAAGGCTTTTGTGGTTGGTCGATCATTCGCGGCATCACGTTGGTTCGTGGCTATTGTTTCATTCTGATTGGGTGCAACAGTTACATTGTTGAGTCGTTCGCGCAATGCTTGAGTTTCGGTACTTAACATATACGTTCCTCGTGTTCATAGATGATTTTAATGGCGGCTTTGTGTGGTAAAAACGGATCAACAGTCACTCCGTCAATCGGTTTTAAAATTGGACGAGTGTTAAAAAGCTCGATGGCATGTTTTGCAGTTTGTGGCGTTTTAATGCTGGGTAGAGTGAGTGCATTCCAATCCCTTTGTGCGGTTCGTCCTGCAGCCCCTCGGTAACCAAAATAAAAACTTTTGTAGGCGAGTTTCATTCCATCGAGAGACTGAAACGCCATTTGCAAATAAGCGCGGTTTCCATCTTTGATTTTGTGTAAATAGGTTCGCGCCACCTGAAAGTATTCGGGTTTGCCTTGGTTGCTTAAAACCGCTCCAGGTTGCGCAGTGAAAGAATGAGTCACGAAAATCAAATCACAAGCGCTACAGTGCGTTGAGCAAGGCGCGTTTTCATGCTCGCAGTTTGGACAAATACGAACCGGCTGGGGTTGAAATTGAAAGTTGCAAAACTTGCATTTAATCGCGTATAGGCTGACCAACTCCTGACAATTTTCACATGCTTTAACACGTTTGATGGTTTGTCCTTTTTCCGGTGGAGTTGCGCAATCGATGGGGCCGAAGCGTTCCAAACATCCGCCAAAATCCAATAACAAG
>NZ_JBUZOU010000025.1:0-39958 GCF_055326765.1 Pleionea sp. WD8-19 | reverse complement strand
CAAAATCCTTTTTCTCATTAACTAAGACAATATTTAACGCCCCCTTATTACTTGGACTATCGGAGCTTTCATGATCATCTCTTTGTTGAGGTTCATCGAGACTTACATATTTCCCACTGGGGGCTATATACTCAGTCCCACCAGTAACAGAATATATGATATTTACTTTACCTGAATTTTCATCATACTCAACTTCTTCAATTTCGATATTTTCCGGTGCTTCTCCTGTACTAGCGGAAACCAATTGCTTCGCAGCCTGTTTCTGTACCGCTTCTCTTCCTTTATATGGGTCAATTTCTTTATTGTAATTCTTATCTAGAATTTGCTCCGTAGTGCATATAACAAATGTATCGCAAACTCTTAAATACCCACTCGGATCCGTTCCCGCCAGCGGATTATTTAAAATGTAACTGTAAGGGTTCATACTTTGTGAATTACCCGGATCTTGAATAAAGGGGTCAACACTCAGAAAGCGTCCGAGGTTATAATCGTAGGCTCTTCCGTTCATATGAATTAACTGACTGTCATCCAGGTGCTCATGGTCGGTGAAGCCGCGTGTGGTCACATTGGAGCCTAAAATGCTTAGCGCACTGTCGGCCATGTTTTGTTGCCGTGGGCGACCAAAGGCGTCGAAGCTGTGGCCTTCAATAACGGTACCCTGTTCGTTAACGATGGCGGTCATGGATCCCAAACGGTCGCGATGGAAATAACCTATTGAGTAATTACTGGTGGACTTTTCCGTGATTACAGCAATGTCGCCAATGTAGTGCTTTTTCTCAACTTCGGTGCCGCTGGTGGTTTGCTTGATAATGCGCTCAAACACTTTATCGATGTACAGCGTGGTGGTGGTTTCACCGTTTTTGGTTTTCACCTGCTTATAACGCATTTGATCGGCGCCGTAGTAAAAGTAGGCGTCGTTTGCCGCAGTGGTTTGACTGTCGAGTTTCGGGTTGATTGTTCCACTGCTGGTACCAATGTGCACCGGTTTATTAAACGCATTGTACGAAATACTGCGCAACCCATCGTTGGTAAGGTTGCCGCTTTCATCGTAGCTGTAGGTGCGGGTACTGCCGTTGGCGAGCTGTACACTGCGCACGGCATTCGGGCCCGCCCAGCCGTTGCTTGCACTGCGTGTGGTGCCCACCGCCAGGTAGCTGTAGGCGTTGGCATCGTTGGCGCTGAAGTCGGTTTTCTTCTTTAAGTTACCCACCGCATCGTAAGCGTAATGGATGGTTTGGCCACTGGTGCGATTGATGCTGAGCGCGCTGGTGATGAGCCGATGCATGTTGTCGTAGCTGTAAGCTTCCGACGTGTGGTCAGTGGCGGACACAAAATAGTTATACACATCTTGCTGGGTCAAGTTGCCGTAATCGTCGTACTCGTACAATACTTTTTGCAGATCACTCGCCCCACTCGACAAAGTGGTCATGCTCATTTGCCCGCTTTCTGGGAAGAAAGAGCGGTCAATCGCGGCATTTCCGTTAGCAATGGAGGCGCCTATCCAGTTGCCGGTGACGTCCATTTCATCGATTTGACGATAGGTATAATTGGTAGCGGCGTTGTAAGTGCGCTTTAAATAACCGGTGTCGTTGTATTCATACGCCACGGTGAGTCCGGTGGGGTACGTCATCCCTTTGGTGCGGCCAAAATTGTCATCGATGTACGCTGTTACCGTAAAGGTTTCGCCATCAATCTGGGTGTCGGTGTGTTTGAGCCGGCACTTGGTATCGTAACGGTATTCGCGCGTGAAGTTTTCACCGGTGCGCGCCACGGTTTCGCTGGCCGGCAAGCCCAGGCACACGCCGCCGCTGTCTTTGGTTCCGGTATCAAACGCAAAACTCGCTTCCAATACGTTGTTCACTTTGCGAGAAGTTAAACGCCCCAGTACATCGTAATCGTAATCGGTGGTTTGGCCTTTGGCATCGGTTTCGGTATCCACTTCACCAAAACCGGTGTAAGTGAAGGTTTTGTTGCCCATGTTAGGGTCGTTAACCCATAGTTTTTGACCCAGTGCGTTATAGGTGACGGTAATTTTTGCGCCGTTGGCGTCTTGCAACACAATGGGATTACCCAAACCATCGTACGCGTATTGCGTGACGCTGCCATTGGCGTCGGTGGTTTGCATCAACTGGCCCGTGCCGCTGTGGGTACGATACAGGGTTTTGTTGGCGTCGTTGTTCAACACAATTTTGGTGCGGTACGCGTTGCCATCGGCGTAGGTGTAATCCACCTGCATGGTTTTACCGTAGGTTTGGTCCACCACTTTTTGGGTTAAGCGGCCCAAAGCGTCGTATTGGTTGTAATGCGTGCCTTTACTTTCGCTGGTGCTGGTGGACGGCATCGATTCAAAGGTTTTACGACCTAAAGCATCGAAGGTGACTCGCTGGTAAATGTAGGAACCATCGAACCCTTGAGTGCGGGTGTACAGCGGCCGATTCAATGCATCGCGATATTCCGTGACTTCTGGGTTGCCCGCTGCAGAGGTCACCACTTTGTATTTTACGTTGCTGTCGGTAAAGTCGCAGTTGTTGCACCAGTAGTAACGGGTGTAACCATCGGGTACACCTGCGGCAGACACTTTTTCGACTCGGCCGAAGGGGTCGTAATCGGTCAATACCGTATTACTATTAGCATCCGTTACCGACGTTGCCTGACCATGACGAGCATCGATAACCGTGCTGGAGGAATGCCCTTTTGCATTGGTCACCGTTTTAGCAAAGTAGCCGTCATCGGTGTAGGCGGTTTCAACCCAACGCGATTGGGTTTCATCTTGTGCCGTGGTGGTCACTTTAATAGGCAAACCATGTGCGTTGTATTCGGTTTCTACTTGCGTCCATTTACCCGTCGACGGTGTGGTTTTCACCTTCGTGGGTAAACGCTGGGTTTCATCGTAAGTGTCAATAACGGTGGTAACGGTTTTGTCATTGTCCAACGTGGCATCGTAAATCAGTGAACTGGATGTCTCACTCAAGGCTTTGGTGGTTACCGTGGAGGACTTCAATTTATTCACCCACCAATTGTTGGTATCGTGCGGATAAAAAGCATTCACCGTTTCCGATTGTTGCTTGCCGAATCCACCCTCCACAATTTTTGTCGACTGTAAAATGTTCCCATAATCGTCGTAAGCGGATGCGCTTACATTTGCCAAGCCAGTGCTGCTATCGATAGTGGGTTCGGTTGTGCCCACATAAGCCAGACTTTGCGACTTTTGAGTTCGCGGTAAACTCAGTGTGTTTTCAACCGCTACCGTTTTTGCAGGAAACACCCAGTGTGTGTCTTGTTGGTCTTCACCATCGTGCGTTTTAACGGTGTGATAATACACTTCGGTTTTTGAAAGTGGAGACGAGGTACAGGTTTCATCGTTATCTGCAATTAAACAGCGACGAACCGCTTCAGTTTCACCAGCAAATGGAAACTTTTGATGAAAATCGGTGACGGTTCGAGTGCCGTCGGGGCTATCGACTATGATACTGCGAAACCCTTGGAAGCCTCGGCCTTTGTTGTTAAACATCGCTTCGCGATACGAATAACGTGTACTGTTATTTCCACCAATGCCATTGCTTTGTTTGAAGTTCGATACCACGAACATCGACGAGGTGAAGTAGAAATGATTGTCATCGACGTAACGGTTAGGATCGTTAATGTCTTTTACTGCATACAGCGCGGGTTCGCTTGCACTGCGACCTGCTTTGGAAGTGAGTGGCGCATAATCCCACTCGCTTTCTATCGATAAACCGTTGGTGACTTTTTTCAGTAAATCGGGCGCTTTAGCGTATTCACTGCTGTTCGATGCAGCGCCTTTGTTGTGGTAAAAATAATAACCGCGGTCATTGATATCAGGTGTAGCATTCAAGTTGTCTAAATTTGAGTGCATGGTAATGGCCATGTCACTTAACCCATCACCGTACAAATCGATGTTCCACGGATTTTTGTGACTCAACCCTTTTTGTTTCAGAAGTGTTTGTCCCAATGAAGCGACCAGCGAGTATTTTTTGGTGCTGGCGTTATATCGAAACTCGTACGGCTTAACCTGATAAACGCTTTGATCGGTTGAACCATATCCCTTTTGGTACAGCTCGCCATCGCCGCCGGAGTGAGCACAAAATTGCAAGTCAGTAGGAATATGTTGGGCGACAACAACGACATCAATAATATTTTCTCTAACCGATAAGGAGTTCTCATTACCTCTCCTCGCCAATGTAAAAGTCGTGTTGTTTTGAGCGTTCCAACTTGTGCGACTGATACAGTACTTTACGACGGGTTCTTGGTTAATAGGTAATATCAATTCCGAACGGCCGTCGCTGTCCAAGTCCGAAGTGGTGATCAGCGAACCAAACTTGGGTACGTGCGTTCCAACCGTTTGTCCGCACTTATCATTGGGCGATTGGTTATACAGTTTCTCATCAATAAACCCAGCGGTACTTCCGGTATTCACAGCCGACTCAAACGAGCCGCCGTTATTCAACTGATAATACCAAGTGTGCGTGCCACTTTTGGGTACAAACAAATAATCCTTTAACCCATCGCCGTTAATATCTACCCATTGGTGATACACGTACTTGGGGTGGTTGTTGGAGCTGATCCCCATCGATTCAAAAGACGTTTCGGTAAAGTTATTCTCCTGATCCTGAATCAACACGCCATGAAGGTTTGAGTAACAGGTTTTATCGTCCAGAAAAACATCCAACAAGCCATCACCGTTTAGATCATCTAAGTGGCTGAAAGTCACTTTGCGGCTGCTTTTTGTTGGATCGTAACTGTACGATTTTTTAATTACAGGATCGGCAAAACTGGGTGACTTTGCCGTACCGATGTTTTTCCAAAGCTTAATATCAATCTTATTATTACTGTAATCTGGAGCACTGGCGATGTAATCAATCAAGCCATCGTTGTCGATGTCAGCGTATTTGCCCAGGTACAAATATATATCGCTTAGTAAGTTGCCGGTTGTGGACGACCAAAAAATTTGTGTTCGAAACTTTTCCTCGAGCGTGATAGTGCCATTGGTGTTCACCACGCGATAAAACACGTTTTCTTTCCCCTGGCCGCTGTCGACTACGCGCGATAGTTCGGAAACGCCATCGTTATCGAGGTCGAGGTAATTGCCAGACCAAAGCGACATCGCCAAATCGATATCGTCTTCGCCAAACTCAAAACTCCAAATTTCACTACCGTCGGCGTTGAGCGAAAACAGTCGGTACAGTTTTAATTCCGCACCTGACCAGGCGTATTCGTAGGTCATTGCTTCCTTAATGCCATCACCATCCAAATCACCCAGCGTTTTGAACAACATTTTTATCAGTGGGCTTAACTGGCCATTCACTTTTTTCATTTCCAGTTGAATCGCACTGTCTTGCCAATTAAATTCCGTTTTCGGCAAGCAGGTTTTGGTACCGGTGGAGTAAGAACACTCTTGCACGCTGCTTAGCAAGCTACGCTGAGTTGCGCTGCTGGTGCCGTATTCGAGCGTATAAAGACGCACGCGATCACTGGTATTAACGAAAGTTTCAATGCTTTTTAAGCGCTGGGTGCTTTCGGTTTTTCCTCCAGCCAAAAATGCCACACTGGCATCGGGACGGGATTCGTAAGTGAAGCTGATTTTGCGGGTGCCCTGGGTACTGCTTTCGCCGGTGTAATAGATTGCTGATATTAAATGTTCACCTTCACCGTACTGGCTGTAATCAAAGTGAATGGTGTTGCCCGAGGGATCTTCGACTTTTTCAAGTGCCCATGAAAGTACTTCTGTTTTACCACCGGCAATGTGTCGAGCATTACTGATCCCAGATGTTGAGCCTCCATAATAAGAAGTGCGTCCATTTTTTTGTTGGGCTACGAAGTAACTGGTAGAGGAATTAATATCGAAGTTTTGAGTAACTTTCACAAAACTATCGAGCTCAGTGCGGTACACTGCGCCATTTTCGCCATAAATACCACTCACTACAATTAATCGTTGTCCATCTAAACACAAGCGGTCGCCACTGGCAGAATAAGTAACCGACAGGTTTTTTCCATCTTGTGCGTGTGTTTGCCCACAGCGATGAATCGATGAAGTACTTGCGCTTAGGCCCCAACCTACCCCAGCAATACTATTTCCACTTCGGGAAGAATAATTCAGCGACACCGATGGCTGCATCCCATTACGACCAGGCGGAATAGCAATAGGAATCGTGTAACTGGCAGCACCGCCGGAAACACCCGCTTGCCCTCCCAGTGCGCCCACAGTATCGGATGCCGTGGGCTCTGCAGTCGTTAACGTATCAGCACTTAATGTACCACTGAACTTCTTTGCATACTCAGGCGTATATTCAACCGGGTTAGATACAAAGGTGCCGCTAGTCGATGCGTACAAAATCGATACATTACCACTGGCATCGGTAATTTTAATGTCCATACGGCCGTCGCCGTTTTCATCGATGAATTCAATAGTGGAGTTTGTTGACCAGTCAACGCCCAAATAACCATTGCTTAACGATTGAAACACACTGCCGTCGCCACCAATCACGTAAGAGTCTTGCGATGAAAACTTGGATTGCAAAAACACTTCGTTATGACCATCGCCATTAAAGTCAGCAAAGGAAACTTTGTAATCGTCGGCGTTGATGTTGAGGTCAATTTCGGAATAGCTTGCGTTGCCAGACGCTGTCCAAGAAACGATGGCGTTCGAAACTGAAGGTGACAACACAATCGGTGTGACAACGTCGCCATGAATTAATAGGATTTGTTTTTGACCGAGCAATAACAGCTCATCACCAGGCATACTGTTTAAATTTGATGCGTAAGCGCTGTAGGTTTCAGCACTCCAATCGTCGATGCTTGTGATTTGTGGGTGGTTACTGGTCCACTGCAAATAAATAGGAGAGTCGATATTTTCGGTGGTGCTAGTAGGCATGATGCCTGAAGTACCACCTTTGTTTTTGGATTGAATAAAGCTGTCGGACTTGCCGTTGCCGTCGAAGTCACCAACAATTTCATTATGCGTGCTGGTGCTCCAGGTGAAAGTAGGATTGGTAACCGCAAGCGCGTTGCCAGAAAGTACGGTAGCAACAGCGGCTACAACCAGTTGAACTGCTTTATTCATTCAAAGTCCTCTAAAGGATTGATTGCTTAATCGTGATGATTTTTGTTAACTCGTAAAGGAGTTTGTGTTTTTTCAATCGCGAGAATTTATTGGATAACTTAGAAAAGCTACAACGTTAATCAGCGATGATTTTGCGATTGTTTAAGGAAGATACTTCAGGCTGGTACCCCAAAACTGTCCTTATTAGAAGCTACGACTGTGGTATCGACCAAAATTTGAGCGATTATACAGGCAGTTGACGAGTGAGTCGATATCGCAAATTCGAAATGTGTAATATTTCACACAAAAAAAGGAATATAAAACAGATTTACCTAACAATGCATTTAAACGAAAATAACAAACACATTTTTATTTCTTATGCCAAAGTTCATCTTTGCATAGGGCTGCGAAATGTTAACCTTTTGCGAGGCTAGTGGTGAATGCCTCCCATGCACAAGTACTTCATTTCCAGATAGTCTTCCAGACCATAATGCGATCCTTCACGGCCAAAACCGGACTCTTTAATGCCACCAAAGGGCGCCATTTCATTGGAAATGATGCCTTCGTTGATCCCGACCATGCCGTACTCTAATGCTTCACTCACACGCCACACACGGCCAATGTCGCGACTGTAAAAATAGGCCGCCAGCCCAACCGGAGTATCGTTGGCGATTGCTATGGCTTGGTGCTCTTTTTCAAACGTAATGATTGGCACAACAGGGCCAAAAATTTCTTCTTTTGCCACCGGCATGTCATTCGTCACTTGATTTAAAATAACCGGCCCCATATAGCAGCCGTCATCGGACGGTGAATCGTCTTGATAGATTACGTTTGCGCCTTGCTGAATGGAATCGGTAACCAACTGTTTTATTTTTTCCTTTGCAGACTTTGAAATTAACGGACCGCAGGTGACGCCTTTTTGAGTACCGTCGCCAATAACAAGTTTACTTTTAACGGCATTGATAAGTTTTTCCGTAAATTGTGATGCAATATTTTTTTGTAGTAAAACGCGATTGGTACACACACAAGTTTGACCACAATTTCGAAATTTTGAAGTCATTAATCCTTCAACCGCAGCGTCAATATCGGCATCATCAAAAACAATAAAAGGCGCGTTACCACCGAGTTCCATTGTCACTCGTTTTAATGTCGATGCGCATTCCGCCATTAATTGTTTTCCAACTTGGGTTGAGCCCGTAAACGTTAGCTTGTTTATTTTTTTACTTTGCGTAAGTACAGGACCAATTTCAGCGGAATCGCCAACAACCATATTGATCACCCCGGCTGGGATCTCAGCACGCTCAGCTAACTCTGCCAACGCCAAAGCAGAAAGCGGCGTTTGTGATGCCGGTTTACACACAACGGCACACCCTGCCGCTAATGCTGGCGCAATTTTTCGCGCAAGCATCGCATTGGGGAAATTCCAAGGCGTGATACAAGCAACAACGCCTACCGGTTGTTTAATGCAGAGCAGTCGTTTGTCTCGCGTGGGCGGCTCAATGGTATCGCCGGTAATGCGCTTTGCTTGTTCAGCAAACCATTCAACATAAGCGGCTCCATACGCAATTTCACCACGTGCCTCCTTCAGCGGCTTGCCTTGTTCACTGGTAAGTAGTATCGCCAAATCGTCTTGATGCTCCATAATGAGATCATACCAACGGCGCAAAGCGGCCGATCGTTGTTTTGCGCTCAGCTGTCGCCATTTCATCTGCGCCCGATAGGCCGCGTCTATTGCACTAAGCGTTGCCGTTGCGTCTGCTTTACTCACCTGAGTGATACAGGTGTTCGTCGCCGGATTCATCACCGACAATTGTTCCTCAAAGTCTTGCCATTGGCCATTAATATAGGCACCGGTTTTTAACAGTTCGGGATTTGATAATTGCATGGAACGAGTACGACTCCGGAAGGTATTGTTTCAACCTTTAAGCAAATAAATGAGAGTACAGGTTATCAAAATTTTTCAATTGGTGTGCAAAAGAAATTGACGCGCGTACTCCAACCAAGCACTCAATGCGCTTTGTTCCTTTAACTCTTTATTTTCAAAGTCGGTCCATTGCTCTAACTGTGCGCGTCCTTGCTGTGAAAACGTGCGGATTAAAAGCAAAACTTCCGATTCGTCTAAAACCTGCTGCTCTAACATTTGCAGTGGGTGAAGGTAAGCCTGTGTTTGCATCACGTTACGTAGCTTTAACGCCAAAGCAGGGCTTGAAGGTCGAATCACCTCAATGGAGTACTCCAAAATCGCATGCGATAACACATGCTCATTGCTGGTGATCATTCATCGAATCTCTATGTCCGTTTACCCCGCCAGTTTCACTTCACACTGAGACAAACGATTACGCGCATCCATATGATTTGGGTATTGATTTAAAAATTTACGGTAGGCTTGAACCGCTCGTTGATAATCGCCCGCTTCTTGAAAAATGTAACCCAAGTTTAAACTGGCACTTGGAAAGCCATCTCCGATTTGCTCAACGCGGGTATACGCATTGACGGCTTCATCGATTGCGGCCCGTTTAGTACACAACCAACCTAAATTATACAGTGCTGCCTGGTTTTCCGGATCGATTTCCAGGCACTGTTGAATGTAGGTTTCTGCTTGTGAAAAATCTTCTTTGTGCGCGGCTGCCGCTGACTTTTGCAACAGTTCCTCCATCATATAGCTCGGTAAAGAGCCTTGCTTTTCTTCTTCGGCAATAGCTTCTTGCACCGAAACCGCTAACGCGTTTTGATGCTCTGGTAAATCGTTTACCGCAACGTAAGCAAAGTTCATAAATCCGCATTGACATTTCATTGCGCCGCGAAAATACATGAGTGTGCCAAGCTTTTTTTGTGGACCCAGATCACCGGTAATAAACTGCCCCACTTCTTGACAGGCCAAACAAGGATGATTGCCCGTTATACTTTCCAGTTGCTTTGTCGATTTCGGTTGATAAGCAAAACGTAACGACAATCCATCTAACGGATGCTTAGTGCGAATTGATTGATTCACGGAAATATCCTTTCAAGCTTTCAGTCGGTTATTAAAACTCAGGCAATTTGATCGCGGGTGAATTTAACGCGAATGCGTCCAAGTTCTGACATCACCTGCTTTTCTTTAATCAGATCATTGACGGGTTTACTCACTTTCGGATCAATTTTCGTTTTATCCGCTAATTTTATTTTAAAGGGATTGACTTCTTGGCCATGCCGTTCCGCCTCTTGATTAAATTTAATTTGAACCGGTAACTCCACTTCAATTTCATCCATGTTATAACGAAAGCGGCTGTCTGAATTTTCAATTTGCTGGTTGGCTTGTTGTAATGTGTTATGCAGTGCCACAAACAGTTGATGCAGTTCTTTTTCAATTTCCGATTCATCAATATTGGATTCACTATTGGATTCACTCATGGCAATAATCTCTCTTTAAATAACTGTCCAGGTTTAAGCTGAGTGTTACGATTCATGGTTCATTTGTATTATGACGCTATTGGGTATAGCACAGGAAAATTATGCCTTCAAGCCGCCAAACCGTGGTTATCTCCAACGCCAATATGCAATAGTAAAAAAGCCGAAAGCGATCATTATTTTTGTGCGATTATTGAGATGCACGTTGACAGCAATTTCCTACTTAGCTCAGTTTGAGAAGAATCTCAAATTAAACTTGTTGCGGCGCTATTCAACTTCTAAACCATTAGAGCGTGTTTATCTTTCATTTGTCATCACGGGTGTGTTTGAAACGTTAACCGTTAAATGAAGCGTTGACTCAGCGTGAGGAGCGGGGTTTGATACCTTTTTTTACCCAACTACGATCCCGTTAGCTTCATTCGACGGCACGGATGCAAATGATTGTGCGACGCCAAAGATAAAGCCGATAAAAACAATGAATCACTCGCCCTGCTTCGCTAAAAACACTTACTGAAGGAGCAAGAAAAAACTCGGTTACACCTGCGACGGTAAATGAAAGATAAACACGCTCTAAAGCTTGCTTTGAATTCACTCAAGGAAGCAGTAACGTTAATCAACCTATGAGGAAAGTGACATGGCCAATGCAGCACAATTATCGGGATACATTGTCGCATTTGCCGGAGCCGCTCGCGTAGCTCAGGCAGCAATGTCTTCCGGTGCCGATCCGATGACTATTGCGGAATATTCATTTGAAATCAATATTACCGCTGATTTTGACTTGAAAAGCGAAACCGATGTGTCATTGAACATTTGGCGTTTAAACGTAAAACAAAAAGTCACCATGGACTACAAGAGTCATTGGGGCATCACCGTGAAGTGTTTGATCAAACCTTCTGCGGTATTGGCTTCAGAGACCTAGGTCCGACGACTGGAGCGTTGACTGACATCGGTCAACGCTTTTTTCCCCTATGAAAGAATTGCGAAACATCACGCCTTTGCAACGTAAAGGCCTTTCTTTGACCTTTGCCTTTCAGCCCAAGTCAATCAACGAACGTAATCAAATACCGTCACAAGTTTTGTGTTTATCCTGTGGTAAACGAGGACTGTTTGTCTCGGGAGACTCTGGCCCACAACGGCAACACGATGAAATCTATTATTATCGCGCCGGTTTAATTTGCGAGTGCCACTACCTGAATTTTGTGTACACCATTGTTAACGATATTCCGGAAGAAGCACCAGATGCGCGACTGACCACATCTCAGGCACTGCTAAACAGTAACGCAAAACATCGGTTACCGGATTGGCGCGAAGAAGAGTTGGTCACTCTATCGGCGGCGGCAGCGCATAACAGCGACTTTGAACTTGCCGCGCAGCTGATTGATATTGCGTTAACGATTTCACCCGAATCGCAATCGGCCTGGTATAACCGAGGCTGGCTATACGCGCATGACAATCAATTGGAAGACGCCATTCATGCTTATAACAAAACGTTATTGCACGGCGAAGACTTTCCCAGCGCCCATTTGAATTTGGGGTATATCTACCAGGAATTTCATCAATTCGAAGAGGCGGCGCGCGCGTTTAAAAAGTTTTTGGAACGCTACCCAACACATCCTGACGCCATCAATCGTTTGAAAGATTGTGAAGATAAACAAGAGTGATCCCTCAAACGACCGGCGACTGAAACCCTTCTGGTTTAAGCGCAAGCACATTGCAATCGATTTGATCGAGAATTTCTTCGGCGGTATTACCAATTAACATGCCGGCAACACCCGTTCGGCAAATGGTTCCCATCACCAACAAGTCGGCTTTTAATGTTTGCGCCATTAACGGTAAGACTTCTGCAGCCCCTCCTTCTTGCAAGTGGATATGCTCTGGAGGAATGTTGTAATTTTCAAGAAAAGCATTGAGCTTTTCTTGATGCTGCTCTTTCACTTCATCGAGGTGCGTTGCGGCGGTAAGCGAGTTGGAATGGCTGCTTCGGTTCGGTAAAAATGCCTTATACGCGTGAACAACATGCACCTGACCATCGAATTTCTCGGCAATATTTAATGCATTTTTGAGAACCGTATGGTTGAGATTGCTGGGTTTGTCGTGCGATTGCATGGGGTCGATCGCAGCGATTATTTTCATACCGGCTTCCCAATGCCCATTTTTCACCAGCATTAATGGCGTTGGGCATTTACGCAACAAATTCCAAGACGTTGGGGTAATGATCATACTGGCGGTTTTGGAGTGAATATGAGTCGGCTTAATCACCAAGTCATGACCGCCATTTTTTGCCTTATGAATAATGCCCACAAAGCGCGGCCTTTCCCAAACCACATCGATCGATACTTTATGCCCAGCTTTTCGCAATGGCTTGGCATAGTCTTCCGCCCAATGTTCGTATTTTTTGATCATTTGCTGCTTTGCCGCTTCTAACCGATCGTGATCCAACATAACACTGGCGACCAAAGCACCGTCATACAGACAGACAAAAAGCTCCAGTTCGGCTCCGGTTTTTTCCGCAATCACCGTTGCATTTTCAACGGCGGGTTGCGTTTTTAGATCAGGATTCAACACCACCAGCACTTTTTGAAATATGGCCATGAATGAGCTCCTGAAAAAGGTGTGATCAATTAAATAGAGCGCGTGGCTCTCATTAACTATAGGATTCCACTGGCGCTCGCGCAAACCTTTCGCGCTGAAGACAAAAGTTTCAATACGGAGGTCAGACGACAACCAAGCAACGCATTTCTGCCCTGCTATACTTGTTCAATAAATAATCGCTTAGGAATTGCACGACGCATATGGCGACTCATCAGCAAAAGTTATGTCTGGTTTTACTGTTCGCTTTGATGGCGTTGTGGCTATTGCTCTCCGGCTATTTCCAGCTCCACTTGCTTTTGCTGGGCCTGCTCAGTTGCCTGTTTGTTGTGCTCATTACCCTTCGGCTCGACATCATCGATCAGGAAACGTTGCCCCTGCATCTGTCTTCCGGAGCACCCGCGTACTGGCTCTGGCTAAGCGGAGAAATCATTAAGGCCAATTTGCAGATCTGCCGGATCATCTTGCAGCGCTCACCGAATATTTCACCGAAAATCATTAAAGTCGACTACCAACAGGAGTCGCCTGCGGCAAGAGTGACCTTTGCCAACTCCATAACGCTGGTACCCGGCACCTTAACCTTGAGCACCTTTCCCGATCATATTGAAGTTCATGCTCTCAATGATGACTGCGCCACCGCTCTGATTTCTGGCAGCATGGCCAGCCGCGTTGCGGCGTTAGAGGATTGATATGCTCTGGCCCGCGATAGGTATACTTTTGCTCGCCTTAATGTTGACCCTTTACCGGCTCTGGCAGGGGCCGACAATTTACGATCGTTTACTTGCGCTTAACCTGATAGCCACCCAGGTTGTGTTGTTAATTTGTATGCTGGGTTTTACGGAAAGACCCGAGCTGTACATTGATATAGCCCTCGTTTATGTATTCATTGGTTTTATTGGTGCGCTCACCTTATTTCGTCTGTTGATTCGGGGTGACATCACCCATTTAATTGACAAGGATTAAGGACCAATGATGGCACTGCTCAGTGATTTACTGCTTATTGCCGGCGCCCTTTTAATGGTCATTAGCGCCATTGGGTTGATCCGCTTTCCAGATTTTTATACGCGGGTCCATGCCAGTGGCATCGGCAATACTCTGGCCATCGCACTGATGATCATGGGCCTTATGATAGAGGCCGGTTTGTCTTTCATGAGTTTGAAGCTACTGCTGATTCTCGCGATTTTGTTGTTTGTGGGACCGATGACATCACACGCGATTGCCAAGGCCGCACAATCGAGTGGCTTAGCCCCTTTGAAAAAACGAGGAGGTGACTCATCGAACTCTTCGTAAACAGTATTTTACTGCTCCTAATTTCGGTAACCGCACTGATCGTTCTCCGATTAGCGAATTTATTGGTGGCTGTTATTACTTTTAGCGTTTACAGCATGCTGTTGGCGACACTGTTTATCACGCTAGACGCCGTAGACGTCGCCTTCACTGAAGCGGCTGTTGGCGCCGGTGTTACTACCGCATTAATGCTAGGCACTCTGCGCCATATTGACAAAGTTGGAAAAAAGTATCGGCGCAAAACGGTGCCTTTATTGTTCGCATTGCTCACTGGAGCGGCGCTGGTGTACGGCACTTTCGACATGCGACCTATGGGCACCTACGACGAGAAAACCATGGACCATGTTGCCGAACATTACATTGATAAAACCACAGAAGAAATTGGTATTCCGAATATGGTTACCTCGGTGCTTGCAAGTTATCGCGGCTACGACACGCTCGGAGAAGTCGTTGTTATTTTTGCCGCAGGCCTCGGTGTTTTACTCATACTGGCAGGCGATAAAAAATAAGGAACGAACCGATGATGGAGTCGCACCCGGTTGTCCGGGTTCTCAGTAAAATATTGATTCCAGCAATATTGCTGTTCGCCCTTTATGTTCAGTTTCATGGCGAACTGGGCCCTGGTGGTGGTTTTCAAGCAGGTGTCATTTTCGCCGCAGGACTGATCGTGTACGGCCTTATTTTTGGCGTTTCACAACTCGAACGTGCCATCCGCTTTAACGCCCTGCAAAATGGCGCGGCCATCGGCGTTTTGCTGTTTCTCGGTGTTGGCTTCGCGACGCTACTTGGCGGGGGGACTTTTCTCGATTATGACACATTAGCAAGCTCACCACAGAGTGGACAACACCTTGGTATTTTTGTCATTGAACTCGGTATTGGTATTACTGTCGCTTGCGTGATTACGCTTTTGTTTACCATTTTCTATGGAGGTAGCGATGAATGATGTTTTCGGGATGACTGAAATTCTGGGGATGTTTAACTATTGGGTTGTGATTTTTTTATTGATGCTCGGGCTTTACATGACAATGAGCCGACGCAACCTGATGAAGAAGCTAATCGGTATCAGCATTCTGCAAACCTCCGTATTTATTTTTTTTATTAGCATCGCACACAACACCGAAAGCTTACCGCCGATTGCCGTGGCCGATGGCGTCAATTACAGCAACCCTTTACCTCATGTCCTCATTCTGACGGCGATCGTTGTTGCGGTATCCACGACCGCTGTTGGATTGGCACTAGTCATTCGACTGCAAAAAGCCTTTGGCAGCATCGACGAAAAAGAAATTTTGGAATGTCTCGATAAGGAGGATTGATGGAGCATTTGCCGGTATTGCAGGTCGTTATACCGCTTTCGGCAGCGCCGATATGCTTGTTGCTTCGTCAAAGCCGGTTACTTTGGGTGTTCTGTTTAACCGTCTCTGCGGTTTGCTTTTTGATCGCTGGAATCCTCACGCTGCAAATTCAACAAGCGGGTGCCATCCGTTATGTAATGGGTGGTTGGTTAGCACCCGTGGGCATTGAATATTATTTCGATGCATTAACGGCCCTCATGTTGTTGATCGTTTGTGGCAGTGCTTTTATGACGTTGCTGTACGGTGAGAAGATCATTGCCAAAGAAATCGCTCGCAGCAAACACGGTTATTTTTACGCGTTGTTTTTGCTGTGCCTCGCCGGCTTTCTGGGCATGTCGGTTACTGGCGACATCTTCAACCTGTTTGTGTTTCTGGAAATATCCGCCGTTACTACCTACGCACTGATCGCAGCTGGATCCAATCCTCGCGCTTTATTTGCGTCTTTTCGTTACATGTTAATGGGCACCATAGGTGCGTGTTTTTTCCTGCTTGGTATTGGTGTTTTATACCTGATGACCGGAAGTCTAAATATGCATGATATTGCGTTGCGTCTGGACGATGTTCCACTCCGTACATTGCAGGTTGCTGTGGCTTTAGTGGTGGTGAGTATTGCACTTAAGGCCGCCATGTTTCCTCTTCACCAATGGTTACCTGGCGCTTACAGTTACGCGCCTTCGGTGGTGTCGGTCTTTTTGTCTGCAAGTGCCAGTAAGGTGGCCATCTATATCTTGTTTCGCATGTTCTATACCGTATTTGGAGGCTCCCATCTGTTCAGTACCATTCCTCTGGAACACATGCTTATGCCGCTCGCCATTGCCGGGATCTTTGCCGGCTCTTTTGTGGCCATTTTTCAATCCAATATCAAACGGATGTTGGCTTACTCCAGCATTGCACAAAGTGGTTATATTATTTTTGCGTTGAGCCTTCATACCCAGGCTGGTGGACACGCGGCCATGATGCACCTGTTTAATCACGCATTGACCAAAGGTTGTTTATTTATGATTCTCGGCGCGGTCGCTTATCGACTTGGCGACACAACATTAAAATCAATGTCGGGACTTGGCCGTACCATGCCATTCACTATGGCGGCTTGGGTCATTGCTGGGCTCAGCTTGGTGGGTGTACCTTTTACCGCGGGTTTTATCAGCAAATGGTACCTGGTGCTCGCAGCCATTGATGCTCATGGCTGGCTGCTTGCGCTGCCTTTATTAGCCAGTTCTCTACTCACGGTTGCCTATTTATGGAGGGTGATTGAAGTCGCCTATTTTCAGCCCCCCAGCCAAGAGAGCCGAACGGTTCAAGAAGCACCGCTGAACCTGTTGCTCCCCATCGGACTGATGATCGTAGCCATTGTTTACCTTGGGATCGACCCCAGTCTGCCGGACCATTTAAGCCAACAAGCGGTCGCTCTGTTATTTGGAGTCGTTCAATGAGCGATATTCAATGGTTAACGGGAAGTCTGTTAACCCCGCTCATTGGCGCGGTGGTGATTGCGTTGCTGGGTCGATCGCCACGATTGCGGGATGCTTTTGTTTTATTGACTGCAGCAACCTTAACCGCTTGTGTGTTTTTACTCACTCAAAGTTATACCGGCCAGGAGGTTCAATTAACGGTCAGTCGCATCAGCCAAACATTAACTTTAAGCTTTCATGTTGAACCACTCGGGTTGATTTTTGCAGGACTGGCCAGTTTTCTATGGCTGATCACCAGCCTATATTCTTTCGGCTATCTCAAACAACAAAATACGCCACAGCAAACGCAATTTCATACCTTTTTTGCACTGGCGCTGTTTTGCACGATGGGCGTTGCTTTTGCCGCCAACACCTTAACCTTGTTTTTGTTTTACGACGCTCTCACGTTAACCACCTACCCATTGGTCACTCATGGCCGTAGCGAAGAAGCGAAACGCGCTGGAAGAATATACCTCGGACTTTTACTCAGTACGTCCATCGCTTTCTTTCTGCTGGCGATTGTCATCACCTGGCAGGCGACCGGACGATTGGATTTTGTTACTGGCGGTATTTTTGAAGGGTCACTGTCATCATCTTGGGGTTTACTGCTGTTTTGCCTGTACCTGTTTGGTATTGCCAAAGCAGCACTGATGCCCTTTCATCGATGGTTGCCCAATGCCATGGTTGCACCGGTACCGGTAAGCGCCTTGTTACACGCAGTGGCGGTCGTTAAAGCAGGCGTATTTTGCATTCTTAAAATCAGTGTTTATTTGTTTGGTATCGACACATTACGATCGTTAGAGGTCGATAAAATCCTGACGATTGTTGTTGGGTTCACCTTAATTGCCGCATCATTAATCGCGTTACGGCAAGACAATTTAAAACTGCGCCTTGCCTACTCCACCATCAGCCAACTGGCTTATGTGGTGCTAGGCACTTTATTGCTCAACAGTGCAGGGGTGATGAGTGCCAGTTTACAAATCGTGATGCATGGTTTTGCCAAAATCACGCTGTTTTTTTGTGTTGGCGCCATCATCATGATGACCGGCAAGAAAAACTTGAGTGATATTCAAGGTCTTGGCTACCAAATGCCGGTGACCTTTAGCTTGTTTCTATTGGCAAGTTTATCGATTATTGGACTTCCGCCCACCGGTGGGCTCTGGAGCAAATGGTATTTATTAAATGCGGCGGTTTACAACCAGCAGCTTGGGTTAACCGTGCTATTGATAACGAGTTCTCTATTAAGCGCAGCGTATTTGTTGCCCGTAGTCACCACCGCATTTTACAAAGGTGACCCTACCGATAAAACAATAACGGAAGCGCCAAAAACGTGTTTGGTCGCTATGTTGATCACCAGCTTGTTTTGTGTCGGCTTTTTTTTCTATCCGAACTCGCTGTTTGAACTCATTTCCTTAGTGAGGCTTCGTTCATGAACAAAAAAACCGACCTGTTCGACAAGCCGAAAAACATTAAGCGTTTGCTTTACGGACTTTATATCGGTTGTGCACTGTTATTTTTGGTGGACTTTATTTATCCACGGCACAGTGTGCTCGCTGTTGAGTCCTGGTATGGGTTTTACGGCATCTATGGGTTTGTTGCTTGTGTCTTATTAGTCATACTGGCGAAAGGTTTACGAAAGTGGGTAATGCGCAAGGAAGAGTATTATGACGCTGACTGACTGGCCCATTTACGGTACTTTTTTTGTCGCAGCGTTGTTCATTTTGCGATTGCCGATGTCTGTTCTACGTCCGTTTGTCATTGTGCTACCTTTGTTTGCCGCTTGGCAGTTGATGAATTTACCCAGTGGCACTTTGTTAACCCTGCAACTTTTCGATTTAGAGCTGAAATGGATCCGTGTGGATGATTTAAGCCGCGTGTTTGGCTATCTTTTTTTGACCGCTGCGTTTTTATGTTTGTGCTTTTCTTTACATCTTCGATCACGACATGAAATGTTTATCGGCTTATTGCATATTGGTAGCGTGTTGGGAGCAACCTTTGCAGGAGACTTACTCACGCTTTTTATTTTTTGGGAACTCATTTCGTTTACCGCGTTGTTTTTCATTTGGCAGCGCGGCCATCCCGAAAAAATCGCCGCTGGGTTTCGTTACCTTTATGTGCAACTGTTATCGGGTTTATTGTTACTGATTGGAACGATCTGGCATTTTCAACAAACAGGCAGTTTGGATTTTAATTCTTTTTCGCTAAACAATGTTGCCGGATATCTACTGCTGTCTGCCTTCGGTATTAAATGCGCCTTTCCACTGTTTCATGCCGTCGTTGTTGATGCTTACCCTCAAGGCAGCCCCACCGGTACTTTATTTTTGAGCAGCTTCACCACCAAGGTGGGCATTTATGCACTGGCTCGCGGTTTTTCCGGTACTGAAATTTTGATAGAAATCGGCGTTGTTATGGCGTGTTTTCCCATTTTTTATGCGGTAATCGAAAATGATTTACGACGAGTGCTGACCTACAGCATGATCAACCAGTTAGGCTTTATGGTTTGCGGCATCGGAATTGGCACCGAGCTCGCGTTAAACGGTACCGTTGCGCATGCCTTTACCGACACCATTTTTAAAGGACTGTTGATGATGACCATGGGCGCAGTGTTGTTGCAAACCCAAAAAATCAATGGTTCGGAGCTCGGAGGTTTATACAAAACCATGCCCTGGACAACGGTGTTTTGTCTTATTGGTGCCGCTTCGATTTCTGCGTTTCCGTTATTCAGCGGGTTTGTGAGCAAGTCAATGATCATGAGCGCCTTGATCCATGAACGCCCCATCATGTGGCTGGCCTTATTGTTTGCCTCTGCCGGAGTGTTTCATCATGCAGGGATTAAAATTCCCTTCTTCGCATTTTTCGCTCATGACTCGGGAATAAGAACCCAAGAGCCGCCATTGAACATGCTCGTAGCTATGGGTATCGCGGCCGTGCTTTGCATTGCGATTGGCATTTGGCCACAAACGTTTTACCAATTACTGCCGTTTGCAATGGATTATTCGGCCTATGATGCCAGTCATATCATTGCCCAACTGCAACTGTTGTTCTTCTCTGCACTGGCATTTACTTGGTTAAAGCTTTCCGGTATTTATCCGCCAGAACTTACCAGCACCAACTTGGATGCGGATTGGTTTATTCGCCGACCACTCTATCGGTTTTATCGAAAAATGGAGAATGGCGTGAGCTGGTTTCATAAACGATTCATTCATCATGCAATATCCATTTCCGCTCACTTGTTTGAATATCTTGAACAACATTATCGCCCTGGTGGCAAGCTCGCTAAGCCACGCTCTACCACGTCGAGCATATTAATTATCACCACGGTACTGCTCGTCGTTTTACTGTTTAATTACTCAAGCGATTGAGTTTTTTGATCATCAGAGCTTTTGATATTGCTTTTCATTAAGCGCAATGCATTAAACGTTCTTTAGTTTTTGACTCTTTCAAAACTCACTTTTTGAAACTGACATTGCCAACAAATTTCAAACGCAGGAGGGTTTTCTTCACCGCACTCCGAACAGTTCCAATGCACGCCCGTTTTATCCAGCGAAGAATAATACGATTGCAAAAGTTCATGTGCTTTTTTCCAGTTTGATTCCGACACCCACAGGGAAATTTCAGCAACATTCGCTGGCAATTCGCCGAGCGCACCAACAAGCGCTTCACCTTGCAGGTGAACTTGAATCCCCTCGTGGTTCAACATGGCTTTAATGGTGTTGGCTTCCAAATAATGGGCACTGTCACATAATTTTTTCATTCAAATTGATAACCGAAGTATAAGACGATGATTATAGTTGGGGTGAGATACCCATACAGAAAGTGTATGTCGAGTTTCGGGAATGGTCAAAGAAGAAGAAATTAGACCCAAAAGAAATATAGCAAATAAAAAGCCGCAAAAATTGCGGCTTTCGAGCGACTAAGTAATAACGCAATTGAACTTATTAAATGGGTACTACGTTAGCAGCTTGTGGACCTTTCTGTCCGTCTTGGATTTCAAATTGTACTTTTTGGCCTTCGGCTAAGGTTTTGAAACCTTCGGCTTTAATAGAACTGAAATGAACGAAAACATCGGGACCATTTTCTTGCTCTAAAAACCCGAAACCTTTAGTTTCGTTAAACCACTTAACTTGACCAGTAGTTACTGACATTATGTTACTCCTGAGATATTCCAATTTAGATTTTTAACGTTGCTGGTAGCAAGTTGTATACACCCTTCACTTCTACCAACCAGACAGTGAAAATCCAGAAACTACTTACGATTAGCCAAAACGAGGTACAACAGAAAGGTCTTCGATCTTGCAAATTCATAAATATCTGTGCGACTTCTGACTATCGTATTTTGAAGACGTTCGTCATCAGGTTACTCATCAGAAACAGCACCTACTGTCTTTTCACAGCCTCTTCAGTATACGATACTGAAGGTTGATGTAAAGATAATTTTTTGTTGTGACAAAGAGATGACATTCTGCAGAACTTGTTTTGAAAATGGTATACAAAATTGTGATAATTTTAATTCGATTTAAGTGAACACCTGACGAAATACTTTTTATTTTCCATCGTCAATCAAATCTAAAAAATCTTCTCGATAATCTCTTAATTTACCGATCAATCTGCGTTTTTGCTTTTTACTCAAGGTAGCATACAACTCTATCAAGCTGCGTCGCGTTAGCTCACGATTTATCTGGTATTTTTGTTTCAGTTCGTCACTTTGAAATTGTTGCGCATTAACTATGATTTCTTTCAATTTGTGATTCGCTTCATCATTTTTCACAGGCAGTACTTCAGCTAAAGCAGCACGCCATTGCTTTCGATATTCCATTCTCAAAGTCAGCGTTGGTTGAGTCTCTTCCGCCCATTTGAGTGCGACTTGTTTTTGAGTTTTAGACAATCGCCCAATCCATTCTTTTAATCCATCTTCAATATTTTCCCGCCGCGTTTCGAGAATCTCAGCTGCCGTTTTTTCCTTATGTTTTTGTAAAACTTTTTCATCATCATCGGCCAATGTTGCCAATAATTCGTTCACCTGCTGATCAGACAACTCGGCCATTAAACCCGCAAATTCACTCCCCAACTCCTCAACCAGCGTAAAGTAAAACCGACTGAGCTGACGGCTGTGCTCATCGTACACAGATTCGATAGGACCGGTTTCAATATCCTTTTCGAGCCGCTCCAGCCAATCCACGTATTTGGGCAATTCCTGATTACGGTGCCACTCTGTTTTAAGGAGCATCAGATGCTCCAGCTTCGACTCTTGCTCACTGGTCAACTCAACGAAGTCGTCTACATACCAAGGAACGACCCAATCCAGCCGGTTGTACCAGAATTTAAGACCGCAGGACTGCAACAGTAAACAACCGACTAAAATAATGACCAGGCGTTTCAACACAGCGACTCCTTGTTAGCAAGCATGGGACTACTACAGCATTGGCGGTAGAAATTGAGGGCAATTATGACAAAAACAGTGTCAATTTTGCACATCAAGCATGCCATTTTGTAAACAATGAGTATATAATCTCCGCCCCAAAATCGCTCAAAAAGTAATCGTTACATGCTGTCCGTGTCCAAAAAAGACAAAACCAACCTCAATAAACTGCAAAAGAAGCTGCGCCGCAACGTCGGTCAGGCCATTGCCGACTTCAACATGATTGAAGAAGGTGACAAGATCATGGTTTGCCTGTCGGGTGGTAAAGACTCTTACACGATGCTCGATATTCTGCAAAACCTTCAGAAACACGCGCCGGTGCAATTTGAGCTGGTTGCCGTTAACCTTGATCAAAAACAACCTGGATTTCCCGAAGAGGTGTTGCCGGCTTACTTAAGCAGTATTGAAGTGCCGTTCCATATTATTGAGGAAGACACTTATTCGGTAGTGAAAGAAAAAGTGCCCGAAGGTAAAACGACTTGCGCGCTATGCTCACGATTACGACGCGGCATTATTTACAATTGGGCCGCCCAAAATGGCATTACCAAAATCGCCCTTGGGCATCACCGTGAAGACATTATCGAAACGCTGTTTTTGAACATGTTTTTTGGTGGAAAAATGAAATCGATGCCTGCCAAACTGCGCAGCGATGATGGCCGACACATTGTGATACGGCCGCTTGCTTATTGCCGAGAAAAAGACATCGCTCGTTATTCGCAACTCAAAGAGTTCCCCATAATTCCTTGTAACTTGTGTGGTTCACAAGAGAACCTGCAGCGCAAAGTCATCAAAGAAATGTTAAAGGACTGGGATCGCAAATATCCCGGCCGAATTGAATCAATTTTTAACTCATTGAGAAATGTCGCTTCATCGCATTTACTGGATACGGAGCTGTACGACTTTAGCGATTTTAGTCGAATCGGTGTCCCTGAAGCAGGTGGTGATACGGCATTTGATCATGAAGTTTTTCCAACGCCACAGCGTGATGCAGACGATGATGACGAGCAACAAGCTTCCATCATTCCATTTAAATCGCTTTAATACCTCCATTGCCCTCTCATTGATGAGATGGGCAATTCGGTGTGCTGGAGAAATTTAACGCCTCAACCCTCATCTCAAACATTTGACTTTACGCTTGATTACCCACCGAACCACACACCATAAGCAGCATTCTTTTAAATAATATACAGTATAAAACCTCCTTTAATGGGTCATAGCCCCCATTTCCTTACCTCACTTTCTCGCCATTCTCTCGCACTGACTTGTAATCAGTGAACAAATCACGAATACTGTAATTTTTGCGGTTCGAGTTTTCGCTGTGCCATTCAAGTCATTATTTAATAAAATTACAGAAACCTTTCGTTCAACTCCCGGCGAAGTGGGTGACGCGCCGCCGAATAAAATGCTGGGAGACTTAGGTGTTGAGAAACTGAAAGCCGTCATCGCCGAAGTGACTGCCGCTTTTCCAGTGTTTGAAAGAGCAGGCTTCGAAGTTGAAGAAGTTCAGGTAGAAATCGGTATGATGCCGAAATTAATGCCGCGTTTTCGGTGTGTCCGTGAAATTGAAAAACCCGAACAGGACGCTCTGCTCGCTGAAGTTGCCGATAGAAAACTGATAAAATTTATGCTGATCAGTTTATTCAAATCCAATAATATGAAAAATCTCATTCAGGATCCGAAACTGGAATTCTACGCCATTGAAATTGATTTAACGGCGGTACCTTCGGTTCGTGGCATTTTCAGAACCATTAAAGACAGCGAAAAAATCATTCGATTAAGCAGTCACGAACCTCATTAACAATACGCACAATGCAATGCTTTGAATCTTTCGTCGTTGATACTCTGCAAGCGCATGGCGGTAAATTGAGTGAATTTGAACTGCTAAAAATTATTGACCGAGCCCTTCCAGAGTTTTTTCAACCCCTTAAGGCACCGGAACAACTTTACCCAAAGCATTTTTGGTTGTTTCATCACCTTTACCAACTCAAACAGCCATTGCTGGAAAAAGGATTTCATTTGTTTGTTTCAGCCATGAGTATTGAATTACAACCCGTCGGCGTAGCAAAAAATCAAATGGAACACTACGACCCGCTTACTGAATTTTACTTGAGCATTAACAACTTATATTTAGCACCCGAAAAAATTGCCGAAATGCAAAAGCAATTTTGGAAACGTTATGTTGCACTCGATCGAAAAGCCGAAGCGATCAATACATTGCAGCTTACCGGTGAAAAGCCGTTAACACTGGAAAAAATAAAACGGCAATATCAAAAGTTAATCCAACGCCATCATCCAGACAAAGGCGGTGACGCCGATAAATTTAAACAGATACAGTCGGCATACCAAGAACTGAAGTTATTATTTTGAGGTCAGTTCAATGTGTGGCTCGTTTTTCTTATTCATACCTTTGCTTAATACCTTTCGGCATGAGCGCAATGCGTTGTTCAACCATGGCATCGAACACCCGATACAGGTTTTGCGTATTAACCTGATAATATTCCAAACAAAAAGCCAGGGCTTCTAATGTCGACAATGCGTGCTCGGCTTTTGCTTTTCGGATCCGATAGCGACTTGGAAAAAGAGCACTCAAGGAATAACTGGAACACCGATGTAACCACGGATTTAAAAGATACATTTTTTTGGCTTTCCGCCAAGTCGCATCGATAAACATTAATTTTTTCGGGAGTGATTTTTCTATCGATGATGCGCTTAATTTCGAAAAGTCGTGACTGTGCTCTGTAGGAAAGATTAAGCCATAATCGCTCGTAGACTGGTTTACCGAATACGCCAAGTCACTAAAATCATCTTTATTTTCACCAATTACCACTTTCACACGCGGCATAACCAATTGAATTAAGCGCACCGTATTTTTACTGTTGTTCACTTCTTTCGGGTGTTGCAAGATGATAACTTCTGGGTGTTCATCAATAACACGGACACTGTTACAGATACACGTACGTAATGGAAATTGGCATACAAGGCAATAATCGCGCGACATCGAGTAAAGGAGATAGCAACACAAGTGGCTATTGTATCGTTAGCCTGCCCCTAATCCAAGGCGCTCAAAGCGTGTAATACTTGGGCTTCGAGTTGTCGGTTGGCTTGTGTTACTGCTTCATTAGCCGATTTATGCTGGTAAATATTAGACCAATGCTCAGACCAGGTTTGCTTAAGGTTTTCCGCGTTGTTTTGTACCGCATCAGGCATGACTCGACTGAGTGAAAGAATTAAATTGACTCGGCTCCAACCTTCGATAGGGTCGACCACTTGTGCGCTTTCTGAGTAATAGGCTCGATCAACAAGTAATTGCAAATGCGCAACTTCACGCAGCATTTCAAACCCCGATGCACGAACGTTTCGATTATGCTCGGTCAGCTCATTACGCCATGTATTATAGGTGAGTGCCGTGAGCGCAACGATCAAAGATATAATGGACAGCCAAAGGCTGTTGTTTTTTCGCATTACTTGCTCCTTTGTCAGAATGAATCAGCAAGAAGTATCCCCATCTCAAGCATATGCAATCGACTCTTAAATGAAAACGTTACCCTTAAAGATAATGCAAAGAGTTCCTTTGGGCTCGATTTATGACGAACGACTTTTGACCTTATGTGACATTTGAGATTCGAGTAAAGCGCAAGTTTGTTGCAATGCAGCTTGTGTTTAAAAGCGTTATCCGCACAATGAATGCAAAACTGACTAACCCCAAAAGACACAAGGAAAATCGCATGTCGCAAAATGTTTTTGAAGACGCATTGGATCGTGTTCGATCGATTGGTAAAAGCGCGGAAGTCTCCAATGAAGTGCTTGAAAGTTTGATGCATCCTCGAGCCACTTTGACCGCCTCAATGCCCGTTCGAATGGACGATGGTTCCACACGCTACTTCACCGGTTACCGTTGCCAATACAATAATGTTCTCGGTCCTACTAAGGGCGGCATTCGTTATCACCCCGACGTTTCCATTGAAGAAGTGCAAGCACTGGCACTTTGGATGACGATCAAATGCGCGGTGGTTGGCTTGCCTTATGGTGGTGGCAAAGGCGGTGTCATTGTGGATCCGAAAACCCTGTCGCCGATGGAGCTGGAACGACTTTCACGCGCATACGTTAGAGCTATGGCCGACTTTATTGGGCCTCAGGTAGACATTCCGGCCCCTGACGTTTATACCAATGCCCGAATAATGGGTTGGATGGCAGACGAGTTTGAGGCCATTAAACGTATTAAAGCACCAGGAGTAATCACCGGAAAGCCGGTACGACTTGGCGGCAGTTTGGGCCGTGACGATGCCACCGGCCGAGGCGCTTATCTTTGTGTTTTAGAGTTGGCGAAAAAGAAAAACTTAGTGCCCGAACAAACCACGGTTGCTGTCCAAGGTTTTGGTAACGGCGGTTATCATGCGGTGCGATTACTGCACGATGCCGGTTACAAAATTGTTGCCATCAGTGATTCTCAAGGCGGCATTTATTCTGAAAATGGATTTGACGTAGAAAGTATTTATAAAGAAAAACAAGTCACTCGACGTGTTCGTGCTGTTTATTGTGAGCACTCCGTTTGTGAGTTGGTTGAACACAAAGCCATAACCAATGAAGAGTTGTTGGAACTGGATGTCGACATTTTAATTCCGGCTGCTCTTGAAGGCGTCATCACCGATCAGAATGCATCGAAAATTAACGCCAAATACATTGTCGAAGTTGCCAACGGGCCGATTGAGTCCGATGCGGATAAAGTTATCGACAGTAAAGGCATCGTCGTTATTCCTGATGTCCTCGCCAACGCCGGAGGTGTGACCGTCAGTTATTTTGAATGGGCACAAAATCGACAAGGTTATACCTGGACTTTAGAAGATGTGCATCAACGACTTAAAGCCATTATGCAGCAGTCGTTTAATGAAGTGTGGGACTTGTCTCAGCAGGAAAAACGCAGTATGCGTGATGCCGCTTATACATTGGCCATGCGTCGTATTGGCGAAGCGGTAGAAGCGCACGGTACTCGGGATTACTTTAATTCTTAACGTTTATTTTTGTCCCGTCCTAAAATACGTTGACAGTTTTTTAGGACGGGACACTGAAAGCATCATTATGTTTGCTCTTGAATCAACAGACTTCGAGTGATCAACAACTCACTATCAGCCTCTTTTCAAGTTTCATCCAAAACCTTTTGCCCCAATAAAGCGATTCATATTGCTCGATAATGACAGAGCGTTTTACCATTGAAAAATGGAATGTCGGGTGTTTATTCTTTTTTTTGCAAAATGACCGTCGACTCGTCGCTGTCGGAAGCGCTAATTTTTTCACCCCCAGGCCGACTGACCAGTAATTTTTCAGTGTCACCGGAAATTCGCCGATGCCCTTTTTCAAGACGTTTTTCTAGTGATTCAGTCATTTGATTAAAAGCGAAGCAGATACGGCCAAATTCATCGTTACGCTCGACCGAAAGTCGTCGATTAAATTGACCACGTCGCACTCGTTCAAGCGCTAATGCAATTTTTTTCGATTGAGCGGCAATTTGACGCGCGAAAGCCAAGGTCATGGAAAATACCGCGATGAGTGTTACGATCATTAACGCGATCATGATCACGAGCGTAATTTTTGCGGATTGCACCAAGTTATCAGCCGAAACCGAAACCGCCACCCGACCAAACGCTTTATTTTGATATAAGATTGCGGAGTCGATATCAAACACCTGATGATCGGAGCTTACCTGACGACTGTATATCGCAGCATTTCCAGCGTCGTCTATCAACTCGGCTCCAGAAGGTAATTTGAATGTTTTGCCCACTTCCTCAATGCGCGTACTGGCTAATATTTTTCCGTCTACATCACGAATGCTTACGTACTCAATATCCTGATTGCGATTTAAATCACCAACAATCGCCTCCAGAGCGACTTCATCTTTTAGAACCACCGCTTCGGCTACTTCGAATGCAATTAAACGCGAAGTGGAATAACCATAATCGATAGCCATATCACGCATCGCAAAGTACTGTTGAAAGTAAACGACAAATAATCCCACTAACATAGTGATGGCAACCAAGCTAGCCATCCCCAACGTCCAACGTAACTTAAGCGACACAAAGCCAGGACGCGCTTGCTCTTTCGCCTGGCTTTCCATCACTTCCAGAAGCTCGCGAATATCTCGCATTAATTCAGCGGCATTTTGATAGCGCTTTTCGGGCGGCTTTTGCAATAACTTACGAACAATATCTTGCAGTTCATCTGGAATATGAACGCTTTGAACATTCATGTCTTCCGGTTTTTCCTTAATAATTTGGCGGAAGAGTTCGCCGTAATCATCGGCTCTAAACGGAGGACAACCGGTAATCATGGTGTAAATTAAACTGCCCAAAGAATAAAGATCGGAACGAGAATCTAAAGACTGTCCAAGCACTTGTTCCGGTGACATGTATTCAGGTGTACCCAAAACTTTTTCTTGCGTTTTACCTACCGATGCCAATGTTTCATCAAGCTGCGCAATACCAAAGTCGGTGATTTTAATGGTTTTGTTATCCGCCAAGCATATGATATTGCCCGGCTTAATATCGCGATGGATCACACCTTGTTTATGGGCATAGTGTAATGCTCGCGTTAATTGAACCAAAATGGAAATAACAAAGTTCACCGGTAACCGTTGCCGCGCCTTCAGTAACTCATCTACCGGAGTACCATCAAGCAGTTCCATCGCAATATAGGGTTTATCATCGGCAACTCCGACGTCATATACGGTAACAATCCCCGGGTGCGCCAATTGCCCGGCAAGTTTTGCTTCGTGAATAAATCCGCGTCGATAATCTTCATCGTTCGCTAACTCTTCTCGAAGTACTTTAACGGCTAGAAAGCGATCAATCTCAGGATCATAAGCTTTATACACATAAGCCATAGCGCCGCGCCCAAGTTCATCAATCACTTTGTAGCGACCGATGTTTTTGGGTCGGTTTGAAGACTTCACTGACGATTTACTCGCCGTGGATTGATTGCTTACTTGCGCTGTTTGCTGAGTAGAAGCGGCGGGCTTTTGCTCGCCTTCCGGTAAGTCGGGAATAGGATCGCCTAAGGAGGTTTTAAATCGCGATTGCACAGATGGCCTCATTTAAACCGATACAAACATCATACTAAAGCAGGAAATAAGCTGCACCCGCTAACGCAGCAATCGCTATCAACCCAATTAAGACAACTTTACCGCCCAAACTCATACTGGAGCGGTCGAGTCTGGCCTCTTTTTGTTCAGCCACTAGGGTAAAAATAAACTCAACACCGCCAAATCGGATGCGATCACCCGGAAAAATATCGCTCTCCGATACCTTGTCTCCATTGACATAAGTGCCGTTAGACGACAAAAGGTTAATCACTTTCCATTGCTCATGAGAACACACCAGTTTAGCGTGCATAGAAGAAACACTGGGCTCGTCGACAAAGATATCGCTTTTATTTGAGCGGCCAACCTGGTGGCTCGCTTTGTTAAGCGGAAACGTCTGCCCAGAAAAAGGTTTGCTGATCCCAACCAGTGCCGGCCGACCTTGGGCATTCGCGGCCTGTTGCTTGAGTTCTTTTGCCAGCAAACTTTCAACTTCCGACAGGTCGAATACTTGCGTACCTTGTGGACCCACTTTCTGTTTTTTTTCGGTCATAGTTACCCCACTTTTAACCAAAACCTCCTGTCATAAATTCCCTGCAATCACCTCCTGTGCTGTTTTGCTCCTGCGTTTTGTTCTTTTAGTTTAGTCGTTTAACCGATTACTTTTTCATCAGTTGTTTACGCGCCCAATTTCGTACCTTATACACCATTCCCGAAATGCCCCCCGGCATTTGCTTAGGTGATCGCAACAATACTATCGAAATATTGTCTTGCCCACCTTTATTTAATGCCATGCGCAACAAACGATCGGCGGTACGATTCAAATCAGATTGGGCGGCAAAAATCGTTTTCATATCCTGATCCGTCAACTCTTCCGTCAAACCATCACTGCACAATAACAAAACTTGTTCAGGCTCCCAGGAAAAAGTCACTTCATCCACTTTCACTTGCTTCAGTTCTTTCGAGCCCAAGCACTGAGTAATGAGGTGACGCTGTGGATGCGTTTTGGCTTCTTCTTTTGAGATAAGACCAGCCGAAAGTAATCGTTCGACCAGAGAGTGATCTTGAGTGATTTGAGTCAACCGCTGGATATCCGACTTCCAAATATACGCGCGACTGTCACCAACCCATGCAACGGAAAAAAAATCGTCATGATTTTGCAATGCAACCGCCGTTGTGCCCATACCATCGGCACCTTCACCATCGGCAGCAGCCTCTAAAATATCGAAGTGAGCCTGTTGAATGGCATCGCTTAAAGATTTGCCGGCTTCGCAGTTACGTTTGATAGAGCGCGTAGCCAAGGCACTGGCCACCTCGCCACAGGAATGTCCGCCCATTCCATCAGCCACCACCCAAAGCCCGAGCTCTGGCTCACACAGTAATGAGTCTTCGTTTAACTCACGTACACGCCCGGGATCGGTACGACATTCGAATCGCCAGCTGTGACTGTCTGCATTGGGCATTAAGTCGGGTCCTATGTTGCACCTGAAATCCTCCTACTGAATCTCAATGTTGGTAGACTTCAGATTGAATAACTTATTGTATTTATTAGGTTAGTGTACGTATTTTAGCTCATGAATCAAATTTCCCATTATCTCAATTTGTGACACACGCCCCAAAACCCTCAAAATAGACGGTAAGCCTTCCCGTCTCTTCATTCGCTATTGGCCTAGTGGCCTTGAATGTGCGACAATCGCCTACATATAGGAAATACCTGAGTTTTTGATTTAACTTGGGGCCGACCTGGCTTCGACGTGGATTACAAAACTTAAGGGGCATGTCGAGGTGACAGCGAACCTCGTAAACACTAGCTGTAATTAATAGTCGCAAACGACGAAAACTACGCTTTAGCCGCTTAAGGCTAACTGTCGACTCTGAGCGTCACCGGTAGGAAATCGACAGACATATACGGAGACTCGCGGGTAAGCTTGCTTGTAGCCCAACCGTTAAACTTAAACAAGCTCACCAGAAGCACCCTGTCCGTCGGGTCGTGACTGGTTAAATTAAAGACGAGGCTAAACATGTAGAACCTTAAGCAGAGGATTTGCGGACGCGGGTTCGATTCCCGCCGGCTCCACCAACTCACCATCTAAAGACGTCTTAGGACGTCTTTTTTATTGTTTAAATTCAGCGAGTTACGCTATTTTAGCGTCCTACAGCGTTTAAAGCGATTTGGCAATATCTCAAAGTTAATGTAACATTCATTGTAACATCACCCAATTTAATACCCAGTCAGTGTTACAATGGCGAATACCACAAGACAACTTACGAATACGGAAATCAAGCAAGCAAAACCACGCGAAAAAGAATATAACTTGGCTGATGGAGGAGGCTTAGCGCTTAGGGTAAAGCCAAATGGCTCAAAGCTATGGTTGTTTAACTACTCCCGCCCCTACTCAAAGAAAAGAGCCAATTTAAGCCTTGGTGCTTACCCGGACCTTTCTCTCGCTGATGCAAGATCAATAAAGCAGCAATACCGAGAACTCTTGGCAAAAGATGTTGATCCTCAGGCTTACAGACTTGAACAAAAGGCTATCGCAAGTGAAGCACTTCAGAATACTTTAGAGCAAGTCACTTCAAGCTGGCTGGAAGTAAAACGAACTTCGGTTTCTGACGATCACGCTAACGACATTTGGCGTTCTCTCGAAATACACATATTTCCTTCTTTAGGTAACATGCCAGTGCATTGCATCAAAGCCAAAACTGCAATTGACGTTATTAACCCAATTGCAAAGCGAGGAAACTTAGAAACAGTAAAGAGAGTATGCCAAAGATTAAACGAAGTTATGGATTACGCAGTCAACTCGGGATTAATTAACTCAAATCCTCTTTCGAAAATTTATAAAGCATTTGGTTCACCGGCGAAAAAAAACATGCCAACTATCAAACCAGACCAACTGCCAAAGTTTCTTAAAAAGCTGAACAGAGCTAGCATTAGAGTTACCACAAGAAACCTTATTGAATGGCAGCTTCACACGATGGTTCGACCAGGTGAAGCGGTGCAAGCACGTTGGAGTGAAATAGACATCGAAAATGGTCTTTGGATTGTTCCAGAGTCAACGATGAAAATGAATCGACAACATATCGTCCCCCTTTCTTCGTACGCATTAGAAATTTTAGAGGAAATGAAACCTATTAGTGGACATAGAGAGTTCGTATTTCCAGGAGAAAGAAATCCCAAAACGCATGCAAATCCTTCTACTGCAAATATGGCAATAAAGCGTATGGGCTATCACGGAACTTTAGTTGCTCATGGACTTAGAGCATTAGCCAGTACCGTTTTAAATGAGCAAGGATTTGATCCCGATATTATTGAATCTGCATTAGCACACGTTGATAAAAATGAAGTTCGAAGAGCATACAACAGAGCCGAATATTTAGAGCGTCGAAAAACACTCATGGAGTGGTGGTCAAATTATTTATTGGAATCCTCAACAAAAAGGACTGTGCAAGAGTGAATAAAGAGCTTCCTAGCTACATAAGTAAAGAGTGTGCCGAAGAATTTCTGTCATATGCATCCTTCGCGAACAACGACATCTTAAGACTATTTGAAAAAACATTAAAAGAACCATCATTAAAGAATTTATGGCTTGAAATAATCAAAACTAAAGATCAGGATGTTCAACATGACTATGTCCACTATGGTTTAAACTCAATATCATCCTTCGCTATTACTCTGAAAAAGGCAAAATCCTATAACACAGATTATTTAGAACAATTTAACCGGTCTGACCTAGCAACGTTTATCAACGAACAACTTTTGACTATCTCACAGCTAGAGCATTCGCTCGAAAAGCTTGGAGTTATTCCAATACACTTCCAAGAAAACAACAATGTTTATCAAGGATTGCTAGAAGCAAAAACACAGTTAGAGCAGTTAAAATCACGTCCAAAACTCATCTTGAATAAAGAGCAAGGTGATATCCAAGCCACATATTTTTCCAGGACTTTGTACATGTACTTTAAAAAGTATTTTGGAGGTCCAAGGCATAAAGATTATGGAAGGTTAACCGAACTCGCTTTTCCAGAATTAGATATTGATCCGGAAAAGGTTATCAATAAAACACGAATTTTTTTTAAAGGAAAAAACGGGAAAAACTACATGGAATATTATTTAACTAAAAATTTATAAATCTTGCATTATTTCTGAATCGTTTTAGCTTTAATATTCCAATCATGTCCCAACTCGGCCAATAAAGGTTAATTATGTATCAAAACAATGAAACGATTTTAAGACTACCGGATGTTGTTAAAAAATCAGGATTATCACGAAGCTCCATTTACCTACGTGTTTCAAAACAGTCTTTTCCGGCACCAATATCGCTGGGTGATAGAGCAGTTGGTTGGCTATCTAGTGAAGTGGATGCATGGATTAGTGAAAGAGTAGAAAAATCACGTCAATATAACTAAGTCAAACGGCATCGCTGACTTCATTTTAAATGAAGCAGCGAAAGCCCGTAAAAAGAATGCAAATATAGAATTGCAAGCGGTCAGTTAGGCCGCTTTTGTGTCATTGGCGAGTTGTTCAGAGTTTGAAATGAAAACAAGTGCGTCGCGCATCTCGTCATCAATTAAAGCAAGCAACTTATGATCTAAGTAGCAAAGAAACTCCTCTCTCATTTCTAGTCGGTGAATTGCTGCTTTTAGTGTTGCTATTGATGTCACCCGTCGAATAGCTTCAACTGTCCCTGGGTTATCGCGTAAAAACCAATTTACTCCATTGGTTTGGTTAGATTTCATCTTGGGCAGTGACAGCATGATCCACCCCCAATCAAAGCTCGGATGAGACATAACCTCGCTTAAAGCGGTGGTTAATAAATCATCACCTATTCGAATAAGTTTAAGCGCCTCCCTTTTTGATCGAACTGAAAATAGTTTTGAACGCGGTTTTAAAGTTTTATCCATAAAGTTTCCTCGTTTCAATTGAGAACTTCCCTCACGCAAAATGGACGAACCGCCCACGTCACACAAGGTGATGGCACAGTGTTTTCAGGCCAAAATACATTGGCTTTCGGTGAACTGAGGAGGTGTGAAATACTACTATTTTAAGTAGTATTTTTCAAGAAATATCTCGATTTTCGAAGGGTGAATTTGGCACACGCAGAAGCGAACATAACTCATTGTTTTAGTTAGATATTTTAAGTGACCAAAAGGTGCTTTGAGATATCTCTCAACATTCCAAGATAAATGCTCGCTTTTTGGATTGTATTACTCTTCAGATCTGACAGAATAATGAGAAAATTAAGCATCGCTTGGATATGATGTACTATGCTCTTAAAAGCTTGGCTAAGACATCTTTATTTAATTACTGTTACCAAAATAAACTATCAAAGGTTTATAGGAAAAATGACAAAACCTTTGCTTTCATTATATAGGTTCTACCCTTTAGATGATAAACGGCTTAGTACTATCGAAAATGGTCAGCTTTGGTTTTCTAATCCATCTAAATTTAATGACCCCTTTGACTGTGCAATAGAGGCCACGCCGGCTTCTATTTACAACAGGAAGAATATTAGAGAGATTCTCGAAAAACTCGAGAAATTAGCATTTCATTATCCGTTTTTAAGTGATTTAGCTAAAGGTAATCAATCAGACATTACAAATGGACAATGGTTGTCAGAACAAATCTCACTGGCTGTGAAAAGATTAAGTATTTGCTGCTTTATGGAGAATCATAAATCACAATTAATGTGGGCACATTATGCCGATAGCCATAAAGGTATCTGCGTTAGATATGATCTCTCCAAAATGAAAATGAATAATGCAAAACTGCTCGCCGTAGATTACATTAATCAAAAACCTTTTTTTGAGCTAGATTATTTACTTAACATTCCTGATTATTTTGTCGAACGTATGGTTAGTACAAAACATTTAGACTGGGCTTATGAAAAGGAATGGCGAATAGTTCTAAATTGTCAATCTGAAAGTAAAGCTGTGGCGATGAGTACCTTGTCAGATAACATGAAAGTCAAGAGCATTTATTGTGGAGTCAATATTTCTGAATCGAATCTTAAAAAGATCAAAATAATTTCACGTAATATTCGAGCTGATTGTTTTCAGATGAAGAAAAAACATTACGAGTATGATTTAGATGAAGTAAAGATTCAATAGAGATTTTACTAAGAAAAATTTAAGGCAGTTATACAACAAAATCATTTTAGGCACATCATGTTGGTTTAATAGTTATCAAACAATATATTTGAATAGTATCAAAGTGTACTTATGACTACTGAAACTGTGAGCAGTGGATTACTGAGACAAAGACGGAATTTAATTATAATTTCAAGCATTCTAATTTTTCTCAGTTTTGCAGGTGGAGAAATTGACAACCTAACTTTATTAGGAGTAAAAATTAGCAATTTGAAAAACCCAGAAGCTTTATTCTCTATGCTTTGGATAGCCTTCTTCTATTTCCTACTTCGGTACTATCAGTACTTCATTCAAGAAGGTAAAGAATCTTTTAAAGCTCCATTTATAGAGAAACGAAACTCATATTGCAACTCTTTGCTCCAAGAAATTGCCCGTAAAGTTAATGAGCATGGAAAAGCTACTCCAAGTAACTACAATGAATTAAAAAAGCTAAATTGGAAATTTTCGGTTTCTTGGATAGACAAAGAAAATAAAAAAAGACCTGGAGACCTAGACCCTCAAAAAAAAGAAACTGTTAAAACCTACCAAAGATTGTGGTTGAATATAAAATCAATCCTATACTCAGTTTTTAATACAAGCTCGTTCACAGACTATATAGTACCATTTGGTGTCGCGTTACTTTGCCTAATCTTCGGATGGTCAGGATGTCAAACAAGCTTTACAGGTGCAATCGAATACATACTAAGATAAAAAGCAGTAAAACATAAAAATTAACGTATTAATTTTAAATGCGAATTCACAAAACTCAAGGGTTTAGTAATAAACAATGAAAAAAAAGACTGCTCTGTTTGTGTAGGTTCTGGCATTAATAAACCTAACTTACAGCAAGTGGACGCCCCAAAAAAAATGCGGAATTAAACTTCAACCTATTGAATGTTCGCATTGTAAGGGTACGGGAATAGAGCCAAAATAACACTTTTTTCGAATCCTTGTAGTATCCTATTCGAAAGAGTCAAGGCAGTTTATAAAGTCAATAAAAAAGACTGGCCGCCTCCACTCACTCGGTAACTTCGAACGGTCAGGATACTCCCGAAGCTGCTGGCGATAAAGCCGAACCTGTTCCCGTTGAACTTCATTGATAGGAAAATCGGGCAACATATACCTGTCTGTTGTCACAAGTTCACTGTCTCTCCAGGCTCGATTCCTTTCCGCAAGCTCATCGTCAGTAACCATCTCGTCGCCCACAACAAGTTTTCCGTTGATGACTTGGTTGCATCCTTCATGTCGAGCGATTGTCCACTCATCTACGGTTAAAGAAATTGACGGCTCGGGAATTTCATCGTGAATGTCATTGCAATAATAACCCAGCAGTTTGCCGGTCAATGCGTCGTAATGTGCAAAGTAAGTTTTATCCATTGTTAATACCCCATTGCAAACCACCAACTGGTGTAGGTGGTTCCATAATTGTTTCGTATTGTGATTGAAGAGCGAGATTTTGCGGTGACTTTCGCGCCATCCGAATAGCCTCCACCTGCCAATTGATTTTGCATGGCGATGGTGCATTGAGAAGGAAAAGTAATCGGCAGTGTTATGTTTCTCGTTTGGCCGCCTGAAATGGAAGTCGAACCCCACTGAAAAATCATTCCAGTATCTTTATCGCGCCAATAACCGTTTGTGCTTTTGGATAAATCGTTTTCTTTAAACGCCGGAACGTTTCCAGAAAATTCATTCAGTGAAATGGTGGTTGGCGTTCCACTTTGGCGCGAAACAATAAGATAGTAAACTTCGGTGCCACTCGTTGGCGCGTTTTCATCAAAGAACTGTCCTGCAATGTCTAATTGAGCGCTGCCGTACCAGCCCCCTATTCTCGGTTCGCCAGGGATTTCATCCGATTCTTGCCAATTGTAAGCTGTACCAGTAAACGTTTTATCGTACAAAATCGCGCCCGATGTTGAATCACGTCGTACCTGGACGCGCCAAACAGGAGCCGTATAGTTTTGGTTCGTTGCTACGGGGCCATAAACCGCATACGCACGTAAATTAAATTCAATTAAAACTTTGCCTGAAGCGCCTGGTGTAATTGAAAACGAACGGCTGGCACCGCTGGATAAATTTCCAGTTGATGCGCTAGCGGTTGCACCATTACCTTCGTAGTATTGGTTTAACGCTTTACGAACATCTAACGGAATGGCGTTAATGTTTTTAACGAAGTCTTTACCCGCAATACCATCGACCACCGCTTTCGCTTCACCATCAACTAGCTGAACGGCAAACACCGTTTCGCTGGTGCCTTTACGACGAATAGCAAAGGGTGATTGCCCCATTGGATTTAGTTCAATCGCGACGCCCGATTGATTTCCTGTTTCGTTTCCCGTGGTTTGCACCAAAATATGGTGCGCACGAATAGCAGACGCTTGGATCCAATTGGCCGAAATGACTCCTTCTAAACCATTCGGTGGATCATCTTGGTAAGTAAAATCTTCCCAAGTCATAACTTTACCGTTGTAGGTGCCACTGCCGTGACTGCGCGCGTAGGAATAATTGCCAAAGTGTGCAACGCCATTTGATTGCACACGAAACGCAGAACCCCCACTACCCACTTGCAACTCACCATCGGTTCGTAAAACGGAAGAACCACAATAAATGCCGGAACCAAATTGAGCACTTGGATTCAAACGAAGCCAACCATCGGAAAACTGCAACATCCGTTTGTTATCACCGTAAAGGAACGTGCCATTCGCGTAAAAATCACCGGTAACGTTTAAATTGCCGCTGATGGTTCCGCCCGTTAGTGGTAAGTAGCTATGTGAATGGCTCACGTTCGCTTTGCTTGATGGATCAAAGTTACCCGGATGCCAAACACTCGACCCACTCACACTTAATCCACCAGTAAAATTTTTCGCGCCACTGATGTTTTGATTCGTAGACAGTGTTACACCGCCAGCGCCAACCGAAGATGAAGCTGGATCAATATAGGGCGCGGCAACCAATCCTCGATTTAAAATGGGATAACGTGAAGACACCACCGCATTGGATGTAATCGAATCATAAACAAAGCCAACATTTAAATACGCAGCACTGGTTGGAATGGTTACGGCATTGATCACAGAACGTGAATAATTGGCGCCACTCACACTGGCCCCATCAAAGTTTTGCAGCGGTGCATTGTTGCTATCGAAAAAAGCAAGACGCACGCGTAAACCACTTGCGGTTCCACTGCGACAAATCAGTTCAATTGCGGCGCTGACAAGATCGCCTGCTTCCAATCCCATTGCGGCTAAACTTCGATTTGCTGTAGCCATGAATTAATTGATCTCCTGATAAATACGATCATCAAAATAGCCGCCACTGGATTCAGGCGGCGCATCGAATGGACCACCACCCGCACCGGTGGATGACGCTGGTGAATTGCTGATTTCTCCGGCCACAGATCCGAGCAACAAATTACGAAAATCCATTTGCTCGAACCCTTGTAAATGTTCAACGATGCTCACCCAGTCGCGATCTGCTAGAGCGCCAGTGTTGCGCGTTGCAGTACCCATGAGTTCGATCAAAGACGGTTCGTTGCCGTTGAGTTCATCGACACGCGGCCTTGCAAAATAGGCGTAGTTATTGAGATCGGTGGAATAATAAAGATAAGTACGGTGACGTTGTGTGGTAACACTGGTAAGTGCTTTGTATTCCGTACCACTGGTTACTTGCGTTGCTGTCATTGGATCGTAAACACCGGAGATACCAGTATTGCTTCCTGTAAAACTCGCACCGTGTAACACACCAACAATCAAAAACCACTTTTCATTTTCGGGTAAATCACCTGACCAAAAATACGGGTTATTGTTTTGCGAACCACCAAGTGTTAAGCACGTATTGCAACCCAAATAAATCGAACCGTTGGTGTTGGTTTGTTTTGCCCAAACTGAAAAACGATACGACTTTTGAGGATCGTAACCGTCTTTAAAATCACAGTTCCAACCGCCATCACCATCGCTCGCGGTGTCCACACCACCACGCCAAATAGGTTCGGGGTATTTGAACGGCCCCTCGTCCAATAAAACGGTATTTTCTTGCGCGTTACCGTTGGCGTGAAACGTTCCGTGCGATCCACTGTTACCAATGCTCCACACACCGGGATCAAGCAAGTTATTGAAAATTTTCGAATCATTAGGACGATCACCAACATCTCCCCAATCAGTACCAATTCGATCCAAAACCCAATTGCCCGAAGCGTTATACGCATACCATCGATAAGGAAGCGTT
>NZ_JBUZOU010000024.1:0-40728 GCF_055326765.1 Pleionea sp. WD8-19 | reverse complement strand
GAACTTAGAACTTAGAACTTAGAACTTAGAACTTAGAACTTAGAACTTAGAACTTAGAACTTAGAACTTAGAACTTAGAACTTAGAACTTAGAACTTAGAACTTAGAACTTAGAACTTAGAACCAGGAACTTATGGAACTCACCTTTCAACAAATACTTTTTTACGGTTTTTCAGCCTTGCTGATCACCAGTGCGTTAATGGTGATTTTAGTACGTAACAGCGTTAAAGCGGTGTTGTTCCTGGTGGTGTGTTTTGTTGCATCGGCTGGATTGTGGATGTTGCTAGAGGCCGAATTCTTGGCGGTGACATTGGTGTTGGTTTATGTCGGTGCGGTAATGGTGTTGTTTCTGTTTGTGGTGATGATGCTGGATATTAATTTCTCCGCTATGCGACAAGGGTTTACTCGCATTTTACCGTTGGCATTAATTGTTGCGGTTGGTTTTTTATGGATGTTGCACTGGATTGTGGGCGATCAACATTTTGGCTTAGCACAAATATCAGAGCCTGCCCGCCATAGTGCTGAATACAGTAATGTACGCGAGTTAGGTCTACTGCTGTATACCGATTATTTTTATCCGTTTGAATTAGCAGCGGTGTTACTGCTGGTCGCTATGATTGCTGCCATCAGTTTAACTTTCCGTGGCAAACGCAGCCGAAAAAGTCAGGACGTTGATAAGCAGGTTCAAGTAAGTAAATCCGATCGATTACGCATAATCAAAATGGATCCGGTTATCGATCATGTAAAAAGTGATGAGGAGACTGACGCATGATTGGCTTATCGGATTATTTACTGGTTGGTGCGGTGCTTTTCGCAATCAGTGTGGCCGGAATTATTATCAACCGGAAAAATGTGATCACTCTGATGATGTGCATCGAGTTAATGCTATTGGCGGTTAATATGAATTTTGTCGCATTCAGCCGATACCTTGATGACATTCAAGGACAAGTGTTTGTCTTTTTTATTCTTACTGTCGCCGCCGCAGAAGCGGCAATCGGTCTGGCCATTTTAGTCGCACTGTTTCGCAATCGCGCTACCATTGATGTTGAAGAATTGAATCAACTGAAAGGATAAGTTATGCAAAATACCTTGCTAACCATAGTACTGTTACCATTGCTGGGAGCGTTGGTTGCTGGGTTGTTGGGTTACAAAGTCGGCCGGCGTGGAGCGCATTGGGTGACTATTGTATGTGTTGGAGTTTCTTGCGTACTTTCTTTTCAATTGCTTTGGGGACTTGTACAAGGCAGCGTACCGGAAGTTAACCTAACCATTTACCAATGGGGGAAGTTAGGAGAGCTATCACTTGAGGTTGGCTTTCTGTTTGACTCATTATCGGCGGTGATGTTGTGCGTGGTGTCTTTTGTGTCGTTAATGGTTCACATCTATACCATTGGCTATATGAAAGACGATCCGGGTTATCAGCGTTTTTTCAGTTACATCAGTTTGTTTACGTTCTCTATGTTGATGCTGGTGTTATCGAATAACTTTTTGCAATTATTTTTCGGCTGGGAAGCGGTTGGACTCATGTCTTACTTGCTGATTGGTTTTTGGTTTAAAAGAGACTCCGCGGTTTTTGCAAACTTAAAGGCTTTTATCGTCAATCGTATTGGAGACTTTGGCTTTCTAATTGGTATAGCCGCAATTTTTTATTATTTTGGTTCGCTCGATTATCAAACCGTGTTTCAAAAGGCTCAGAGTGTCGCATTGTCGGAGCCAAAGTTAGACATAGGGTGGGGGGATTGGTCCGCACTTTCTTTTATATGCATTTGCTTGTTTATCGGCGCCATGGGTAAATCAGCACAAGTACCCTTACACGTATGGTTACCCGACTCGATGGAAGGCCCTACACCGATTTCCGCATTAATCCATGCCGCAACTATGGTGACCGCTGGTGTTTTTATGGTCGCGCGAATGTCTCCTTTGTTTGAACTCTCAACGACAGCATTGTCACTGGTCTTGGTGATTGGTGCCATTACTGCCTTTTTCATGGGCTTGCTTGGTATTGTGCAAAACGATATCAAACGCGTTGTTGCTTATTCGACTTTATCGCAACTGGGATACATGGTAGCTGCACTTGGCGCTTCAGCTTACGCAGCGGGTATTTTTCACTTAATGACGCACGCCTTTTTTAAAGCGTTACTGTTTCTTGCTGCAGGCTCAGTCATCATAGGTATGCATCATGTGCAAGATATTCGTCAAATGGGGAATATCAAAAAATACATGCCGATCACTTACCTTACTTCACTTGTGGGTACTTTAGCATTGATTGGTGTTCCATTTTTTTCCGGTTTTTATTCAAAAGACGCGATTATTGAAGCGGTTCACTTTTCACAGCTTCCCGGTAGTGATTTCGCCTATTACAGTTTGTTATTCGGTGTCTTTTTTACTGCGCTCTACAGTTTTCGAATGTTTTTTCTTGTGTTTCATGGCAAGGAGCGCATGAGCGACCATACACGGAAACATTTGCAAGAATCCCCTCGTGTTGTTTGGGTGCCGTTAGTTTTGTTGGCGATTCCTTCCGTTACAATTGCTTGGTGGACTACTGAGCCTATGTTATTCGGAGACTTTTTTGCGACCTCTATTGTTGTGATACCCGAGCACAATACACTGGCAATGTTGTCGCGTGAGTTTGTCGATGTGTGGTCGTTCGCCATTCACAGCTTTCAAACACTGCCATTTTGGTTAATGGTTGCAGGCGTTATTACCGCAATATATTGCTATTTAATCAATCCGTCGATGGCTAATCGATTGGCAACTCAATTTTCCGCAATTAAAAAAATACTCGATAACAAATATTATTTTGATGAGTTAAATCAGAAAATATTGGTGACTTTGGGCTTAGCCACCGGACGAGGGTTGTGGAAAGTTGGCGATCAAATCTTGATTGACGGTCTTGCGATCAACGGTAGTGCGAGTGCGGTGGGCGTGATTGCACAAATTATGCGAAAAATTCAAAGTGGTTATTTGTATCACTATGCATTGATGATGCTCGTCGGTCTGTTGGCGGTATTGATCTGGTTGTACTGGCCAAACCAATAAAAAGATACGCTAATTGAATGCGAATAATAAAGTTAATATTCAGGATTAAACCATGACGCAACAGGTACCCTGGCTCAGTTTATTAATATGGCTTCCAGTGATTGGTGGCTGTATTTTACTGTTAAATGTGGCAGAGCGTCGGGCCGAGTTGAATCGGTGGTTAGCACTTTTGGTGGCCGTGGCGACCTGCGCACTGACACTGCCTGTCTATTTAACCTTTGATATTCAAAACGCCGGTCTTCAGTTTATTGAAAAGGAAATCTGGTTCGAATCATTAGGGATTCACTATTATCTTGGTGTCGATGGATTTGCGTTACCATTGATCATGCTTACTTCGTTTATGACGTTAATTGTTGTGCTGGCCAGTTGGCGTTCTATAAAGTTTCGCAGCTCCATGTATCTGGCCGCTTTTCTTATTATGTGTGGGCTCATGAACGGTGTATTCGCTTCCGCTGATGCCATTTTGTTTTATGTATTTTGGGAAGCGATGCTGGTCCCGATGTTTTTAGTCATTGGAATTTGGGGTGGGCCAAATCGAGTCTATGCGACCATCAAATTTTTTCTGTATACCTTTGTCGGCTCCGTATTAATGCTGATTGGTCTAATTTATCTTGGCATTCAAGCAGACAGTTTCGACATCAGTGCGATGCACAAATTGCCTCTCGAACTTAATATACAAAACTATTTATTCTGGGCTTTTTTGTTGGCCTTTGCGGTAAAAATCCCTATGTGGCCAGTGCATACTTGGCTTCCTGATGCACATGTTGAAGCACCTACTGGCGGTTCAGTGATTTTAGCAGCAATTATGTTAAAAATGGGCGCTTACGGTTTTGTGCGCTTTTCTTTACCCATCACTCCCGATGCTTCATTACACTGGGCGGATTTATTAATTTTGTTATCTTTAATTGCTGTCGTATACATTGGATTTGTTGCTCTGGTTCAAAAAGACATGAAAAAGTTGATTGCTTATTCATCGATCGCGCACATGGGATTTGTGGTACTTGGCTTTTTTATTGTTTTCGCACTGGCTGCAAATTCGCGCACTGATGCGGCGGTAATGGGAATACAAGGTGGGTTGGTACAAATGATTTCGCATGGATTTATTTCCGGTGCGCTTTTCCTTTGTATCGGTGTGTTATACGACCGAGTACACAGTCGACAGATTATCGACTATGGCGGTGTGGCCAATCGTATGCCAAAGTTTGCAGCTCTCTTTATGGTTTTTGCCATGGCCAATGCTGGCTTACCGGGTACGTCTGGATTTGTTGGCGAATTTATGGTGATACTCTCTTCGTTTCAAGCCAATATTTGGTATGCGTTATTGGCCGCTACAACATTGGTATTAGGAGCAGCCTATACTTTATGGATGTATCGGCGCGTAATGTTTGGTGAAGTCGCTAATCCACAAGTGGAGTCGTTAGAAGATCTGGGTTTCCGCGAATTCGTTGTGCTCTTGTCATTGGCGTTACTGGTGTTGTTATTTGGTATTTGGCCAGCACCTCTGTTAGAGCTGATGAATGCTTCGGTAGAAAACTTGATCGATTGCGGAATACGATCGAAATTACTCGCGGAAGGAATGTGTCAATAATGACTTTGCTTGAATTAAAACCACTACTACCTGAAATTTTAACACTTATTTTAGGTTGCTTAATTTTACTGTTTGATTTGTACAGTAACGATCGTGAAAAGCAAAGTTGTTATCTACTGACACAAATGGGTTTAGCGGCTATTGTTGTTACCCTAATTGGTCAGCTCGGTATGACAAGGGAGCTTCATTACAACGCCACTTTTGTTACGGATAATTTGAGTCAACTGTTGAAAATTTCATTGGTGATCATCACTTCACTTGCTCTGGTGTACGCACGAGTTTTTATTCGTGGTCGGCGGTTTTTACGTGGTGAATATTACAGTCTTACTGTTTTTGCTTTACTCGGCATGATGGTGATGGTTTCGGCTTCTCATTTGTTAACTCTTTATCTGGGGCTCGAAACATTATCACTCACACTTTACGCCATGATCGCGATGGAGCGAGACAGTCGAACCGGTTCTGAAGCAGCCGTCAAATATTTTGTGACCGGTGCCATTGCTTCGGGATTTTTATTGTACGGTATGTCGTTGCTGTATGGTGTCACGGGACATCTGCAACTGGATGCCATAGCTGAAGCAATCGATGCTGAAACGTCTAGTTCAATGTTGTCGCGATTTGCAGTGGTTTTTGTGATTGCTGGGCTGGCTTTTAAACTAGGTTTGGTACCGTTTCATATGTGGTTACCGGATGTCTATCACGGAGCGCCAACATCCGTCACTGCTTTTATTGCTAGTGCACCCAAAATCGCGGCTTTCGGTTTTGCTATACGTTTATTACTGGATGGTCTTTACGGTTTGATAGCAGACTGGAGTTCTGTCTTGCTGGTCGCTGGGATGCTCTCGATCGCTTTAGGCAATTTGATTGCCATTGCACAAAGTAGTTTCAAACGATTGTTGGCCTATTCGGGTATTGCGCACATGGGCTATTTTATTCTTGGGTTTTATGCCGGGGAATTTGGTGGTTACGCAGCGGCGATGTTTTACATTGTTGTATACGCGGCCATGACACTGGGTGGATTTGGCATTCTTATTTTTATGAGCCGACTGGGCTTTGAATGTGAGTCGCTCGATGACTTTAAAGGGCTCGGTCGAAAAAATCCCTGGTATGCCCTAATGTTGACACTGGTGATGATTTCTATGGCAGGCATTCCGCCTTTAATTGGCTTTTGGCCCAAACTGGAAATTTTTCGAGCATTAGTTGCGGCCGGACACTGGAGTATTGCTGTCTACGCCGTCATCTTTTCTGTGATTGGACTTTACTATTATCTGCGAGTGATTAAGCTCGCTTATTTTGATGAGCCAGAACGCGACTTTGAATTCCTACCAAGTCGCAGTATCCGTTTTGCAATTACCTTTAATTGTGTTGGGTTATTAATTTTAGGATTAATGCCCGACAGTATTTATCAATATTGTCTGATGGCGTTTCGTTAATTATGGAATCACTGGAAACCGTTAATGGTTTGTTAAAAGCCTGGCTGCCAAACCCCTGGATACAGGCGACTTTATGGATTGTGATTGGTGCTGTCGCATCTTCATTTTCTGTATTTTTAATCGGTCGTCTGCATTGGTTTGGTTCCTCTCGAACAAAAAATAAATTCGACGATCTTTTGGTTACTAATTTAAAGTCGCCATTGCGTTGGAGTATTTTATTTATTGCGCTGTACTTTGCATTTCAGCAATTACCACTCACAAGCTCTTGGTTGGAAATTTTATTTTCGATTCAATTGTCTTTTATTGTTTTTTTGTGGGGGATATTTGCATATCGCATTATCCATTATGGGCTGAAGTTCAGTGCGCAGTCGGAAAAATCCAGTCGCTTTATTCAAAAACGAACCTTACCTTTATTTGAAAATCTGTTATTGATTGTATCCATTGCGACCGGTATCTATTTTATTTTGGTTGCTTGGGATATCAATGTCGGCCCCCTGATTGCTTCGGCTGGTATTCTTGGTTTGGCGATTTCATTGGCTGCTAAAGACACCATGGCAAACCTGTTTGCCGGTGTGTTTATCATGGCTGACGCGCCATATCAACTCGGTGATTACATTGTGCTTGACTCGGGCGAACGAGGTAAAGTGACTCACATAGGCATTCGTAGTACTCGAGTTCTGACGAGAGACGATGTAGAGATTACGGTACCCAATGCCATTATGGGGAATACCAAAATTATCAATGAATCTGCTGGACCGCATGAAAAGTTTCGAATTCGGATAAAAGTTGGGTTAGCTTATGGGTCGGATATCCCTCTGATCCGAAAAGTGTTAATGGGAGTGGCAGAGCAAAATACGGAAATTTGTAAGGATCCGGAACCCCGTGTTCGCTTTCGTAGTTTTGGCGATTCAGCATTGTTGTTTGAGTTGTTATGCTGGGTACCTAATCCTGAACTGCGTGGCAGAGTCAGCGACCAGTTAAACGAGGAGGTTTACAACGCATTAAATCAAAATAAATTGGTCATTCCCTTTCCTCAGCAAGATGTGCATTTACATTACCAAGGGATCCTCTTTCCTACCGGTGAGAAGTAAAGTATTTATAAAAAACACCAGCAACTCGTAATGAACGTACCTGTAAATATTCACATCGTTTTAGTGATAAAAATTACACTTAGTTCACACTTCTTATCCAAAACTCCGTAATTGTTAACAAATAAAATGGCATTATTTCACAACAAATAGGAGTTGATACAAAACGCTACATTGAGGCTACAAAAATACCAATGACGAGCCTTTTTTCACCTCTTATAGTGATACGTAACGGTAATTCAAAAGCGAGTGCGTATTAATGAGTAATGAGGTTAAAGTATTTGTACTGATACTATTTAAATTCATTTTTCTGGTTGTTGGTTGCAGTCAAAGCATTGCTGAAATCCATTACAGCAAATCCGATGTAAAACTCCAAAAATATTCATGGCAAGGAGACGTGCCGGAAAAGCACTTTGTTAAAGTGATTAATCACTTTGGAAATATTTCGACACGCACGACGAATCAAAACAATATTGAGTTGACTGGTGTGATTCAACAGGTGGGGAGTAATGCACCCAAACCGGAAGTTAAAGTGAGTAATCGAGAAGGTGTAACGGAAATCGAGGTTGTTTATCATGAAAATACTTATGACGAATTTAAAAATCGTATCGCTCGAATGGACATTGGTATTTATGTGCCATCAGGTATTACTTTGGAAATGGAAACTCAATTTGGCGACATTAAATCGAAAAAACACCAGTCTCATCTCATTGCGGCTTCTCAATCTGGAAATATTAAACTTGCAACCACTGGTACGTTTACGGCTAAAAGCGAAAGCGGAAAAATAACTGCATTCGTTTTGCCCTGGAAGCACACTCGATTTCAACCGGCTTCTAAACTCAGGCAATACCAGTTGTACTCAATTCATGGAGACATAGAGGTATATTTCGATATAGACAGCAAACTTGAGATCTCGGCAATAAGTGGTGAGCCATTGCGCTCACGAGATCCAGAGCTTCTTAAAAGCTTTCAATCGCAAAATGGAAAGGTATTTCAATATAAGACGGACCGAGGTGAAAGAAAGCTTTCGATTGAATCTAAATATGGAAACGTTCAAATCAGTCGGATCGGTCAGCCGATGGTAAATACCAGCAAGCCACAGTCCTTCGACGGTGATTTACGCGATATACCTTCCGTGGAAACTTGGAAGCCAGGTGATGCTGTTATTGAAATTGATGATGGTCGATCGAATTCGGATACGAAAATAAATCGCCAAAAAAATGGGACTTGATACGAGCAAGTCTTTAAACCTTACCCTTTAATCCATTAATCGTAAATACACAGGCTCGCAATGAGCGGGGTGGCACTCGTCTCTAAAAAGTCTGAATTGTTTAGGAGGCAAATATGCTGAAAGTGCAAAAAAACAAAATGTCGTTAACGGTATCCAAGCGGAAACATCCGCATCACATGTTACTAAAGTCAACAGTACTTGCGGTGACTTTAGGAATCAGTGGTCTGTCTTCAGTTAGTGCAGCAAAAGCAGAAAAAGGGCTACCTCAAAAGCAGAAGTCTATTTCTCTTGCAAAAGGTGAATTAGTAAAAGACAACAATGAAACGCACGTATTCAAAGGTGCACAACTTGTTGATGTCGCGTCACCAGCTAGCACTAACATTGATATTCGTGCATTACCAGCTGTTCGTGAATGGCAACCGGGTGATGCCGTCAAAGTCGCGAACCCTCGACGTATTGGAGATAAAGTGGACGGTAAGCGAGCCGTCAATCCGGTAACTAATACACAAATGGCATTGGTTCGAAAACAACAGTCGACCAAGCAAACACTAACCGATTTAGAAATTGGAACTAATTTTACCGGTTTTGAATTTAACGGTGTGAATCCTCCGGATCCTACCGGTGAAGTCGGAGAGAATTATTATATTCATGCCATTAATGCCAGTGGTGGTTCTTCGGTCAGCATATATAGAAAGGATACCGGTGAACAAGTCGGTAATACATTTACCATGAGTAGCTTGGCGAGTGCTGGAGATTGTCAGCAAGGGCTGGGAGATCCAATCATTGTTTATGACGAATACGCGAAACGTTGGTTACTTAGCGAATTTTCGCAAGAAGGTCCCAATAAGCTATGCGTGTACCTATCAAGAACATCGGATCCGATAAGTGGTGGTTGGTACGCTTATGAATTTGCTGCGCCCGAATTTCCAGATTACCCAAAATACAGTGTGTTTGGTGGAAATTATTTTGTTAGCGCAAATGAATCGGGCGGTGCTGTGTACGCGTTAGAGCGTGCAAAAATGTTAGCAGGTGAACCTGCTGCGATGGTTCGTAAAGCGGTTCCCTCTCTGGGTGGGTTTGGTTTTCAGTCGATTTCTCCAATAGATGCCGATGGCACCAATCCACCAGCCGATGGTACGCCAGGCCTTTTTATTCGTCATCGTGATGACGAGCTGCACAACTCTGGGAGCAACAACGGCGAAAAAGACTATTTGGAACTTTGGATGTTTACTCCTGATTTTGCCAATGCCGATAACAGTGTGTTGGAGGGCCCCTTTAATATCGAAATTAATGAGTTTGACTCGAACTTTACTTGCCCGGATGGGTTCGGTTGTTTAACACAAAAGCCCGAAGACGGTCAGACTGTTTCTACATTGGATCCATTAAAGGAAGTGGTGAACTACAAACCCCAATACCGCAACTTTAACAGTCATGAATCCATCGTCGGTAGCTTCGTCACGAAACAGGAAAATAATAATGCCGGACTGCGTTGGTTTGAATTGCGCAAAACCAATGGCACTTGGCAATTGCATCAAGAAGGTATTGTTCCAGCCTCGGACACGAACAGTCGTTATATGTCGGGGGCGGCAATAGATGGTGATGGTAATATGGCCTTGGCCTATATGATTACCGGAGCGGATCAGTTTCCAAGTTTACGAGTCACTGGACGACGCGTTAATGATGAAGCAGGAACCGTTTCTTCTGGCGAGCTAACAATCGTTGAAGCTGATGGATCCATTGCTACCGAGCGTGACGGTGACTACAGTCATATGTCGGTTGACCCCTTTGATCATTGCACATTTTGGTATACCGCTGAGCACGGTGGTCAGGGCGGTCAGTGGAAAACGCGAATTGCAAACTTTAAGTTTCCCGGGTGTACAGGTACCGGCTCTACCGAACCGGGTTTCAGCCTGAGTATCGATAACCGAAACCAATCCGTTTGTCGTGCAGGTGAACTGCAACCTATTGCCATTACTGTAAGCGGCTATAACCATTTTGATAAAAGCGTCACCTTAAGTTACGCCGAGTTGAGTCAAGGGTTAAGCGGTAGTTTTTCTGTCAATCCAGTCGCAACAGGTGCAACTTCTAATGCGAGTGTAATCGTAGCCAATGGCACAGCTGCTGGAGACTACACCATAAAAATTAATGGCGACAGTGAGGGTGTCGATCAGCGTTCGGTTGAAGCCAATGTTAAGGTGGTAGAAAGTGAAGCAACTTCAACACTGTTCTCTCCGGAAAATGGTGCAGATAAAATCGATTACAACACGACGCTGTCCTGGACGAACAGTGGTTATGTCAAAACGCATACCGTGGAAATTGCGACCGACGAACAATTTAGCAATATTATCGCTACGGGTACTGTATCGGGCGGTACCAACTACCGTCCTTCGCAAGCATTGCCTCAATCAACACAACTTTACTGGCGAGTTAAAGCCGCAAACGTTTGTGGAGAAACTACTTCCGAAGTATTCAGTTTCACAACGGGTTCAGACAAGGATAAAGCTGAACAATTGGAGCCGAACGTTGCTCGTAGTATTTCCGGAGCTGAAGGTGAATACGCAGACTATTACGTCGAGGTACCAGCAGGCGTTGAAACCTTAACCTTTAAAACTAATGGTGGAGAAGGGGATGTGGATATTTATATCGCATTCGATAAAATTCCAATGAGTGCTAGCGATTTGATTTGTCGCTCAGAAGAAGCGGGTAATGATGAAGTGTGTGAAATCAATGACGTTCAAGAAGGCGCCTACTTCGTAACGACTTCTGCTTATTCTGCTTTTAATGGAGCGGAGCTCATCGCCGAATTTGAAGTCCCTAACACAGCTCCCGTAACTCAAGCGGATAGTTTCACCGTACAACAGGACAGCAGAAGTAATTTGCTTGATGTACTTTCAAATGACTCCGATGCTGATGAAGGCGACAGCTTGACGATTGACAGTGTGAATTACACAGGTCAAGGAAACCTTGAAATTAATGGCGGTCAATTGAGTTATACGCCTGCTGCCGGATTTCATGGTGAAGAGAGCTTTACCTATGTGATAAAAGACAGTAAAGGTGCAACCGCAGAAGGTCGTGTCACCGTTACTGTTGAAAAAGCGCCTGAATCCAATTCTGGAGGCAGTGCTGGTTTTATCAGTGTGTTGCTCTTTGGCGTCATCGTTTTAAGAAGACGCTTCAATAAAGTTTAACGGCTTTCATACTCCTGAAGAAATAGCCTCTTTGCCAGTCACTTTGTGACTGGCTTTTTTTTAATGGGTGCTGAGTCGAAGTGATATTGATGGCGCAAAACATCTCAATTCAATCATTGACGACAATTTATTCAAAGCATAGTCTTTGGTCTGACCAGATAATAAAATCAAAAACACAGGACCCGTCTATGAAAACAAAACTGTTTTTACTTTCCTTTATCGTGTTTTTACTCAGCGCTTGCTACACCAAACACGAAGTGATCCGATTGCCAGAGGCGGAGAATTTGTATTTTACCGATAGCGGTCGTTTGTTTGTGTCTTCTGCTGATGGCTTTTTTGAGCTGAATAAACACGATGGTGAATTTCAATTAGAGCAACTAAACAAGGATATAACCTGTGCCTTTGGCGGGATCACACAAATTGGTCAAACGCTATACTCGGTGTGTAGCGAAGTAAAGCTGATTAACGCAGAAAAATATTTGTTCGCGCTGGATTTAAACGACAGCCGTAAAACGCTTTCGGCGATTGCGGATATCAGCCATTTACAGGTGCCAAACGGATTAACCAGTGATGGTGTTTCGACGCTTTATTTAGCGGATACGGCTTATCTAGGCGCAGGCTCTATTTTACGCATCCAGGTTGCCGGAAAAGAAATGCTCAATATAGAAGAAAACTGGTTGGCTGCAAATCAAAATGTGTATCATCCCAATGGCGTTAAGTTTCTCGATAATAGGTTATGGTTCAGTGACGGTGGTTCGATTAAGTCGATTGATCTTTCTGTAGCTGAAGATGCGTTAATGGCCCACTCGTTGATTGACCGTGTCACCATATACGATGACATTACGCCTTATTGCGGTGGTGTGTTAGCAAGCGATTATATCAACGGGCAGTTGTTGTATATTGATAAACACGGTGATATTAAATACAAAACCGGTTTTGCCAGTTTTCAAGGCGCTTCTTCGTTATTAGTCGGGCGCGCTCCTTTGTTTGCTAACAACCAATTGGTGGTGACAGAGAAGGGTATTATATTTGATAAAGAATCCACTATTGGTAATCGGGTAAGTACGGCGACTTTTCAGTTTAATTTGACCGAATGTCGTTAATTTGACTAGCCGATAGAGTCGATAATTTACTCCTGAAAAATTAAAAGGTTTTCCAGCCTGAGTATTCAGGAGTAAACTTTACGTGTTAAGAAAAAGAAAAATATTACCGCTATTCCATACATTAACAAACCACCAATCATTAATGCGTTGAGTCCGGTTTCTATAGCAATAAGCGCTGCAGTTAGTGCACCGAGCACGGAACAGAATCCATTGACTGCCCAGGCCCAGGCAACGCTTCCGCTGCCCAGTTTGCGAACGGCACTGAGCCCTTGTGGCAAAAACACACCCATTGGTATTGCCAATACAAACAACAATAGTGCTAAAAGAAAATGACGCAATTCGCTCGACCAGTTGAGTGACCAATAAAACAATTGTGTGAAAAGTTGCCGATAAAGCAGCAGTAATACCGCTACAAAACCTACGGCAAGACACACTTTTTTCCGATTGGCTTTGCCGGATCCCAACCAGATACTACCAACACCGGCGCCCAGTAACACAGCGAGTAATACTAGCGCGAATGATTGCGTTACTGAGTCGGTAAGTAATCGGATTTTGTCGATTAACGCAATTTCCACCCACATAAAGCCAAACCCGATTGCCGCAAAATAGCCGATGATTGAGTAACGAATTCGCGTTAGTTGTTGCTGTAATTGTTTTGCTTTTAATGGTGCAAAAATGAATACCAGTGCTGTGACAGACAGTGTGATCAAGGCAACCCAGTTTAACAAGTAACCCCAGCCCACATAGAGCAACCAGGGTTTACCCAAGCGTTCTTTCAGTTGTTGCCAATATTGCCAACGAAAAAAATGATAGAAATAAGGTCGGTCATCTGACGTTGTCGTTATCGAAAATGGATATTGCAAAATAAATTTCTCGGCGCTGGTCGATAGCAGTTGTTGCATTGTTGTGAAGTAGATGGCATCCGGTTTGTGATGGTATTGATTTGCTTCCTCGAAAGTGAGCTCTGGCATGACAACGCGATCAAACTGCCATTCGTTACACCATTTCGTTAATTGGTGCAGCGTTTCCTTTTTCCAGGGGCTGCGCTTTACCAGTACCAAAAGATTCTGCCAGTCACGCAGAATTACCAGGTGCTGTTCGGGATCCAGGTCCAGTTTTCGAAGCACTTGAATCAAAGTGTTCAACAACCGCAACGAGTCGCGAGGTAATGTCATGACTTCACCGCGTATCACCAACACTCCGTTCGCACTCAAGTGCTGAAACATCTGGCCTAGTGCTTCGTGAGTTAAAAGCAATTGCACGCGGTTAGCAGAAGAACCAATTGGACTGTTCTGCAAGTCGGTAACAATGAGATCAAACTGCTGATCAGTGAGTTGTAAAAATCGACGCGGATGAGTGCTTTGTACTCTGGCTTGCTCAGGCAAAAAACTTTTATTCAATGAGTGATGCTCAGTGAGCAGTTGGGCAAAGAATGGATCCGGCTCAATCAATGTTATTTGTCGAGCGCCATGCCAATAAGCGTTCCAGGCATTCCAACTGTGATCACCGGGCAAAAGTAAAACGGCTGGTTGTTCGGAGCTGCCAATAAATGCCGCATGATCAATCGATTGCTGAAACACCGGCTCGTTTGTTTTGTGTTCACCGTCGATTAATAAAGGCGACTCCTGGTCACCGTCGCGAAACAATAACCATTGTTCGGGAGCTAATGCATGACTGCTGATACTCAACCCGTGCGCAATGTGCTGTCCGCTGCTTTTAACCAGGCTGAGTCGTGCATGCGAAGAGTCGCGTTGCATAAGCAATTCGGCACTGCGTTCATTCAGTTGCATCGATAAGGATTTTGACGGCGATGGAGAAATGATTAATGATGAGTGAATAAAAAATAGGATGACGAATGCACAACTGGCAGTAACTAAAAACCGAAGCGATCGAAAGTGACCGACTAAAACCTGCGAGCATAAAGGTAACAGTGAACAAAAGAGAAAAGCAAAAAGTAAATGTGAGTTAAAGGGTATTTCCGTATCCAGAATGAACAGCACAATGAATACGCCCAAAGCACTGCCTGTTAAATCAGCGGCATAGCAGCGTCCAATTTCGGCTGACCATCGCATAAAGGTTAAGGTGATAAAGGTAGCGCCGAAAAAAAAAGGCATTAAAAAACACAATGCGTACAGCAGCAGATAAAATATTTGGTGCCCGTACCAGGGCAATGCAAGCATATTCAGCGGAACCTTTTGTGATAGCCAAAGGCTGATCGGCATACTCAGCGCAGTGAATAAGGCAGCGTAAGACATTAAAGCATTAAAATGTCGTTCAACAAATACACTGAAGGCTGAAGCAAAACTCGCAGCACAACCAAGCCCAAGCAAGGCTATTGCGATAACAACCGCGGTCAGGTGATGCCAATGTTGAATAGCGATTAAACGGGTAAGTAAAACCTCAAAGCCCAATAGCGATGCAGTAATCAATGCCAGTGCAATTAAGTGGGAATAACGGATCCTTTGCTCAGTTGCTTTCATACCCTGCACCGGTAAGCGGCACAAAACGAACCGGCAACAAAGAACGAGTACGCACTTTTCCGTCGAAATCTTTTAGCACCAACATCAGGGTTTGTGTTCCCCACTTAGGCCCGACCGGAATCACCATTCGGCCGCCAGGCTTTAATTGTTGCACGAGTGGTGGTGGAATATGTCGAGCCGCTGCCGTCACCACAATTCGATCAAAAGGCGCATGAGTGGCCCAACCAAAATAGCCATCGCCTTCGCGCGTATGAATTTTTGTCAGTCCTAATCGTTGAAAGTTTTTTTGCACGCGTTTCGCTAGTGGACTGATGATTTCCATCGTATAGACCTGCGGTGTTAACTCAAACAGAATGGCTGCCTGATAACCTGAGCCGGTCCCGATTTCTAGCACTTTCGTATCGGCTTCTACTTCGGCCAGTTGGGTCATTAACGCGACGATATAAGGCTGAGAGATGGTTTGGCCATAACCGATTTCTACGGGCGAATCGTGATAGGCGTATCTTTGCGCCGAGTTAGGTATAAATTGGTGTCGTGGGACATGCCTCATAGCAGCAAGTACTCGTTGATCCGATAAAGTTACACTGGCCCCCTGGTATTTTTGCAGGGTCATAACCATCTCGCTTCGCTCGTGCTGGCGATGCTGCAATTGAGGGTAATTGTGCTTTTGGATTGAAACGGGGTTTTCGCCCGACGCTGTTGGGAGTAGAAAATTGGCCAGTATAAAAACGAACCCGAACAATGCATAGGTTTGCATTTTCCAATCCTTAGTGGTGAACACCCTTCCTTAAAGTGTAGTGGATCTCAACGCGTTTGTTGCCAGACCAGCTTTCCTATTCGTCGCTATAACCATCTTTATAACTTGGATAGTGAAAACGATAGCCCAATGCTTTAATGCGGTCATTTCGACAACGCTTATTTTGGGAATCACCAGGCGACGTGACGCGTTTTGGTAATGGGTATCGGTATTTTTGGGCAAGCCAGCTGGCAACAACATCAATAGGTGCGGGATCATCATCGCTGCCGAGGTAAATATTGTCGAGCTGCTTTCCTAGCATTTTTTGTTGAGTTAAAAAGTGCAGTATTTCTACACAATCATCCTGATGAATTCGGTTGGTGAAATAGGGAGGTGAGGATTGAACTTCGATGCCATTGCGGATCCGACTTAGAAACTGGCGTCGATCGCGTCCGTAAATTCCCGAAAAACGGATCACCAGATTATTTGGGTGATGACGGTGAATCGACCGCTCAGTCGCCAACAATATATTTCCTTTGTTATCGGCAGGATAGGTTTCTGTGGTCTCATCGATCCATTCTCCGTGTGACTGACCATAAACTCGGGTAGACGACACGAAAAGAAATTCCGTTCTCGGACTGCAAGCTGAAAAGTGCTGCAGAAGATTGTCTACGCTTTGCTGATAAGTGTATTGATAATCTTCGTCGCTAAAGTTGTCGGGCGTTAAGGTCACTAACACATAATCCACCGAGGTGGGTAATTGCGCGGTTTGTGTGGTACTCCTTAAGTCGCAAGCCAAAATGTGTATTCCTTCCATACCATATGAACAACCACTCCGATTGAGCGCAGTTAATTGGTGACCCTCTGCAATGAGTTTCGGTGCGAGTTGTTTTGCCAGTTTGCCAAAACCGGCGAGAAGTATCTGTGCCATCAAGAGCCATGTGAAGGGTAAAGATTTCAATTATGCCATAGTAAAGCTTAACTCAGGACAAGTGAATTTAACCACTTATCAACCAGCGGAGGAATTATCCAGAATTAGGGTTTATCTTCAGAGTATAACCTGTGCACTAAAATGATGCTTTCACCATAGCCAAACAATCATTGCTGCACGCATTCGGTGCTGTATCCCAGATTTTGTGCATAACACCCGGCTACTTTCCGCATTTCTACTATTGGCATATTGCCTGCAATAAAGCCTGTCATTACAAATATCCAAACATTTAAAAGGGGACCTATATGAAACTGGTGACGGCGATCATCAAGCCATTCAAGCTCGATGATGTTCGCATTGCGCTAAACGATTCAGGCATTACCGGATTAACCGTTAGTGAGGTAAAAGGTTTTGGACGCCAACGCGGCCATACGGAATTATATCGCGGAGCTGAGTATACCGTGGACTTTTTGCCGAAAGTGAAAGTGGAAGTGGCTGTGCCGAATGAAAAGGTTGATGAAATAGTAGAGGCGATAATTGAGCATTCTCGAACCGGTAAAATTGGTGACGGTAAAGTCTTTGTTTACTCTTTAGAAAATGTTGTTCGAATAAGAACCGGTGAAATCGGCGAAGAAGCGATTTAAATTAGGGGAAAAAAATGAATGAAATAAAATACGCCTTGGATACGTTTTACTTTTTAGTTTCCGGTGCTCTGGTGATGTGGATGGCTGCCGGATTTGCTATGTTAGAAGCCGGATTAGTACGTGCAAAAAATACCACAGAAATATTGGCGAAAAACGTCGCTCTGTTTGCAGTGGCTTGTACCATGTATTTATTGTTTGGATACGCCATAATGTATGGCAGTACAGAAGGTGGCTGGTTACCCAGTTTTAACTTTTTGATTGGCTCCGAACACAGTGTTGAATCAGTGCAAGCAGGAAATGCGGATCATTCACTGTATTCCGATTTTTTCTTTCAAGTGGTGTTTGTCGCAACCGCTATGTCGATTGTTTCCGGTGCGGTAGCTGAACGAATGAAACTCACTTCGTTTTTAATTTTTGCCGTTGTGCTTACGGGTTTTATTTATCCAGTGGAAGGTTATTGGAAATGGGGTTCCGGCTGGCTGGATAGTTTTGGCTTTAACGATTTCGCCGGCTCCGGTATTGTGCATATGGCCGGTGCTTCCGCAGCGCTTGCTGGTGTCATATTGCTCGGCCCAAGAAAAGGTAAATACGATGGGCAGGGCAACGCGAAAGGTATTCCCGGTGCCAACTTACCGATGGCAACATTAGGGACATTCATTCTTTGGTTGGGATGGTTTGGTTTTAACGGCGGTTCGCAGCTCATGTTGTCCGATGTTGAAAACGCCAACGCCGTTGCGAAAATATTTGTGAACACCAACGCTGCAGCTACCGGTGGCGTGATTGCAGTATTTGTTTACACCAAACTGGTTTATAAAAAGGCTGACTTAACATTAATTTTAAACGGTGCATTGGCCGGCTTGGTAGCGATTACCGCAGAGCCGTTAACACCCAACCCGTTAAGCGCTACGTTGATTGGTGCCGCTGGTGGAATACTGGCCTCTTTATCCGTAGTGTTATTGGATAAGTTTCAACTGGATGACCCAGTAGGGGCTATTTCTGTGCATGGTACGGTGGGCATTTTTGGTGTGTTAGTTGTTCCCTTGACTAACACCAGCGTTTCGTTTCTACCACAAATTGTTGGTTTATTCAGTATATTCGCTTGGGTCTTTGTGACGTCCTTTGGTGTGTGGTTTTTACTGAAGAAAACTCTTGGCATTCGAGTCTCGGATGAAGAAGAGTATGTGGGATTGGACAAAGTCGACTGTGGTTTGGAGGCTTATCCTGAGTTTGCGACTGTAAACTCTTCGAATGGAAATAATTAAAGAATACTTGGGTGAGTTTCGCAGCCGTTTGGTACAGGCTTCTGTCAATTGCGTCCCTGACATCGAAACTCACTCAATGTATTTCTGAAGACAATGTTAATGATTCGTGTGCCTTTTCTGAAATGTCTTGGGTGTCATTCCCGTCCAGCGTTTAAACGCACGTGTAAATGAACTTTGTTCTGAGAAACCCAACAGTCCTGCAACGGAGGTCAAAGGTAATTGGTTGTCTGACAGTAACTCTTCAGCCAGCGCTTGCTTTGCTTGTTCCAACACTTGGCGAAAGGACAGGTTTTCGTCACTTAATCGTCGTTGTAGTGTTCGATTTGACATGCCCAGTTGAGCGGCAAGTTGGTGTAATTGGACATCGCCCTGAATCAGTTCGTTTTTAATTATGGATGTGAGCTTTTCGGAAAATTGAACCGGTTGGTGACTGATTTGTGCTACTGTTTTTTCGGCCTGTTGCAGAAGCGTTTTATATACCGATTGTTGAGATTGAGCCAAAGGTAAGTTAAACCACTTACGTTCAAATTCAATCGCATTTTTATTCGCATTAAATGAAAATTGGCATTGCCAAAGCTCTTCCAGTTGATGTTGTAATTGCGCAGAACTTGAGTGTTGCAAATGGATGCGATGAATGGGCACCTGCCAGCCGACAATTTTTCGACCATAACTGATCCAACCGGCAAAAACGGCATCAACAATATGATGACTGACGTTTTTACAGGATGGTACGGCTTGCCAAATAGCCAACGCGCGGTTGCCTTCAAACTCATATCGCGAGTGTCCCATATCGCTCACCAACGATTCATAGTGTTGCAGGGCTTCGGCGGCTTGTCCCAATGTTTCAGCCGCCATCGCTAGGTACCCGAGTAAATTAAAAGCCTGAGTACCTACCTGAGCACCAAAATGCCAGCCTAAAAGCGGATCATTGCAATGGTCAACGACCCATTGCACCATTTGCTGATAAATTGCTGCGTCGATTCGTTTGTCATTTTGATGTAAATCGTGCCGTTGGAGCCCGATATGGCTGAGTAATGCTTGCTCATTAATCGGGTACTGAGTTACCGCAAACTGTAAAAAGGACAGCGCATAACTGCAGGCTACGCTGGGTTGATGAGATGTCATTATGCGATATGGCGCCTTTTATCAATTAAGTTGTCGTTTTTTGACAAGCCAATAGGGGGGTTGCCGTTTAGGCTAAGCAGTATGGAAAAGTTTGCCAACGAATTCAATATGACGCACCGACACAGCATTCCTCCGACGATAGAAACTTATCGACAAGAGTATCGTAAAGAGCATCGCTCTCCCAACTACAATGGTTGGCTGCACATCAGCTTTACTTTAGGCAGTGCAAGTGCCATCGTGATTTATTGCGCCTTGCAATTGGAAAATGTATTGCCTTGGGAGTGGATAACGGTGTTGATTACGTTTATTTATGCCAACTTGGTAGAGTATGTGGCACATCGCCATCCGATGCATCGACCTTTTAAATGGATCAAAATTATTTACCGGCGACACGCATGCCAACATCACCGTTTTTTTACTCATGAAGCCATGCCGTTTGATGGCGCGAAAGATTTTTGTGTGGTGTTATTTCCACCCGCGTTAATACTTGGCTTTTTTGTGGTATTTGCTTTACCTGTGAATTTACTGCTGACATATCTGATCAGTCAAAACGTCGCATTTTTATTTATGATTACTGCATTTGCTTATTTCATCAATTATGAATTGCTGCATACGGCTTATCATATGCATGATGACGCTTGGATTTGGAAGTTGCCATTTATGAAGCGATTAAGACAGTTGCATTATTATCATCACGTGCCTGAGTTGATGCATCGCTATAATTTTAATATTACTTATCCCATTGGCGATTGGTTGTTTGGGACGTTCTATCGGCCAGAAAAAAAATCACAGGGATCAAGCGGGATGGCTAATGTCGTAGCTCGGGAAGAACGTAGCGTCTCCCGTGGTCAATAATTTAGGCTGTTGCGTTTAAAATGATTTAATCCTGGGAGGTGCTACGCTCTTCCCAGGTTAAGTTTCAAAACATCTAACCATTATCACTACGAAAAGAAAACACCCGAACTGGCGACACCGGACTTCCTGTGCAATACTCAGTGGGTCATTCACCAATCACAAGCCAACTTATGACTACTCCCATCCGAGCCAGCGATTCACCTTACGCATTCGAGGTGGAGAAAGATAAAATTTATTTCTGGTGTGCGTGTGGTCGCAGTAAAAATCAACCGTTTTGCGATGGTTCTCATGCAGGTACGGGTATTACACCCGTAAAATACGAAGCATCTCAAGACAAGAAGGTTTTCTTTTGCGGTTGTAAGGGAACAGGAAATGCGCCCCTATGCGATGGAACGCATAACAAACAATAGTTTTTAGAACTTAGAACTTAGAACTTAGAACTTAGAGCTTAGAACTTACACCCAATAAGTTGGCGTCGTCTCATTTTGCAATGTTCCTAATTGTTCTTTCAGGTTCAATAATTGATCTTCCCAATAGCGTCGAGTATTAAACCAGGGAAAGTTGTGCTTAAAGCTGGGGTCGTCCCAGCGTTTGGCCAGCCATGCCATATAATGCATCATGCGCATGGCGCGTAATGCTTCCACTAAAAACCACTCACGATCATCAAATTCACGAAACTCTTCGTAACCGTCGAGTAAGGCATTGCGTTGATTTATTTTGTCTTGCTCGTCGCCGGTGATCAGCATCCATAAATCTTGTACAGCGGGTCCGGTTCGGCTGTCATCGAGATCCACAAAATGAGGGCCATCGGGAGTCCACATGACGTTTGACGGATGGCAGTCGCCATGAATTCGAAAGGAGTCGATGTCTTTAAACCGGTTGAAGCGTTGATTGCAAAAATCAATAAGCGGTAAACACACGCTGTCCATCGATTCGCGCAACTCGGTTGGAATAAAATGATTATCGGTTAAAAAGCGATAACTCTGCTCAGCATAATCTTCTGAGGTTATGGTCAGTCGATGATGGTATTGAGTTACTACTCCTACAGAATGAATACGAGCGATAAAACGACCGAGCCAGGTTAGCGTATCTTTGTCATCCAAATTGGGGTGACGTCCACCGCGATTTTCAAATACAGCAAAGCGAAACTCTTTAAAGTAATGCAGTGTGGCGTCGTTAATGTTCAATGGAGCGACCACTGGAATTTCAGCGTTTTCCAGTTGTTGTGAAAATTGATGTTCTTCGAGAATTTGATCGTCACTCCATCGCGCCGGGCGATAAAACTTGGCGACAAATTTCACATTGTCTTCGTTGCGAAATTGGTAAACACGATTTTCATAACTGTTCAAAGGTAATAAGGCAGCTTCGGCAAAAATACCGATGCTTTCTAGCGCATCGAGAATGGTATCGGGGTCGAGCTGATAAAAACTGTTAGGATCGATTGTTGTCATAGATGTTTTTACATTAAACCTTAATAGTGGTCCAGTTACGATTATTCCATAGCCAGACATAAATGGCCGCTTGAATACCGCGATACACCAATTGCATTAACCAGATAGCGGTAAGCCCTAAACCCATTATAGGGCCCATCCAATAGGCGATGGGGAGAAACAGCAACCACTGCATCACCAAAGAGACTTTTAATGTTGATTGAGTGGCTCCTGCTCCTTGCAGCGAATTCATTAATACAATAGCGAGCGCATCAATCAATATAGCGCCACTGACCAGTCGTAACGGTGTGATCCCGACTTCCAGTGCTTGCGGATCACGTAAAAAGGCGCCAAGTAAAATATCTGGAACAAACAACATCGGCAGTCCAATAAAAAAGACAACCGCCAACGCAATGCGAACCGTTTCCCAGGCCCAGCGATGTGCGTCTTCCGGTTCACCGCGACCGAGTGCTTGGCCAACCAATGTTGCTGAGGAAATTCCAAATGCGATGCAAGGTAGTATGGCAACCAGGGTAATGTTGGTGAGTACATTCGCCGCGGCTAATTCGTAAGTGCCAACTTGACCGACGATCCAAAACAGTACGGTAAAACCGAGCGCGAAAAACAGTTGTTGAAGGGATGAAGGTACTGAAATTTTTACAACGGTGATCAGAGTTTCGCGTTTCGGAAGATGCAAACCAAAACCGAAATCGCGTGTGTGTTTAAGCGCCAAATAGGTATAAATAAGCGTTCCGCCAAACATGGATAGGGCAGTGCCTAATGCTGCGCCTTGCACACCCAACTCTGGAAAGCCCAGTTTGCCGAATATCAAAACGTAATTCAGAAAAATATTCAAGCTGTGCATAATTAACAAAGTACGCAAGTAGTAGCCGGTTTTTTTAATGGCACTCCAATAGCCACGGTAGCAAAAATTCATGCCCACAAACATTATCGCGGCTAATCGAACTTGCAAGTATTCGGTTCCGTACGCGACCACTTCGGGATCGTCATTGAGCCAGCGGAATATATTCTCTGCATGTAATACCAGAAATATGGCAACCGGAGTGGCGACACATAGAATGGTCAACAAAGCGCCGTTCAGAGGATTGGCCGCTTCGTTATCACGTCCTTCTCCCATGCGTCGCGCAACCATGGCCTGAACACCTGCAGACATGCCCATAAAAGCGGCCGCTGCAACAAAGTTGATAAAGCTGGCCAAACCTACAGCTGCGAGTTGTGCCGTACCTAAATAACCGACCATTGCGGCATCGACCAGATTGAGAATGTTTTGCGACATCATGCCGCCAATAATGGGCAGCGAAAGGGCGAGGATGTGTTTATAGCGTTCGGACTGCTGCACTCAGAGCTCTCACTTATCAAAAGTGCGTCTATGGTAACAGGGATTGGTAAGGGCGATCATCTTCGGGAATGTTTCTTGATGTTTTTCAGGATGACGGCGAATTAATCCAATGGTGCATGTGCCACAACCCAGCCTTCAACGCGTGCACAACCACTTTGCTTCAGTGTCTTGGCCAATTCGTTTAACGTACTGCCCGTAGTGAAAACGTCGTCTACCAGAGCGATATTTTGTGGCAGGTTGGAAATGACTTGAAAAGCACTGCGAATATTACGTTGCCGTTCTTTCAGAGTTAGGCCGGATTGCGCCTGAGTAATTTTAGTTCTTATTACTCGATCGGTTAGTAGAGGAATATTTAATCGATGAGACAAGTTGCGAGCAATCAGCATCGATTGATTGTAACCGCGCTGTCGCATACGTTTAGTGTGCAGAGGCACAGCGATGATGGCGTCTGGCCGATCGTCGGATTTCGTACGAATTTGGTTGGCTAATTGTTCCGCGAACCACTCTGCGAGTGCAAACTGTCCTCGAAATTTGAAGGCGGGTAGCCAATGATTGATGGGATATTGGTAATCAAATTGAGCGATCAAACGATCGATCGCTGGAGGATGTTGCAGGCATTGGCCACAGGTCGATAATCCTTGTGACGGTAGAGTTGTTGCGCAACGAACACAGCCAGGTGGCGTTTTCGGGAGTTGGGACTCGCAGTCTGAACAAATCCAGAGTCCGTTTTTATCAATGTCCAATTGGCATAATTGGCAATGTGAAGTCAGTCCGTTGCGTAGCATGCTAGCCAGTGACATAAACCATCCTTGTACACATAAAATAGCTATAGGTTATTTTGTGACCATCTGTTAACCCGATTTCGGCCAGTAAATTGACAGGACGTCATCTCTCGGTAAACTTTGCGATCATTAATCTATTAAACGGAAATCTTCACAATGAGTCAATTCTCGCATCTGGTAACCGGAGAGATTCGGCACGACTGGACTCAAGAACAGGTAAAACGTTTATTTAACTTGCCCTTTAATGACCTGCTGTTTTATGCGCAAAGCATTCATCGTCAACACTTCGATCCCAACCAGGTACAAACCTCCACCTTGCTCAGTATTAAAACCGGTGCTTGTCCAGAAGATTGTGCCTACTGCCCGCAAAGTGGTCACTACAATACCGGTTTGTCGAAAGAACAACTGATGGCGATTGAGGAAGTGTTAGACAATGCGCGAAAAGCACGTGAAACCGGTGCAACCCGTTTTTGTATGGGCGCTGCCTGGCGCTCTCCGCGAAGTAAAGACTTTCCGGTGGTCTTGGAAATGATCAAAGGCGTTAAGGCGCTCGGTTTGGAAACCTGTGTGACTCTTGGCATGCTCAACGATGATCAGGCGCAACAATTGAAAGACGCAGGCCTCGATTACTACAACCACAACTTGGATACATCCCAAGAATATTACGATCAAATCATTACTACGCGCACCTTCCAAGATCGACTCGATACCTTAAAACACGTACGAGATGCCGGTATTAACGTGTGCAGTGGCGGTATTATCGGTATGGGTGAAGAACAAAACGATCGCTATGGACTGTTGATGGAACTGGCCAACCTGCCGGAACATCCGCAAAGTGTGCCGATTAATATGCTGGTTGCCGTTGCCGGAACGCCATTGGAAAATGTTGAAAAACTGGATCCTATCGAGTTTGTGCGAACCATCGCGACAGCACGTATTATGATGCCGAAATCGTACGTACGCCTCTCTGCTGGCCGTGAAGATATGACCGAAGAAACACAGGCATTGTGTTTTTACGCGGGTGCTAACTCCATTTTTTATGGAGAGAAATTATTGACAACACCGAACCCGAAACAAAACAGTGACCAAGCATTGTTTGATAAGTTGGGAATAAAGCCAGAATCGCGAGAAGTGGAAAGTACGGAAGAGCCGGTGTTGCCGAGCAGCGAGCAAATTGGCGGTGTTCGATTTACCAATGCGGCTGTGTGAATTAACTTGTATTTTGCACTCTCTGTTTTGTTTACCGATGGGTTACGCTTTGCTCCACCACATCCTACGGGTTCGAATGATTCTTTGAGTTTGTGGGATGGGAGATAACCCATCGTTTAAGTTTACTGATGGGTTACGCTTTGCTTCACCACATCCTACGGGTTCGAATGATTGTTTGAGTTTGTGGGATGGGAGATAACCCATCGTTTAAGTTTACCGATGGGTTACGCTTTGCTCCACCACATCCTACGGGTTCGAATGTTTCTTTGAGTTTGTAGGAAGGGTGATAACCCATCTTTTTAGAGATCATCATGCACACATGCTACAACGACTGGCTTAATCAACGGTTACAGCAACAGCGCGAAAACAATCTTTGGCGCTCGGTAAAAACCATTGATGGCGCGCAAGGTGCGAATATCCTTTGCAACAGCGAGTCGCTGATTAATTTCAGTAGCAACGATTACCTTTCGTTGGCTAATCATCCCGAAGTAATCGAAGCTTTAAAGCAAGGAGCCGATCGATTTGGTTGTGGCAGCGGGGCGTCACACTTAATTTCTGGCCACAGTGAAGCTCATCAACAATTACAACACGCCCTGGCGGACTGGTTGGGGTACGAAGCGGTTACATTGTTTTCCAGTGGCTACATGGCGAACCTGGCCATGTTGCAGTGTTTATTTGATAAAAGTGATTTGATTGTGCAAGACAAACTCAATCACGCATCGTTAATCGATGCGGCACAATTCAGTCGTGCCACACATAAGCGATTTGTGCATACGAGTTCCGATTCACTTGCCAGGCAATTAACGGGTGACTATCGTTTTAAAGCAATTGTGACCGATGGTGTTTTCAGTATGGATGGCGACCTCGCACCGCTTAATGAGTATGCTGCCATGGTTGAACAAGAGCGTACGCACCTTCTGGTGGACGACGCGCATGGTATAGGTGTGATTGGCACAAACGGAGCCGGTAGTCGAGAACACTTCGGTTTAACAACCGAACAAGTGCCAGTGGTTATGGGAACGCTGGGTAAAGCACTGGGAACATCCGGTGCATTTATCGCAAGCAGTCAACCAATCGCTGAAAATTTAACGCAGTTTGCGCGTCCTTATATTTATACTACGGCCATGTCGCCTGCTATAGCATGGGCAACAATAAAGAGCGTTGAACTGGCACAACAAGCCGACAGCTTGCGTACACAATTGCAAAAAAATATTCGTGTTTTTAAAACATTGGCAAAAACGTATCAGCTACCTTTAATGCCATCCATTACCGCCATTCAACCACTGGTGCTTGGTGATGATAAAAAATGTATGGATTGTGCAAGTTATTTAAAAACACAAGGCTTTTGGGTGGGCGCTATTCGCCCACCCACGGTACCAAAAGGTACAGCACGATTGCGTATTACCCTGAATGCCAAACATCAACAGAAAGAGATTGAGCAACTGGTTGAGTGTTTGGTGAATTGGTTACAAAGAGTTGATTAAATGACATTAACACCGTTTTATGAACAAGTGGGTGAAGGTCCAGACCTGGTATTGTTACACGGCTGGGGAGTTCACGGTGGTATCTTTCAGAACTTGTACGAGTCGTTGACAAAAGAGTTTCGCATCACCAATATCGACTTGCCTGGCTTCGGTCGCAGCCCAATACCCAATGACGAGTACACGATTGAATTACTGGCAGAACAAGTGCTAAAAGTCGCACCTGCCAATGCGCATTATATTGGTTGGTCATTGGGCGGCTTGCTGGCGAGTTACATTGCGATTCATTATCCAGAACGGGTCAACAAGTTGGTTACGGTCGGCAGTAATCCGCATTTTTTAGTGCAAGATGATTGGCCCTACGCGATGCAAACCAAAGTGATGGAGTCTTTTGTCTCTTTATTGGAAGAAGATTACGAATCGACATTAATTCGCTTTTTGGTGATTCAAACCATGGGCAGTGAAACCCAAAAAGCCGATGTGCAACGCTTGAAAGATACGGTATTTTTGCATGGTCAGCCGGCACCCAAAGCACTGCGTGGCGGTTTGAATATTTTAAAGCAGGTTGATCTGCGTAATCTGTTGAAAGATCTGAAGCATGAAACGCTGCGTATTTATGGCCGGCTCGATTCTTTGGTTCCTGTGAAAGCTGTTGATAAAATTGCCGCGCTGTTGCCGAACAGTCAGCAGGTTATTTTTCAAAAGGCGAGTCATGCGCCCTTTTTGTCGCATCAACAAGCGTTTTGTGATGTGGTAACGAACTTTTTAATAACGGGCAAGGCGTGAGTATGTCATCTGTTGCTGTATTTAATAAAGCCGACGTTGCAGAAAGCTTTTCAAGAGCGTCTGTTCATTACGACGATTTTGCCTTTACTCAACGTGAAATCGGTGATCGGCTGTTTGAGCGGTTGCAATATATGAACCTTGCGCCCAAAAACATTTTGGATATTGGATGCGGTACCGGTGTTTATACACGTAAGTTGAAAAAACGATTTGGTAAAGCCAAAGTAACCGGCGTTGATTTGGCTTCCGGCATGATTGAGCAAGCAAAGAAGCAAAATCCTTTATTTAAAAAGTGCAACTACCTATGTGCCGATATGGATCAATTACCTTTCGATAATAATTCCATTGATCTTATTTTCTCTAATCTGGCGCTGCAGTGGAGTATCAACCCACCTAACACATTTAAAGAGCTGGCGAGAGTACTTAAGCCAGGAGGATTGCTAATTTACTCCAGTCTTGGACCCGATACTTTGTGTGAGCTCCGACAGGCATGGCAACAAGCCGATCAAAGTACACATGTTAATGAATTTGTCGACATGCATAATTTGGGCGATGATATGTTGAAAGCCGGAATTGCAGAGCCGGTGATGGATATGGAGAAAATTACATTTGGATACCAAACACTTAAAGGATTGTTTTCCGATTTAAAAGGCATCGGTGCGCATAATATGAATGCAGGTCGGCCGCATAGCTTAATGAGTAAAGGGCGATGGCAGGCAATGACACAAGCTTACGAATCAATGCGAAATGCTGAACGAAAATTACCGGTCACATACGAAGTGATTTATGGGCATGGATGGGGTCGTGACTTACCTAACGCAACGAACGTTGATGACAATAATGTGTACAAGGTGACATTATCGTGAAACATTATTTTGTTACCGGAACCGATACCGAAGTTGGAAAAACCTATGTCACTTGTTTGCTTGCAAACTACTTTGTTACGCAGGAAAAACAAGTTGCTTGTATTAAGCCAGTGGCAGCTGGTGCAGAGTCAGTCGACGGTGAAATGAAAAATGATGATGCCCTTAAACTCCAGCAAGCTGGCAACATAAAGTTGGAGTATTCCGATGTTAATCCTTTTTGTTTTAAAGAAGCGATTGCACCTCATATTGCAGCAGAGAAAAATAAAAGGCTTGTGACGCTTAGCGATTTAAAAGATCATTTCATGGCATTGAAACTTGATTGTGATATTTGTTTGACCGAGGGCGCCGGAGGATTTTTGGTTCCTTTAAATGCGAAAGAGTCTTTTGCGGACATTCCCGTCTCAATGAATTGTGAAGTCATATTGGTCGTGGGCATGAAGTTAGGATGTATCAATCACGCATTACTATCCGTTGCAGCCATTCGGTCGCGAGGGTTGAAGCTTGCTGGGTGGATAGCGAATCAAGTTCAACCCGATATGAGTGTTTATCAAGAAAATATACAGACTTTACAGCACTGTATTGATGCACCAATGATTACCGAAGTAAAGTGGAGTACTACGAAGTTACAAAATATAAAGTTCATTTAACCCTGTTTAAAAATGTTAGCCGTTTATTTCCTGTGAATGGCAGTCTGTGGGAGGGAATATGAAGTATCTTATTTCTATTGCTTTGATGCTTGTTTCATCAAGCGTTTGGTCGCATGTGGAGTACAAAGATCAAAGCGGATTTATAGTGAGTGGAACCGTATCTAAGGAAGGTACTGCCATTGAAACATGGAACAGCTTATTGGATATTGGCGCGTGGTGGGTTGCTAGTCATTCCTTTTCCGGCAGTTCTAAAAATTTGTATTTAGATTTGGACAGTGAAAAATGCTTTTGTGAACGATGGCCTGATGGTTGGGTTCGTCATTTATCTGTCATTCATTACCAGTTACAAAAAGAGCTCACACTTGAAGGTGGTTTGGGTCCCTTACAGTCTGCCGGAATTCAAGGTGTACTTTCAATCCAGCTGAAACAGGACATTATGTCAACTAAGTTTAAGTGGCGATATGCCGTTCACGGTATTTCTAAGGAAGGCGTTGATAAATGGTCTGAACCGGTAAACCGAGTGCTGGAACGTCAATTTGGTAACTTAAAAAAGCTCATTGCGAAATGAAAGGGTAGACGTACCTAACTGGTTAGAAGGGTTAATTTCGATATTTTTGATCCGAATCAAAAATTTCAACGTATAACTTCATCATACTAACTGTTCGCTCGTTTAACTCAGGTTAGCTCCTTTAGCTTGTATGAAAGCTCAGGCAATTCTTTCGCTTAAAAAGGAAGATACCCTATACTTGATTAAAAGAAGGTCTATTGCATCAGTGCACCGGGAATATTTATGTCGTGAACTGGTGTTCTATCGCCAAATCAAAAAGGAACAACGATGCGCCTAGCGATTTTTGTCGTATTGACGTTGATATCTCAAGTTTTTGCTCAACAAGTTCAAACAGTGAGTTTGACAACGAACTATATTTCTGATGGATTTAGTCAAACGGATAATGAACCAGCGGCTCAGTATAGTTGGTTTCGAGAAAGCTCTGAGGTTTACTATCAACTTTTTTTATCGAACTTAAGATCACCAAAGGATGCTGGTATGGAATTGGATTTAGGGTTGGGCACTTTTATTGATACAACTATCGGTAAAGTAGATTTAGGGTTGTTGAATAATTTCAATTTGGACTTATTAGAAACAGATACTTATTTTCTAGAGCTTTATGTTGGATTAATTTGGGGAGAAAATACAAATTTATATGTTACATTCAGTAATGATCACAAAACTTTTGACGGCGGTAAAAATGCTAAGATTTCTTTCGCGCAGTCTTGGCAAATCAGTCCTAAAATCAGCTGGGGATATACGTTTGGCTTTGCTGACATGTACCGAAGTCGAATTGCTGACAGTGAGTACTTGTGGGCACATACTCAATTCACCTTCGTCGAAGACACATGGGCATTTGAAATTGGCTATTCCAATACGGATGTTGAACGAGCGCGCGATCCTGATAAGTTAGCTCAAGCCCACCTTTATTTAACCGCATCCAAATCGTTTTAGGTTGCGTGTATAAACAATCTCACTATATTTAACACAGCGAGTAACTTAAGAGTTGGCCCTAGCGATAGATGGCTTCTCCTTCGTTGAATAATCTTTTGCAGAAGGAAAGTGACTCAACTTTCAACATTTTCGAAGCCGATGGGATACGCTTCACTTCACCCTTCCTACAAAATCTATTCAGTTTCTGCTTTAGCTTGGGTGACCATGGCGCGAACATCGGCCAATAGTTGTTGCGCATCAAATAAAACGCCGTCTTTGATCGTATAACGAATACCTTGAGTACGAATCGGAACATTGTTTTCATCCAATTTGAAATGCCCGGTGCCGTAAAGCACTTTAAAATTTTGCAGCGGATTTTCTTTGACGATCACCAAATCGGCCAATTTACCGACTTCAATGCTGCCAATTTTATCTTGCATGGCTAACACTTCGGCGCCATTTAACGTGGCTGACTTAATTACCTCTAACGGATGAAAGCCGGCTTCTTGTAACAGTTCCAGTTCGCGAATGTATCCGAAACCATAAATCTTATAGATATAACCCGAGTCGGACCCGGTAGTAACGCGGCCACCGTGATTTTTATAATCATTAACAAACGTCATCCAGCGTTGAAAGTTTTTCTTCCAGTTAATTTCATCTTGCGTGGTCCAATCAAACCAGTAAGAGCCATGCGCATAGCGACTGGGCTCAAAAAATTGCCACAACTTGGGCAAAGTGTAGTCTTGGTGCCAAACGGCTTGGCGTTCACGCATTAAATCGCGACTGGCTTCGTAGATGGTAAACGTAGGATCCAGCGTGAAATCGAGGCTGATCAACTCATCGCGTACCGCATTCCATTTTTCAGAGCCGGGCTCGGCCGTTTGTAGCCAAAGTTTTCCAGCTTCGCCAAAACGATGTTGTTCGTTTTGGTAGTTATAGTCGTGCCGATAATTCTGGATCATTTTGTCGGTAAACATGGCTTCCGGAAGGCCATACCAGTGCTCCATACTGGTGAGGCCCATACGCGCACTGATTAATGCGTTCATGCGTACCACATCGATTTGCGCGTGATGCATAGTGGTGCCCATTTTGTGTTTTTTTGCTTGAAAAATGGCTGCTTTTATAAATTCTGGTTTGGCACCAAAAAACTTGATACCGCGAGCACCTTTTTCAGCCACTTCATTCACCCAACGACGTACATCTTTTTCATTTACAAACGGCTTGCTGCGTCCCATACCAAAGCCGACATAGGGAACGATACGCGGTGATGTAATTTCATTTTGTTCGCTTAACTTTTGATGCCTAACGGTCCACTCTAGCCCGTTGAAACTTCCGGGCTCACGTACGGTGGTAATGCCATGAGCCAACCAAAGTTTGAGTACGTATTCGGTTGGAATGCCATCGGTACTGCCGCCCATGTGTCCGTGCATGTCCACAAAGCCGGGTAAAACATAATATCCTGTTAAGTCCAGCTCTCTACCACCGGATTTTATTTGTGGTCGCTGTTTTATAATCGGGACACCAGGGTTGCCTACAACGGCGACTTGTACAATTTTATTTTGTTCGATTACTAAATCGACCGGCCCTATGGGAGGTGCACCGTGGCCCGCAATAACGGTTACACCACGAAGGATCAATTGCTTAAACGGACCTTCACCGCGTTCGCGTTGCGGTGCATCTTGTGGTGTTGCATTAAGTAAGGCAGAAAAGAGAAGTGTAAATAAGAATGTGATGTTTTTCATTTCGGCGTTCCGAGTCACTGGAACGCTAAAGGTACGGTATAAATTAATTGAACTCAACCCGACATCACCGTACTTCTTACCAAGGTGCAGTGATGTCGGGTTGAATAAACGAAAGTTTATTCGAAATCCGGATGCTCGCGGGTGTGGCGTTTGCTATAACGCGCAAACTTTTTGTACAGCTTTTTCAACTTTGCTGCTTGCTCTGCATTAAGTTGCTCGGCCAACAGTTTTTGAGTATTAGCATGCAGAATCATAAGATCGGCTTTCTTTTCCGCTACTTGCGTTGAAAGCGAGCGAATCGATGTTTCATTGATGGGATCCGATTGCATGGCTTCGTGCATGGATTCCTTCAATTCATGAATGGACTCACGAATACCTTGCGATTGTTCATGCGCATTCATCACAATGGCTTTAACCGCTTCGGTTTGTGCCTCCGTTAAATTCAGCTCTTTTTGCATGATTTGTACTCGGTGTTCCGGATGATGCGGACCAGCAATGGTTACACTGGAGATCGACATCATGGTTATCGCAGCAGCAAGCAGCAAAGTGTTTTTGAATGGAGATTTCATTGTCTTATCCTCGTGGTTAGGTCATTTTCAAACGCCGAGTTCAGTGTATGCTGCGCAATGAAAAGTTGGGTATTGTCTGTGTAAAGGATTTGTAAAGACCCGCAAGCTTTCTTTACAAAAGAGACTTGAGATATGAGGTATACTTGGTTCAAGCACTAAGCACTAAGCACTAAGCACTAAGCACTAAGCACTAAGCACTAAGTTGAGAAGGTGTTGGTTAGAGACTTCTTTCTTAGAATTTAGAACTTCACAAAGGTACGAATATGCATCGAATATTAATCGTAGATGATGATATTGAATTATGTGAGTTGCTCACCGACTATTTGTCGCAGGAAGGCTTTGAGATTGATACGGTACACGATGGTGAAGCCGCTGCACAAACGGTCAAAAGTCAGCAGTACGACTTGATGGTACTGGATGTGATGCTGCCTAAGAAAAACGGTTTTGAAGTGTTAAGAGAAGTCAGCTATTCGCGCAAAACACCAGTGCTTATGCTTACCGCGAAGGGCGACGAGGTAGACCGCATACTCGGCCTGGAAATGGGCGCCGATGATTATCTGGCCAAGCCTTGTAATCCGCGTGAATTAACAGCGCGGATACGCAGTATCATTCGTCGCACTCAATCGCTGCCACCGGATTTGCAATCACAGTCGAAAGGACAAGATATCGCTATCGCCGATTTAACCATTCAATTGGCGCGACGAGAGGCGTTAGTCGATCAAAAGCAGGTGGAACTTACCGCAACGGAATTTGAAATTCTGGTTCTTCTGGCAGAGCATGCGGGAGAACTGGTCACACGTGAAAACATCAGTGAGCAGTGTCTCGGACGTCGACTGATGGCTTTCGACCGCAGTATCGATATGCACATCAGTCATCTGAGAAAAAAGTTGGGACCGTCACAACAGGAGCAAGATCGCATCAAAACGGTCCGAGGTGTGGGATATCAATATGTGGCCCTTTAATCGGCTCAGTTTATTCTGGAAAATATTTTTCTGGTTTTGGTTTGCCATGTTGTTAATGGTGAGTGTCACAGCCATCAGTTGGATTCTTTATCGCGATTCAATTAACTTTAACAAAGCCGATCGCAATATGCAGGCGGTGGTCAGTAAGTTGGCGTACATATTAAGCAGTGATATGTCGGAACGTAAACAAAAACGCGCCATGCATCACTTGCTCCGAAGTTTTGCTCCGCCGGCTTTTCGTTCACCTCCTGAAAACGAACGTGTTAGACCGCCTTTTTATTTATTAAATAGCAACGGTGAAGAGCGCAGCGGTTTACGCATTCCGGAAGCGGTTTTCGCTTTATCGAGACTGAACTCCGATACACTTCACGTAGCAGCCCATCGCGATTATATTTACATTGGCCCCAAAGCAGTAACAATTGACGGTATCGAATATCGTCTGTTTGTTTCTCAATATATTGGGCGCTTTAAACTGAAAATGTTAGGCCATTTGTTGCATGGTGTATCACCCTGGCAAATTGCGGCTTACTTTTTTGTCAGTAGTGTGCTGTGCTTTTTGCTTGCATGGTCGATTACGCGTCCTATTCGAAGTTTGCAATCGGTATCTCGCCGTATCGCGAAAGGTGAAAAAGTGTCAGCGGTAAACGAACTCGGCAGTCGTCGCGATGAGTTTCATTCACTGGCGTTAGACTTCGATCATATGGCCGAAAAAATCATGGAAACGGTCAGTACTCAAAAGCAATTATTAAGCGATGTATCGCACGAATTGCGTTCACCTCTAACCCGAATGCAAATCGCAGTCGGCTTATTGGATAAAGATTTAAAAAATGGAGAAAACAAACACTTACAGCGTATCGAAAAAGAGTGTATGCGCATGGATGAGATGATCGGTCAATTGTTAAGTATTGCTGCGCTGGAAAGAGGTCAGCTCTATGAAGAAGAGCAAGCCATTGAGCTGAAGCTTTTAGTTGCTGATGTATTAACTGATGCCGAATTTGAAGCCGCACAAAAACAAATTCAACTTAAAGCGACTTTACATAATGGATTTCATTTACAGGGTTATTACGGTTTACTGCGTAGTTCTATCGAAAATATTATTCGCAATGCCATACGTTATTCCCCTCTTGGCGGGATAATCGAGATCCAGTTAACACACGACTCTTTGCAAGCACGGCTCTCCATTGCCGATCAAGGACCGGGTGTGGAACAAGAAAGTTTAGGCAAAATATTCGATCCTTTTTATCGAACTGATGAAGCGCGGAGTCGGGAACAAGGTGGTGCAGGATTAGGGCTGGCCATTGCTTCGCGCTCAGTGGCAGTGCACCATGGCCGAATTTATGCCGAGCATAATGAACCGCATGGATTAAAAGTGGTGATTGAGTTACCTATCAAGTAAATGAAAAGTCAGGAGAAATCCAAACACTGTTAGTTGCTTGGCAGTCAATAGCATCCAACAACATGTGAATGACCAAACCAATACCAATATATCGCGTTTTGGGGAAGAAGCAAGCCAGTACATACAGCAAGATCAATGCTGGGTGGTGCAAGGGGTGAAAACCAATGCTACATCGATTGGGATCGTAAATGGGTGTTGCCATTAAATGATCGAGATCGACTAACATGGTTGCCATCATTACGACATAAACCATCAGGAATTTTTTTCTAAAGAAAACTGCCGCTACAAAAGCGGGTACCAAAAAGTGCAAAAGTATATGGAGCATGACACGTCAATTAACTTATGATCGGAACCAGTCCTTTAGCCGATAATCATTGTTTGAAGTATGCAATCATACGCGATTGATCAATGTCTTGCACTTCAGAGACGATAAAGACAGGTTTAAAGCTAAACAAAAGCGTGACTTTCAAGACGTTTTATTCTGTAAGCAGATTTTACCCACGGATTGAATTTTAGTCACAAACTGATATCGTTCATCCCTTATTCAACATTTAAAGAGAACCTTGAATGAGCGGAATGATCAAACATACCAGTGACTGATATTTATCTTATTACTAACTTCCTGCGGTTCGTTGATGAAAAATGAGCAAATCATTCAACGGGAAAATTACTTTCCCTGGGAAAACGATGTTGGCTATTCTCAGGTTGCTCAAGTTGGCCATAAGCTGTATGTTTCGGGCATTACCAGCAACAAAAGTGCATTTTATGATCAAGTTGATGAGATCTATTTTATCTTGACGCGTGTTCTAAAAGACAATGGAGTAGGTAGCGAAGCGATAGTAAAAGAGGTTATCTATACTACCGATATGAATGCGATACAGAACGCCATTCCAGTACGTAAGAAATATTTTAATGAGGGGAAATACCCAACTTCGCGTTGGGTTCAGGTCGACCGACTCTTTATAGAAGGGCAGTTTGTAGAAGTGGAAATCGAGGCGATTATTGCTAATCATTAACCTACTGGAAATCATTAGTTAACAATGAAAAAAGAAAATTTAACGGCTTCCATTCCACAGGAACTATCCGAAGAAATTTTTGAAGTGATACTTGCTTCGGGTAAAGTTCGCATAGAACGAATTATTTCTAAAGGGCATACCTCGCCAAAAGAGGGTTGGTACGATCAAGAGGAAAACGAATGGGTTTTGGTAGTAGAGGGTAGTGGTAGCATAGAGTTTGATGATGGAACTAAAATAACGCTAAAGCAGGCTGATTATTTAAACATACCTGCTCATACTCGGCATAAGGTCGTCTGGACAGACCCGGAGAAAACTACCGTTTGGTTGGCTATTTTTTACAGTTAAATTAGCTATCAATCAAAAACGAGATAAATTATGAAATATGTTTGTGTGTACTGTGGTTCCAGTAGTGGAGCGAAACCGGATTATACAAATGCCGCCAAGGCATTAGGTCAAACTCTGGTTAAACGAAATATCGGGCTTGTTTACGGAGGCGCCCATGTTGGCCTAATGGGAACCATTGCCGATGCTGTATTGGAACAAGGTGGCAAGGTGATTGGCGTTATACCGCAAGGGTTGGTTGATCTGGAAGTTGCGCATTACGGTTTAACCGAGCTGAAAATCGTAAAGTCGATGCACGAACGCAAAATGACCATGGCGGAATTGTCCGATGGTTTTATTGCCATGCCGGGTGGTTTTGGGACGTTAGAAGAATTGTTTGAAATTTTAACTTGGGCGCAGCTTGGCTTGCACGGAAAACCTTGTGGTGTGTTGAATGTGAATCGCTACTACGATGGCTTGTTACAGCATTTGAATACTATGAAAAATGAAGCTTTCCTCAAAAGCGAGCATCGGCAAATGTTACTGGTTGATCAGAGTCCTGATGCGTTACTTTCTCAATTGATTGCTTATAAACCGCTTGAGCGGCAGAAGTGGATTAGTCGTGATGAGACTTGAGTGTTTATTGACTCTTGGACTGTTTGATTTTGAGGTTTGTGTATAACTTTGAACTTGAAATAATAAATTGAGATATGTAAGCCGGTCATCTTTGATAATTGTGTTTGCAGCCGCATATCTCTGAAACAGACATCTTATTGTAGCTAATATTGCTTCGATTGGTTTTATTGTAACCAAGGAATAATGAATAAATCTAAAGGGCTAACTTTGAGCAAAAAACAATTTTTAGATGCAGCAAAGCCACTTTGGGTTATGCTTGCTAATAGCGAAATCAGCGGATTCAATCATCTGTTTTTTTAAGTATTCATGTAACTTTTTGATTTTATGGCGCTTAATTTTTAAATTATCGGAACGTACGATTTGAAATAGTAAGATGTTGTCTTCTTTTTAACTAAAGTGCAGCCGCGGTTCTTATGCAATTTATTGATATTTAGAAAGAAATACGGTTGAATGAGCAGACTATGATTTTAAATAAGACGATTGATGGCTGTATAGGACAGTTGAAACAATCGTTAGAATAAAACTGTTAGTGCAAAAGAAAGGTGAGCATTTGGAGAGCTTAGCTGCAATAATCTGGTTGTTGATAATATTTGTTGTTATTTGGAATTTTATTAACACACTTAACAAGCGACAAGAATATAAGCCATCTTCTGAACTAAATAAAGATGACGTACATCCTAGCCTTCGTCAGGAAGTTAATTGTCAAGTCAAAGATGGCTATAAGCTAATTTTAATTGAAAAACACAGAGTGAAAATGGTTAAGAAAAAAAGGTATTGGTTTCCGATTTGGCTTTTCTTTCCAATGCCAAACGCACTCAATATTATTTTTAATTCATCTTTTTTATGTAATTACTACGGTATTGAACTAAAGCTAGTCGGGAATGAAGTTGAAATTTCAACATTTTAATATTATAAAATGGGCACTAACAATAAACTGTTGCGCGACTTTGAACCGCTCATTTCATTCGCTAATCAAAGCCGCAAAGTAAAACGTTATGCATAAAAGAATCTGGCTATGTCCATAGAAATAGTTAAGTCACAAATACAAGAGTTTCTTTCTAATGATAAGCCAGAAGTGCTTGCTATTAAGGGGGCATGGGGTGTAGGGAAAACTTATAGTTGGAACAAATTCTTACTGAAAGCAAAGAACTCAAATAACATTGCACTCGAACGATATTCATATGTCTCTCTATTTGGAATAAATTCACTCGATGCGTTCAAATACACGATATTCGAGCATGTGATAAAACAAGAAATGATTGGCACAGAGGCCAACATTGAGACATTCAAGAATAATACAACTGGGCTTTTAGAAGTCCTTGGTCGAAAATCATTAGGCTGGTTTAAAGGCGCGTCGCTATTGAAAAGCTTTACACCAGCAATTGAATCAATATCGTTTCTCTCACTAAACAACTCTCTGATATGCATCGATGATTTGGAGCGCAGAGGTTCAAGCTTGTCGATGAAAGATGCGCTTGGTTTAGTGTCACAGCTAAAGGAGCAAAAGAAGTGCAAGATTGTATTGCTTTTGAACGACAAGGAGGAAGGTTTAGAAGATTATACAAAGTACAGAGAAAAGGTAATCGATGTTGAGTTAAGGTTTGAGCCTACTTCCTTTGAAAGTGCTGAAATAGCATTTAATAATGATACCGAGAGCGGAGAAAAACTCTCAGAGCTTACTCAGAAGCTAGACATAAAAAATATTCGAGTTCTGAAGAAAATTGAACGGCTTGTTAATATCGTTCTTCCGTTGGCTGCAGGTTACGAGCCTGAAATCGAACATCAGGTTCGTCATTCACTGATTCTTTTTTCTTGGTGCTACTACTGCGCTAATGATGGAGCGCCTCCATTAGAATTTGTAACAAATCTTGGTTACGACATGTGGGGACTAGGTGAAGAAGAGGAAAACGATGAAGAGAAAAAGCTATGGAAAAATTTGGTTAGTAGCTATGAGTATCAGCACACTGATGAGCTAGATCTCGTTCTTGCCGAAGCTGTCAGAACTGGATATATCGAAGAAGATAAGTTTAAAAATGAAGCCTCAAAGAAAAACGAGCAAATACGGGCATCAAAGTCTGAAGGTTCATTTAGCGAAACCTGGAGGTTATACCATGATAGCTTTGATGACAACGAAGAAGAACTAATTTTAAAGCTATATGAAAGCTTCAAGAAAAATGTCAAAAATATAACGCCAACTAACCTTAATGGAACGGTGAGGCTGTTTAGGGAGCTCGGTGAAGAGGGTAAAGCTTCAGAAATTATTGATTTCTATATACAGCAACGTAAAGCCGAAAAGGAGATTTTTAATATGAGGGAAAATAACTTTTTCGGTGATATCAGAGATGAAGAGATTATTAACAAGTTTAACAGTGAGTATCAAGCGTCTGTGACAGTGGAAAGTGCTGCTGATGTATTGAAAAGAATAGCAGGCAACAACGGATGGAACCAAGAAGATGAAGTGGTGCTTGCCAATACGTCAATTGATGATTACTACCAGTTGTTCAAAAATGAAAAAGGCCAACATCTTTCGTCATATGTCAATACTTGTTTGAAATTTGGCCAATTTGGCAACGCTAGTGATCAGCAGAAAGAAATCGCAAATAGAGTAACTAAAGCACTTAAGAAAATTGCATCAGAAAGTGAACTTAATAAGCGCAGGGTGAAGAAGTTTGGAGTCGAGATAGATGCATAACAATCGCATACACTCGGACAGCAAAAAGCGTCGCTCGTTCCTCGCTCTGCTTTTTACAGCCGGTGATGCGTGGCGTTAGACTTTTGTGTGCCAACTAGGAATGAGCAATGTATAAAATATGAATAAAGAGCTTGAGAAACTAGTCAACCCTCCTTGGATGAAGTCTATTCAAAGACTTCAAATGCAGACTAATATCGCTGCGTTGGCCTTCCAAGAATCTGAAGCTATGCGTTCAATCAGAAAGCTAAGTGAGTCTACTAAGTTAGCTTTTTTAGCATTTAGTGAGTCAGATGCCATGAGATCAATTAGAGAGCTAACTGAATCAAGTCGCTTTGCTGCACTGGCATTGCAAGAATCAGAAGCATTGAAATCACTTAGATCTATTGCAGAATCGACTCGATTATCAGCTATTGCATTCCAGCAATCTGAAACGGCTAAGAAACTACAAAGCCTAGCTGAATCAAGTCAATTAGCATCAATTGCTTTAAAGCAATCGGAAGCGTTTAAACATATATCACAGCTGAGCAATCTCGCAGAGGGCGTTCAGAATTCTGTGTCAGCCTAAAAATTAAAGTTCTAGTTCACCATCTAATCGACCTTCAAAGTGGATGGCCAGTTGTGACAATGTCAGGTTCCAGTTTTGAACTGGCATTGTCC
>NZ_JBUZOU010000023.1:0-41894 GCF_055326765.1 Pleionea sp. WD8-19 | reverse complement strand
TTTCCTGTGCGAAACTTAGCCGCAATATGGGGCGGTATTAAACCTACCTTATGCCCTAACTTTGTAAAACGCCTGGCCCAATAATGCGCAGAACCACAAGCTTCCATATAAATGTCAGCATGGGGATGCTGTTCAATGATTGCGCACATTTTCTTCGCGGATACTTCTTGGTTTGATTTGGCTTTTCCGAATTTATTGAAAACCGCAACTTGAAAAACACCTTTAGCTAAATCAATACAAATTGTTGTACTATTGTTCATGGTATGGCTCCTTTGGTTTTGTCGCCTCCCACTTTAGTGTTAACGCCAATGCAAAAATGACCCACTAACGACAATTTAATTTTGACCCACCTGAGGCAAAATAGCCGTCCGACAATGACTCAAGGCGGCGCTAATGATATCTCAGGAGAGATTAGTGGACATTCATGTACTACATAAACAAGGTTTGAGTATTCGTGCGATTGCACGTCAATTAGGGTTATCGAGAAATACGGTAAAAAAGTGGTTACGCCAACCCAATAAAATTCCCATCTATCCAGAGAGAGCATAACGAGCATCGATACTCGAGCCCTTCAAAGATTATCTTTGCGAGCGAATACAAGCCGCTCGACCGCACTGGATACCCGCAACCGTATTAGTCCGGGAAATCGAGCAGCAGGGTTATACAGGCAGCATTTCAACGGTCAAAAATTTCATTCGACCTTTCAAACAGGTAAAAGAAGAACCAATCAAGCGATTTGAAACCGAGCCCGGCGTTCAGCTGCAAGTGGACTTTACGACGATAAAACGAGGCAAACAATCACTGAAAGCCTTTGTTGCAACACTGGGTTATAGTCGAGCCAGTTATGTCTTGTTTACTCAAACGGAACAGCAAAAGGACTGGCTTGCCGGTATCGAAGGTGCTTTGGAGTATTTCGGTGGAGTCCCTAAAGAAATCCTTTTTGATAACGCAAAATGCGTGATGCTTCAACGAAATGCGTATGGCGACGGATTGCACCAATGGAATCCCGTTTTGTTAGAGCACGCCAAAAAATACGGTTATCGGTTGCGCGCTTGTCGTCCGTATCGAGCGAAAACCAAGGGTAAGGTCGAGCGGTTTAATGGGTATTTAAAACGAAGTTTCATTACGCCATTGGCAACGACATTGAAACAAAATGGCTTGTCACTCACTATTGAAGCGGCCAACGCTTACATAGGCAACTGGCTAGCGACAGTTGCCCATCAACGTAAACATGGGACGACAAAAGAAAAGCCACAGGTACTGTTGGAGAAAGAGCGATTAACCTTGATCCCGCTACCGAAACTCACTTCTCAACGAATCGCTCGACTACCTCAGTCAAAATGCCCCGTGCCACTAGAGAGCTTGCAACACCCTCTCATACGATATGACCAACTACTGGAGGTCAGTTTATGAATATCCAGCAAGAGCGAATACAGCAAGCTTGCACAACATTAAAACTGGATGCGATTGCCAGTGAGTGGTCAGCCATCGCCGATAAAAACTGTTCAGAAGAAAAAACACTCGCTGATTTTTTAGAACAACTACTTCAGCAGGAAATCGATGCAAAGGCTGAGCGAACACAGAGTACGTTGTTAAAGTTTGCCGGACTGCCATCGATTAAACGGTTTGAGGAATACGACTTTGGTTTTGCCTCTGGCGCACCCAAAAAGCAACTACAAGAACTCACAGGACTGAGCTTTATTGAGCGTGCTGATAATGTTGTCTTTATTGGACCTAGCGGAGTAGGCAAAAGTCACCTAGCGATAGCACTTGCTTATAAAACTGTACTTCGAGGCTACAAAACTCGTTTTATCACGGCTGCGGATTTAATGCTGCAACTGGCGACAGCTAAAGCCCAGGGAAAACTGGAGACGTACCTAAAAAGGAGCGTTCTTAGTCCCAAGCTATTAGTCATCGACGAGATCGGTTATTTACCGTTTGGCCGCGAAGAAGCAAATCTGTTTTTTAATGTCATCGCAAAACGATACGAGAAAGGAAGTATTATTGTTACAAGCAACTTACCGTTCTCACAATGGTCAACTGCATTTGCTGATGACACAACTCTGACAGCTGCTTTACTCGATAGGCTACTTCATCATGCTCATATTGTTCAAATCTCAGGTGACAGTTATCGGCTGAAAGACAAGAAGAATGCGGGTATTGCTCCACCTGTTCAAATCAATCAATAAAGTGGGTGGGTTAATTTTAAATTGTCGTTTTTAATGCAAAGTGGGTCAGTTTTAAGTTGCCGTTGACACTTTAGCGAAATTTACTTGAGTGGGGAGGAGTCCATGCCATTGGGTGATAACCCATCTTTTAAAAAGCAATTTGATTGATCGGAATGCTAATATGTGAACATGGATGTTGTTTTTACTGATGGGTTACACTACGCTCCACCACATCCTACGGGACGGTGCTATATTTGATTTTTGTGGCGTGGGTTTTTAATATCGGAAAACTTATATAAATGGATTTATTCAATGACAAACTATCGACGGAACTATGTGCCAGTTGGGGTTTTATTTTTTACTGTAAACTTACTTGATCGAAAACAATCGTTACTTATCGACAATATTAACACATTGCGGCAAGCTTTTCGGATGGTAAAACGCGAAAACCCATTCGATATTGATGCCATCGTTATACTGCCCGACCATTTGCACTGCATTTGGAGTCTGCCAAAGGGTGATGTTGACTATTCAAATCGCTGGAGAAAAATTAAAGCCTATTTTTCCAAACAGCTGGAATGTGATTTTGGTTTATCGAAAAGCAGGAGAAGTAAAAACGAAAAAGGCATATGGCAACGTCGATTTTGGGAGCACACGATTCGTGACCAAATCGATTTTAATCGGCATGTGGATTATATTCATTATAATCCGGTTAAACATGATTATGTAAACCGAGTGTGCGATTGGCCTTATTCTTCGTTTCATAAGTTCGTTCGACAAGGAGATTTAACTGAGGACTGGGCTGGTGATGATATCGACTTGAATGTTGGCGAGCAGAACTAACTTGTTTTTTTCTGATGGGTTACGCTGCGCTCCACCACATCCTACTAGAGAGCACGTTTGTAGGATGGGTGTTAACCCATCTCTTTCAAGTGATTAAGCTTGGAAACTTGATTGTATGAATGTTGTTTTTTAGATGTTATATACGTCGCTCAATTATATTATGCTCTTTTGAAGAGATTGAAAATTTCTTTTTAACCCATAAATTGCCTTCTAGTCGTTTTACTTAATGCCGATAAAATTTATATTTCAATTTTTAATAAAAGGAAAAGTAATATGACTAGACCCTTCGTTGGTTTTCTATTGCTCTTTGTTTTTTCACCTTGTCTATTCGCCAAGTCAACAAGTTTCACAAATCCTATAACCTTCAGCATAAGTGTTGGTGAAACGGATAGTCTAATGAATTCTGTTATACACTCTAAAAATAGAATAAAAAATGATACTTATGAATTAAATCTAGGGTACCAGTTGAATAACATGATTTCGCTAGACTTGGGATATGTTGACTTCGGGAAGTCTCCTTTTGGATCCGACATACGCGGATTTGTAACAGAAAATAATGACTTTTTGCTCAGTGATTTTAACTCGGTAGACGCCAGTGGGTTTACGCTAAGTTCTGTATTAAGCACAGGTGACTTCAGCCCTTTTTCTGCTTTTTTGCGAGCTGGCTTTATTGATTGGGATATAGACTATACCTCTAGGTTTAGTCTGATATCAGATTATTTGGTAGCGATTTCTCCAATTTATCAAGAAAGCCGCTCTGGCATTGACCCTTTCTGGGGAGCCGGTATGAGTTATGAGCTCAGCTCTAATTTGAGTGTAGCAATGGTTTACGATTACTATGCAATGAAGATAAATCGATCGATTCCATTGGTAAGGGATAGCTCTCAAGAATTTAATACAATAAGTTTTAAGCAAAAATTTAAAATCTATTCACTGAAAATATCTTATCGCTTCTAAAAATGATCTAACGTTTAGATTAAGCAGTGTGTTAACGCCAATGATAGTAGATTTTTGAATGTACTTTTACTTCATTGCATCCACTGGCTATTTTTTCCTTAAACAAGCTTGGATAGCCATAATTTATAGCTGATAGTTAGAGTGTTTTGTTTAAAGCTGAAATAGCATTCGCCGTCACAAGTGATTTTATGATTCATGAAAGTGACTAATAAATCCAGTCTAACTTTAGACTTAATTGGCGTCCGCGATTGATTACACCCTTTTCCAAAGACGCAGAAAAAGAGGGGGTGTAATATTTTTCATTTGACAAATTTTTAATTGATAGTGATCCTGAAAGATGAGAGTTGAATCGATAAATCGCTTTAGCATTTAAGAGCAATTCACCACGAATAAGGTTTCGTGACTCACTTTCGGGTTGTTGGGGTATTTCTCGCTCATCGTTCCAAGTTGCTATGAGATTAAAATTCCAATATTCCTTTTGGTAATTAGCAACTATCGAAGCAGTTCGACTGGCTTCACGAAAAGAAAGAGATGCTTTTTCAGTAATATGAGTATAGCTGGCTCTGAGCAACCATTCGGCGTTGAATTGATAGGACCATTCCAATTCAAATCCTTTGTTTGGATCTTGAGGTACGTTCTGATATTGCGATATTCCCGTGATTGTTGGTGTTTCGACAATAGCATTCTCAATATGATTTTCGAAGTAACCTAATGCAAAAAAGCTGTCTCTCCACAAACCTTGAAATATTATTTCACTGCTTTTAACGGTTTCAGGTTCCAGTTGTTCATTACCCAATATGACTGGATTATTTCTCAAAAACAGCTCGGCCTCTGTTGGCGCTCTAAAAGCTTTACCGTAGATGTATTTAATTGCGAATGATTCGCTTATTTCCTGAATCCAACTTAGTCGAGGGCTTACCTGCGAACCTATGGAGCTAAAATGATCATAACGCAGTCCCAAAGAGACTCTTGCCGAATTAAAAAAACTTTCCATATATTGAGAGTATAAGCCAGTAATATTGCGGGTGGATTGTTCCTGTACAGGGGTTGTTGCTCGTAACTCTCCATAGTAGCGAATTGGAAATTGCCCGCTTGCCAAATCGGACAAATCGAAATTATTATAAGCTATGGTTGTAGGTGATTCGATGCGCCTAAATTCAATGCCAAATTGAAATTTATTATCAACATTGTAATTTCGACTGTTTTGCCATAAAAGACGCGTTTCACGGTAATCCTTAAAGTTAACCTTTAAAAACATGGGATCGCTGCTGCTTGGTTCACTGATTGTCGAAAATGCACCTGCAGGACTTAATTGCGTAGAAAGATTGAGTTGCGAATACTTTTGATCTAATTGCAACCATGAATCAAATTCAAAGAGTGTATATTTTTGTGCCAAGGAGAAAATATTCAAACGACCTCTTCGCTGGTTGAAGTTATTTGAAGTGCCATCTAGTTCATAGAAGTTATTTGTTTTAAATTGATGGTGATGTATTTTTAGGGATGTTTTGCTATGCGAAACCGTCAGAAGGAAATCTTGTAAGTGACGAGGATCGTTAGTACTTATGATTTCGTTACTAAAAGTATCATTTACTTGATAAGCTTCGCCATCATCTTGCTCGGTTTGAGCTATGATGTCGAGCATCCAGTCACCTTGAGTTTCAGACACTTGTGTTTGAAATATTTTTTGATGATGGCTGCCATAACCTGCGCTCAATTGATTGGAATTTCTTTGGGTTACGATATTAATGGTTCCTACCATAGCGTTCGAACCATATATTGCAGAGCCAGGGCCCCGTATAAACTCGACTCTTTCAATGATATTCAAAGGAAATTTAGGAACAATAGGTGCTGTTGCGCTACTGCGTGGTTCATCATAACGCAAACCATTGACCATAATAAGTATCTCTGCGGGCGCAACAGCGTATGGGCGAGCTCTAGAAATAATAGTATCTTCCACTGGACTTCCTCCAGTGCGGTAACTTTGAAACCCTGGAACTAAATTGGCTAATTCATTGAGATAGTCAATACCCATCCTCTTTAACTCTTCCTTAGAAAAAACGGTTACAGAGGAAGGTGTACTTTGCAAAGATTCTTGAGTAAGTGTCGCACCTGTCACCTTAACTTTTAATAGTTCTTCTAACTTCATAGAGAAAAGTCGTTCTAAGTTATCTTGAGCGGAGAGAGATGCTGAATAAAGACTTAAAAAAACACAAACTCTATAATTCATTGTTTGATAAACAGGATAAATCATATATTCAGCTAAGTTTAGTGTTATTCCATGCTTTGTCAAAGTAGGTGGAGACATTTTGCACGACTATTCACCCTCGACTTTATTTTTATCTGCAGTGGTCATTTGAATAGCGGACAGAGGATTCAACCTTTTCTCGCTATCGCTACAATAGTCACTTGAAATCTAACAGTAATGTGACATAGGATTAGGGGGCTACCGCCCCCCCATATTTAAGTGTTTCATTTACGGTGGCAAGCAATTTGTAAAAGTTAAGTAATATTTTCTCCTACTGTTAGACTCAGTCAAGCATGCAGTTTTTTTAATTCTTCGGGTGTTTTTTTATGAGTCGATTCATGTCTGTTGTGGTTACGTTATGCGGTGTGTTTCTTTTTCATTACACTGAAAATGGTATTGAACGAGGCCGGTTTTATGTCGGAAAGGGAAGCAGCCGACTGGTCACCATCGAAGACTCCGATTTTTGGTTTCAAGCGGCTTTACAGTTTAGCTTTTCTGGAGCTTTGATCGTTGTCGGAGCCATTTACTTGCTGACCGGCGATCGTGTACTTCCTAGAATAGATAAAGATAATCAAGCGGCTAACCTAATGTTTTCACTAGTGCTTGTTGTCATCACTTTAATTACAGCCGTAATGATCAAAGGCATGCTACCAGGCTGGTATGCCTCATAATATTGAAAGGCTCGGCAAGTGCTTTAACTTTTCGAACCAAACTCATTAATATTGAGCGTAAATTGCTTTCCATCGGTGGCGACGAGACCTTCACCTGGTGCGTAATAGTAGTAAACACTGTTCAATTCAATGGAAGGATCCAGTACATTGGCTATCACCCCACTTTCAGCGACATCAATGATGGTGATGCGTTGTTCCTTCTTCTTAATGAACTCGGTAGACTTTTCGTCATAAATAAAGACGTAACCTTTGAGTCGGCATAGAGCTCCTTGTACCGACGTGATTTCGCCAATAAAGTGACGTCGTGTAGAATTTTCGTAAAGTGATCGATACATAATATGCAGCTTTTCGCCGACGTGGAGTATCTGCATTTTGTCTCGTTCGGAATCGTGTTGTGTCATTATGAATCTCGTTTGAGTGATGATGTTATAGGTTTAGCTTAAAAAATTAAGATCTTCCAATTCGCAAGTTTTGCACTTTTTAATTGTTCAATACTTTATGATAAACAAAGGTTTTAATTTCAAGCCACGCTTTTTGAGACTCCGGCAAATGAGGAATGGCTTGAAAAACATGCCACATGCCATCCCAAATATCGAGAGTGATATCGACTTGTTGTTCTCGAGCCTTTCGAGAGAAAATAATGGAATCACTGAGTAACACTTCTTTACTGCCCAGTTGTAATAAAATCGGTGGCAAACCTTTAAGATCGCCATAAATTGGAGATATGAACGGATGATCGAGTGGTGTATCACCTGCGTAATCTTCCTCGAGACTGAGTAAACCTAAACCTGTACCTAAAAAGGGATCCGCATCACGCAGTGTGATATGGGTGTCGCCGCTGTTTGTTAAGTCGAGCCACGGAGACAGCAGAATAGCAGCGTTGGGAAGAGGGGCATTCTCACTTTTTGCTTTTAGCATTAATGCGGTGGCTAATCCACCGCCTGAGGAGTCGCCCACAAACAGTGTTGGAATGTGTGCAGGAAAATGTTGCTTCAGGTTTTTCCAAGCGTTAAATGCATCATCTAACGCTGCAGGAAAGGGGGCTAGAGCAGACGTTCGGTATTCGACCGCATAGACAGGCACCTGTAAATGATGACTTAATAACACCGGTATCGTTGGCATTGAACGAGCCGAGCCTGTTTTGTAGCCACCACCATGAAAGTAAAGAATAATCAGCGAATCATGCCGATTAGTTTTGTCCTTTGCTTTCTGTGGTGAAGCTTGATAAGCGATGACTGAAGCGGAGTCAAAGGTTATCTTTTTAGTGGTATAGCCCAGTCCGGACTGGGCTAATAGTTTTTCACTCAGTGCGGAATAGTTGTCGTTGAATCCATCTGCACCATTCCAAAGTAAATCGAGGGTGAACAGTTGATCACGAAGTTCCCCGGACTCCAACGTGAGCTTAGCATCCGGACTGAGGTGTGAAGGAGCCTGATACCGGGCGCAAGCGGATAGCAAAAAGATGATGACACAGGTGAAGAGTCGCATGGTTCCTATTAATGCTGTGTGTTTTCCTATTGATACGTATTATGAAACCAAATAGAGCAGGTGATAAAGTTAAAATAACGTTTTTTTTCAAAGCCAACTTTAGCTGTTCGGTTGTTGTGGTGTCATCGAAAGGTGTATTTGTTGATGGGTTACGCTGCGCTTCACCACATCTAACGGGAGAGCTTTTTTGTAGGATGGGTAGTAACCCATCTCTTCAAGTGATTAAGCATGGAATATACTTTCGAGTGATTGCTGTATTTATTGATGGGTTACGCTGCGCTTCACCACATCCTACGGTAGATCTTTTTTGTAGGATGGGTGTTAACCCATCTCTTTAAGTGATTAAGCATGGAATAGACTTTCGAATGATTGCTGTATTTATTGATGGGTTGCACTGCGCTCCACCACATCCTACGGTAGATCTTTTTTGTAGGATGGGTGACAACCCATCTCTTTAAGTGATTAAGCATGGAATAGACTTTCGAGTGATTGCTGTATTTATTGATGGGTTGCACTGCGCTCCACCACATCCTACGGTAGTACATTTTTTGTTGAATGGATGACAACGCATCGCTTAAACGCATTCCAAATGTATATTAATTCTGAAGTAACTAAAATCGCTGAACTTCACAAAGCTGCATCCACCTTACGACATATTGTAAGGTGGATGCTTGCTTTTTAAAGCACAGAAGCGCTCCTTGATTTAAGGTAATTCATCAACCAAACTTGAAACAATTTCACCGGTAACCGGATTGATTGTAAGCTCAATCAACTGATCGATTAAAGAAGGATCGTCTTCTTGGGTAATTGCATCCGGTGATTGACTGCCGGTGCTGGGCGCTAATTGTTTATAGCCGGTAATTTTTACGTAAATTTGAAACAACTCGTGCGCCGAGTTTGCAAATTGCATGCTTCGAGCATCGGATGTTTCACCTGCACTAAAAACGTCATCTTGACCAATTTGGTAAGAATAATCATAAAGTGCATGATCACCTGGCATACCTGAACCCCCATTATCAGCATTGATAACACGAACACTTCCGGATGCGGACTTCACTTTTTTAATCCGAAAAGTTAAGTGAGGTACATAATCGTCATCGGCATTGTTGGTGAGCGCCATATCCAAACTAAATACATCGTTAACTAAACTTAAGTTGGAAATGGATGTGCTGACTTTTCGTGTGAGGTTTATTTTTTTGCGCTGATCAACCGTAATGGTTTTTGCATTGCTGGGTGCACTAACGTAATACCCGACTTTGCCGTTAAACCATGCTCGAATGCGATACGTATACGTTCCGTTGTCTAAATCTGAATCAGTGTATTGATTGGCGGATGCGTCAAGTAAAGCAATTGTTGAAAAATTTTCACCATCACTTGAGCGTTCGAGTTCAAACTTTTGTTCGCCGCCATTAGCTGTCCAGTTAAACGTTACCTCACCGTCGAAGTCCATAGGTTCGCCATCGCTTCCAACAAAGTCAGCCGGTGCTGCCGAAAGCATCGGAGCAATACCACCCAGCTCTTGGGTGCTGATCAATTGTGTCTCGACTGGACCATTTAACCAGCCCGAAACGCGAAAAGTATAAGTGCCTGGCTTGGCCACATTGACTTCAACGTGCTCAGGTCCGCCGGCATTAGTGGAAGACGCCACTTGATTACCATCCGGATCGAGCAGAAACAAATCCACATCATCAATGCCGTTACTGGTGTAGCTTAAATCACCAATCAAACGGAAGGCGGACGCATCCACTTCAATCGGATAATCTTGATAAGTGACGCCAGCGACCGCTTGTGCGTTATTATCACCTGCTGTAAGCGTACCGCTAAAGGTTTCACTTTGTGAGCCTACGACATCAGCGGGTTCACTCATGGTGGGCTTTAAGTAAAAGGGCATTCTCAACGTTTCGCTGCCATCGGTACGTTCGGCGATCACGTACCACATGGTTTGCAAATACTGACCATTTTCAAGCAATGTTGAGCGCACTTTGTCGCCATCGAAGTTGGCGTTTACCGTAAATGTGGCATCATTGTTACTGCCAAGTGAAACGGTGGTTTCGGATAACGTCACATCGATACCATCAATTTGCAGATCGCGATTGTTCGCAACACTTAATCTGTAGCTTCCCTCACTTCCTAGGCTACGTAATGTGACGTCTACCGCTTCGCTATGTTGAATACGCGTGTTGATTAATGGGAGCGTTTTAAAGGAGTAACTTCCTAAAATTTCTGGCTCGATAAGACCGTCACCAGGAATGCCCATCACTGCTTTTGCATTCACGGCCGCTTTCACATCAATCAGTCCGGCACCTTGCGCTAAGATGCTGTCGTTTTCCGTATTATCCGCTTTGGGCGTTCCATCAGAAAAGCGTGGATTGGTGGCCGTGTTCATCAATACAGCACGAACTTCGGCAACCGACAACTCAGGTCGTGCTTGACGAACTTGTGCGGCAGCACCGGCCACATGAGGCGATGCCATACTGGTGCCATTGGCTGAGGTGAAACCTGAGGGATCGGCCATAGACGCCACGGGAGCCCCTGTTTTTGTTGTTGCCGCTAAAATGGCAACACCGGGTGCCGCAAGGTCGGCTTTAATTTGACCCAATCCAATAATGGTTCCGCGTGAACTGAAGCCTGCGATTCCCGGTTGGTAGAGCGTCGGATCAATCGGGTTCAGTTGAACCTTTCGCTTTGAAACGCCGGAAGCGTCGTAGCCGAGCGTTTGTAGTGTTTGTCCGTCGTTACCCGACAGAGTGAATACCGGCGTCGCTGCAGGCGCTAAAACGGCCCCTAATGCTTCAGGAGTATTGTTGTAAATGACCGTTGCAATAGCGCCTTTGGCCTGGCAGTTGGCCGCTTTGTTCGCGAACAAACCGGTTCCTGCATCGGCGGCATCAATATTAACGGAGCTTCCACGTTCAACCAAGCAGACGTTTCCAGCAACGCTCACTGGAACTTGATCGGGTGTATCCGCTAAACCGGCAAATACGTAATGCCCACTGATAGGCGTGTTTAATGATTGCTTCAGGTTGCTGTCTGAAGACATAGCCGCGACAAATGGGCCAAAAGTGGTATCAATGTCGGTATTGGACTCATTAAAAACTTCGATGGTGTTTGGAGCAACGCCAGGATCACTGCTTGCGGCAACGGCGATAACGTGTCGACCCGCTGCAGGAGAACCAATGGTTTGCTCGCCTGGACCATCATTACCCGCTGCTGCGACAACAACCGCGCCTGCTAAGGCAGCATTGCTGGCCGCAACGGCACTCGCGTCATCGGGACCACCCGGTCCGCCCAAACTTAAGTTAATAACGTCTGCTACTGGTTTTACGTGTCCGGTTAACGTGCGTGGTGATACGCTGTCCTCCAAGGCCATAATGGTCGCGGGCGTAATGCAACGTCCTGCCGCGTTACAAACCTGATAGCCCATCAGTTTTGCTTGCGGTGCCATGCCATGGACGGGTGCGTCGTCGGCAGTGTTGGGTAAACCATCGGCGCCGGGGGCGTAAGCCAAGTACCCTGCGGCGGTAGCGGCAACGTGAGTGCCATGGCCGTAAGTGTCGATACCTTCACCTGAAATCGGTAAATAATAGGCTACTTTACGGTTATTGAGTGCTGCAATAGGAGGTGAAACGCCAAAACGAGGTGGAGTGATGTCTCCACCAAACATTTCGTTTGTCCAATCGATGCCGGTATCAATCACCGATACATACATACCTTGCCCTTCAAAGCCTTCGCGGTGATCATCGTAAGCGGTTAACTCTGCAATTTGACCATACACTTCAGAGGCTTTGGTGTACGCCACGCTTTTATCCAGCATGGGTTTTAATTCGCGAACCTCGTGTACTTTTTTCACTTCCGGCATATTTTCGATGGTGTTCAGTGCACTTTCTGCGACATCGAGGTTTAAGCCATTGAGCACCAAGGTGTAACGTAAGTCGATGCGGTAGGTATTGCCGGTTGCATCGGGAATATCGACCGACTCAATGGTATAGCCAATGCCTTGATTATTGAGTGACTCTAAAAAACGATTTTGCGAAGCCGTTACATGCGCACGTTCCGATTGGATTTGATCGTCGGTCATTGGCGCGCCTGCTTTTTTGGCTGCAAAAATTTGATGGGCGACCGGCGCATCATTTAATTCCACGATAATGGATTTTGCTAATGAAACGGATGAAGCTGTACCAACGGCTAACGCCACGAGTAAGCTACTGGTTTTTGGTATAAAAGGTGTCGACATTATCTTTTCCTCTTTTTTATTGATCACAAGTTTTTGCGCTTGTGATTTTATTTTGAGCATTCGAAGCCGAAGGTTTCGATGCTCTGAGTTGCTTGTTGCGTAAGGTGGGTTTTGCAGGTGTTTTTTTCGTTTTGCTTACAGGCATGTTCTGCAAAGGTCCTGTACGATTGGGATATTGACACAAACAAGCGTTTGAAAAATATGGGTGAAAACCCCGCTTAAATAGGGGATTTCCCTTAGTTCGGTAATCTTAACGTCAGTGAGAAGAAAATCATTGACACCAATAACGAGTTAACCGACTGGATAAATGCAGTTGAATGTTGTTTAGAGTCTTGTTGAGAGAATGTTCAACCGGTGTGCGTCCAGTTGATATAAAAGTGAGTGATTTGTAGTTGATTTATTAAGGTGTGTTTGTCGAGTTGACTTTATTAAAGATGAGGCTTTTGCATCATTTTATAAGGACCAATGATCAAGTCAAACAAACCGCTGGACTTGACTTCATCCAACGCTTGTTTGGTTTTATTAACGATATCGTCGGACGTTTTATTGCCATATGCCATGTACAGTTTTTGAGGTGGGAGTTCTTTGATGGTGTACACTGCTCGAAAACGATCGCAATTAATACGTCGTGCTTTACAGTAGGTACTGATTCTTCCAAGAGTGACTGGGATAATGTCGTATTTTTGGGTGAACAAATTCGTAAATAATTCTTGCTCATTGTCGGCATAAACCAGCTTATTAAAACGATTATTTTTGAGCCAACCTGCTCTAAAGTCGCTGTTAATCACACCAACATTGTAACGTTTAGCATCTTCCAACGAGGTAATTTGAATGTCTTCTCTGTTGGCAAGCGCATAAAAGTGGTTTTGTACTTCGTAAAGCTCACCAACCCATTTGAAATGAGACTCTCGTTCGGGCGTTCTCACAATGCTGAAAATCAGTACGTTTTCATGTTTAAGTGCTTTGTTGTAAGCCACTGACCAATCATAAATGTTTAATTGGTAGTTCAGTTTTGCTCGCTTCATAACGGCATCAATTAAGTCAATTGTGACACCCGATACTTTGCCCTCTTTCATATAGTGAAGCGGTGCCGTGTCTTCGGCGACCACTTCAATGTTTGTCGCGAAGCTATCTGCCATGTTTAAAGTGCAGATTGAAAGTATGAATAAACGGGTCAAAAACGTCATTAAAATAAGCTTGGTAAACCTTCAAAGGATTAAGTGACAGGTAAAATATTTGAAAATTATGAGTGAGGAAAGGACAAAGTTCAAATATTAAGGTGCACATCGACTACGAATGAAGGTGGTGTGAGTCCTTTTTATTTCGATTATTGAATTAGGTTTTGAAATTCGCACGTTCAGCTTTTTATGTATAAATTTCATTTTGAACTATATTTTCAAGAACTTAACGCACAAGAAAATATTGGAGCACGCGATAATATGGTTGCCATTACATTGTATAGACGAGCCATTCTTTCGTCGATTCTTGCCGGGGCTTATGCAATCCATGCACAAGATGACACCTCGGATATCGGAAACATATCGCTTGAAGCGTTATTACACATTGATGTTGTAACGGCTTCCCGATCAAAAGAAAGCGCCTCTCAAGCGCCGGGAACCATCATGGTGATTCCGCGTTCGATGATTCAAGATCGCGGTTACCGCAATCTTGAAGATTTAATGCGTGATCTTCCGGGTGTCGAAAACCAAAAAGCGTCTGATCCTGTGCCGTATAATCGATTTTCAATTCGAGGGATTCAGGGCAATAACAAGTTCGTTGTATTGCTTGATGGTGTTCGAATCAGCTCACCAACTGGAGAGGAAGTGCCTATTGCTGATAACTTTCCATTGTATTACGCCAAACAAGTCGAAGTTGTGTTTGGGCCAGCCTCAGCACTTTACGGTGCCGATGCATTTACCGGTGTCATTAATATTATCACTGAGCCCGATTTACTGCAGTTGGTAGAAAATATTTCGTTGTCAGCCGGGAGTGAAAGTTACAAGCGCGGTTCGTTTTTGGTCGGTAGTTCGCTCGGTGAGGAAACGTACTTAACGATAGGTGCACATATCAGTCGAGACGATCACTCCGATTATCAAAAAGAGTATCCTGAGCATTATGTGTTGGGCGATTTAGTCGACTTTGGCGGGTTTACCATTATTAATGCGGAAGATCGAAACCGCCCCGAGTTTCCGACAGAAAGCGAGAGCCTTTATTTGAAGTTGCGCCATGGTGAAAAATTTCATATGGGATTCAACTACAGTATGTTTGAAAATCATTCAGGGTTAAGTACTCGACCTGAATACCAAGATTTTCGAAGCGATGCCATTTGGCGAACTCGACTGAGTAATTTTAATATGGGGTATGACTTCGATATCGATAATGAGATGTCTTCAAGTGTCCAACTTTCTTACTCTTTTTATGAAGTTGATCCGGAAACTAAATTTACCAACATTTTTGTCGGCTACGAAGATGGCTACAAATACGCAATGGGGAGTGAGTTCGAAATAGGTCAGCAGTTTTATATTGATACGAGTGATCAATCGAGTGTTATTTTAGGATATGTTTTTGAACAGTTTAAATCGATACCCAAAACAGGCGATCTACCAAAACCTTATGATCAAGATGTGGCTGCGACGGATCAAAATATGTTTTATATTGGCACTCAAGGTAATTTGCCTCTGCAAATATTTGAATTGAACTATCAATCTTATGGTGCTTTTGCTCAATACAAATATCAATTTTCGGATACGCTGGTCGGTGTCGGTGGTATCCGATTTGATAAAAGCACTTCGTACGGAGCTACAACAAATCCTAGAGCCGGAATTGTATGGACAGCGAGCGATACGTTTATCATTAAAATTTTATACGGTGAAGCCTTCTTAGCGCCGTCGCCCAAAAGTGCCTATGAAAACTTTGGTGGATTTGTACCGGTACCCGACAATAATGGTATTTATCAAAGCGGTTTTTTTCATGTACCTAATCCTGATTTAAAGCCGGAGGAAATGAAAACCTTTGAGGTTAATGTGAATTATCGAGTGACCGAAAACTTTAATTTATCTGCAACCTTCTATCAGGAACAAGTTGATAACTTAATACTGAAGTCACCCACAAATCCCACGCAGTCCGATTTTGTACCCGGAGGTAATATTGCTTTCACTCAATCCAATCAAAATACTGGAGAGGTGGATGCGAGTGGCGTAGACATCAGTTTTCTGTATCAAAACGAATTTTCATTTGGAAGCTTACAACTTTTTGGAAGCTTGAGTGTCATAGAAGGCGACGTAACTGCAGATGGTGTGAAAACGGATTTACCATTCACATCGGATCAAAAAGCCAAACTTGGCGCAACCTATAAATCAAATAACTTTTACATCACACCAACCGCCTATTATTACGACGATACTCATGCGAATGAAAGTGGAAGTAATATTGGGCAAGTTGTCGAATCTTATCATTTAATTAATGTTTATTCGGGCTATAAAAACCTGTTTGGTCAGGGCGAACTCTTTTTTAGAATAGAAAATTTATTGGACGAAAAATATTACAACGCTGGGCTTGGAGATTTTGACTTTATTTCTGTACCGCAAGACACACGCAGATTTGTATTGGGAGTGAATTATCCTTTGTAAGCTCAAATTGGTATTTTAGTGAGCTGCGCAATACGAGCGTGTGACTCAAACAGACCAACGGCGGTTGCTTTCGAATGATCGGTTAGATCGACAACGATCAATTTGCCCAGGAAGTCGAGTGTGTTGGCATTGAGTTGCTTACCGGGAATGGATTTCTTTTGAAATCCACCGCCTTGATGCTCTTCCCATTGATAGTAGACCTGGTAACTGTCGTTCGTTTTGGTGATAGTGAAACAAGTTTGGTAAAGGCCATCCCATTTGCCACACCATTTACCAGTAAAGGGAATATCTTCGGCGAAGGCGGTACTGCACATAATCAGTATTGTAAGTAATCGCTTTTTCATAAGTTAACGCAAGAGCTCCAATTGTTCGATATTACGGATGACACACTGTTCGCCTTCGGAAATAATTTCTGCTGCTTTATCGGTTTCTAAAAATCCAATGTGTGATAAACGTGGATTAAACATGACTTCGGCCGGATCGCCTGCCAAGCGACTGCGCGTGATGCGATCTTGCATAATATTTACTGTACAAGAAATCACGTCCATGATCCCGGGCGTATATTCTTTGCTGCGATTGGCAAATGGCAACCGCTCGTTGATGGTTTGTTTTAAAATACTGCCGACCTTACCTAATACGGTATTATCGAGTTTGAGCAAACCGTTGCGCTGTTCTTTGGCTTTAGCTGTCTTGGGTTGCAGTAAATCGTGATTGAGGTTAATGCCAATAATATGCGTTGCACCCATGGCACGACACACGGATACGGGAACAGGGTTGACGATGCCCCCATCCACTAACCATTGAGACTCGCGTTTGACCGGTGATAACAAACCTGGGTAAGCGCCGGATGCGCGTACGGCATCCCAGATGGAGCCTTCAGTGATCCAGATTTCTTTACCGGAGTGCATATCACAAGCAATCGCCGCAAAAGGAATGGGTAAATCTTCAATGCGATAATCGCCAAATTCGTTCTTTAAAAAGCGAATAAATTGCTCGCCATCGGCAATACCACCGCTCGCAAAAAGATTAATGTCGAGATGGCGCAAAATTTTTGTGGTGGTCTGTTCTAGAAACCAGGATTCCAGCGCACTCATATGGCCGGTGACGTAAGCGGCGCCCACCAATGCGCCCATAGACGTTCCGCAAATAACGTCGGGGCGAATATTTTCCCGATACAATGCTTTTATTACTCCAAAGTGGCTCAATCCACGGGCTGCGCCGCTGCCGAGAGCCAATCCAATCTGCTTTTTTGTCATGGTGTCTGTTATTAGAGACGAGTTGAGGCGTTGCGTTATATTCTATACTCTATTGCAAATAAATAAACACTCTGGAATTGAGGTTATGCTTTACGCTTTACGGTTTTGGGCTTTGTTCGTTGGAGCGACTTTACTGGCGGGTTGTGCGACTTTGTCAAAAGATGAATGCCATACGGCTGACTGGAACCTGATTGGTTTTGAAGATGGCTCGCGAGGGTACAGTAACAGTCGGATCAGTCAACATCGTCAAGCGTGTGCCGAGTATGGTGTTACACCCAATATGCAGCAATACCTCGCTGGGCATAAGAGTGGAATGCGTCAATATTGTGTACCGGCGAATGCGTTTCATCTCGGAAAAAGAGGCGGCAACTGGCATGGAAGTTGTCCGGCAGACTTGAAAAAGTCGTTTCTTGCAGCGTATAAACAAGGCAAAAAAGTGCATGGTTTACTGGCTGAAATTGAACACCTACAGCGTGATATTGATGTTCTACACGAAGAGCAAAGTTCGCTTCAAAAGGAATTGGAAAGCAATGAAGCCATGATCGTTTCGGATAATACTTCGCCCAGGCTTCGTCGCGAATTGTTGGTTCAAAATCGTAAAATTGAACAATTGATGGCCGAAAAAGAATACACCATGTTGGAGATAGAACGCGCCATCAGCCGTTTGGCGCGACAAGCCGACTCATTGAGTGCGCGTTATTCACATTAAAAAGGTGTGCCAAAAAGTGGACCTTATTGCCAACGCTTAAAGATCAGCGAGGTGTTGATTCCGCCAAAAGCAAAGTTATTCGACATGACATACTCGACTTGTTGATTAAACCCTGCGGGATCTTGTATGTAATGGAGTTCACCGCATTCCGGGTCGACGTTTTGCAAATTGCAGGTTGCTGCAAACCAATCTCGATTCATCATTTCGATCGTCAACCAGGCTTCAAGCGCACCGCAAGCACCCAGCGTGTGCCCGAAGTAACTTTTTAACGAACTGATGGGCATGTGTTTTCCGAACAATCGAGAAGTGGCCTGGGACTCAGCAACGTCACCGCGATCGGTCGCTGTACCGTGTGCGTTAACATAGCCAATGTGTTGTGGCGAAATATTGGCATCTTCGAGAGCGAGTTGCATGGCAACTTGCATGGTATCGGCCGCAGGTTGGGTGATATGTTGGCCATCGGAGTTAGTTCCAAAACCCACCACTTCGGCGTAAATTTTTGCACCGCGAGCTTGGGCGTGCTCTAAATCTTCCAGAATAAAGCTGCAGGCCCCTTCACCAATAACCAGTCCATCGCGATCGCGATCAAAAGGGCGCGGTGTGGTTTTGGGGGAGTCATTGCGGGTACTGGTGGCAAATAAGGTGTCGAATACGGCGGCTTGCGTAACGCACAGCTCTTCGGCGCCACCGGCGACCATATAGGTTTGTTTTCCGTTTTTGATGGCTTCGTAAGCGTAACCGAGCCCTTGGCTGCCAGAAGTGCAAGCGCTGCTGGTGGTGATTACCCGGCCTTTTAGCTCAAAAAAAACACCGATATTGACTGGAGCCGTATGGCTCATCATTTCAACATAAGAAGTGGAGTTGAAACCCTGCATATTATGGTTTTTTAGAAGGTTGCCAAATACAGCGATTGGCTTGGTTGAGCCGGAAGACGAGCCGTATGACACGCCCATTTTTCCATGTTTAATTTCATCGTTGTCCAATAAGCCGGCGTTGGCTAAAGCCAACTCCGTCGCGCGTGTTGCCATAAGAGAAACCCGTCCCATAGAACGCACTTTTTTACGTGGATAATGCTTTGGCTTTTTAAAGTCGGTAATAGGAGCGGCAAGCCTTGTGTGCAAATCGTCGATGTCATCCCAGTCGGTCATGTGAACAACGGCATTTTCACCGAGTTTGAAACGATCAAAAATGACATCCGGTTGATCGCCAAAAGCGGTCAAACCAGCCATACCGGTGATGGCGACACGTCGTGTCATACCATGCCTCCGTTTACACTGATCACTTGTCGCGTGATGTAGGCAGCGCCGTCCGAGAAAAGGTAGTTCACTAGGCTGGCAATTTCATCGACCTCTCCAGTGCGCTGCATTGGAATCAATTTCATGGCTTCGGTTTTTACTTCTTCGGGTAACATTTCGGTTTCGATCAAGCCTGGAGCGACGCAATTCACGGTAATTTTTCGTTTCGCCAACTCAAGAGCCAGCGCTTTGGTGGCACCAATTATGCCTGCCTTGGAGGCCGAGTAATTGACCTGCCCTCGGTTGCCGGCAATACCGGAAACTGATGCCATTGTGACAATTCGGCCACCTTGTCGAAGCCGGATCATGGGCATCATTAATGGATGCAGTACATTATAGATGCCATCGAGATTGGTATGGATCACGGAATCCCACTCATCTTCACTCATAGCGGGAAAGGCGGTATCGCGCGTGATACCAGCATTGCAAACAACGCCGTAAAATGCTCCATGGTTGTCGACGTACTGCTCCAGTACTTCGCGACACTGGGCGCGATCGGAAATATTAAATTGCAGCAGATCAGCGTGTGCTCCCGACTCTTCGATAGCGGCTTTGGTTTGTTCTGCACCCTTTATGTCGCTGTTGTAATGAACCGTAACTGCAAATCCGGATTTTCCCAGATGCTTGGCGATGGCCTGACCGATCCCTTTGCTGGCGCCGGTTACCAAAACTTTGCGAGCTGCTGTCATTGTGTTGATCCTTGTGGTGTCTGTTGTTTTAAAAACTCATCAATATTGGGTGGTGAAAACACATTGATATTGGCGGTGGCGATTTCATGCTCGCCTTTGCTCATTGTGCACTTAAAAGATCCTAGGCCATTGTCTTCTTGGTAAAGTTTAATCACTTTAATTTGGTACTCATGACCCAATGGAAAACAGCTTTCGCTGCTTTCGTACTTTCGCGTGCCTAATAAAAAGCCGACTTTTACGGGTTGTTGATGGCGCAACTCCTGAAATCCGGCATAAGCGGCAATGGTTTGTGCCATCATTTCCATTCCCACCCAAGAAGGAATACCTTGCATTTTATCATTATAGAAAAGGCTGTCTTTACCTATCGTTACTCTAGCCGTTAACTGGTGTTCATCGGCATCGATGGCTTCATCGATCAAAATCATAGGATGTGCATGAGGGAGCAGCTGCTCCATCGAGTAGGGGACGGCGTTAACGGACATTGGAGTACTCATGAATTGCGACCCAAAATAATACAGGCATTGCTGCCACCAAAGGCAAAAGACGTGCTCATTAAATGGATAGCATCTTGTTCGGGTAGTGTACAAGCTTGGTCGAGCGTTGTGAGCCGAATAGGGCTTAAATCGGGGTCGCGATCGCCACTGAAAACATGCGGTGGTAGAAGCTTGCTCTTGTTGTGCTTTGATAGTGTTAGCCATAGGAATGCGGCTTCAAGCGCGCCTGCCGCACCTAAAGTGTGTCCAACCAGAGCTTTGGTGGAGCTGCAAGGAAGTGTGTTACCAAATATTCGATAGACGGCTTTCGATTCCATCGCGTCATTTTTTCGGGTAGCAGTGCCGTGCAAATTAAGATAATGAATCGCTTGTGGCGCTAACTTGGCATCAATAAGTGCCGCTTGAATGGCAGCTTCTGCACCGCGTCCTTCCGGCTCGGGAGCGGATATGTGGTGAGCGTCAGAACTTTCGCCAGTTCCTTTTAAAACGATGTCCGCGGGCGCTGAAGAAACTACAAAAAGAGCGGCTCCTTCACCAATATTGATGCCATTGCGATGTTTACCCATGGGATCACAGCGTTCATCACTGACCGATTCCAGTGCGGTAAAGCCATTGATAGTTAACCGACACAATGAGTCGGCACCACCAATAATGGCTGCATCACACACGCCGCTGGCAATCAGTCGTTGAGCACTGGCGAACACTTTCGCACTGGATGAACACGCTGTAGAAACCGTATACGCGGGACCAGAGAGTTGAAGGTATTCACGTAAAAAGAGTGCGGAAGTGCCAATCTCCTGTTGTCGATAATGGAATGACTGCGGCATCTCACCGTGTTCCAGTTGATACGCTAATCCGAGCTCACCCTCTAATATGCCCGATGTGCTGGATCCCAAAATGACAGCGATACGATCAACACCGTATTGGGTTTTAAGGGATTGGATACTGGGCATTATTTGATCCGCCACGTGTTTTAGCAGACGATTATTCCGACAGTTAAACGTGCTAAGCGAATCAGGAATGGGCTCCAGTGGGGACAATACTTTGCCTACAAAGACGGACTTATCAGGTAACCAACCGGCTTCGCACTGCATGCCTGGGCTGCTTCCTGCAAACAGGTGACGTGATACTTCCGCTTGACCACTGCCCAAAGCGCACACGATCGCCACATCGTGAATACCCAGTTGTTGCCGTTTTGTGCTTGCCATACTGACACTACCGTTTCAATGTTGGATGCTGATTTCTATTGACAGCTCGGAGTCTAAAGGCGTGTATTTTACCGAGGTGAGCACCTGATTTTCAAAGTGATAATCAATTTGCAGTGCTGAAACCCGATCACATCGGATGTTTCGCTGCGCTGTTTTCTGTTCAAGCTGGCAGCCGTGTTGCAGGTTTTGTTCAATCATTTCTGTTGGCCAAAATATCAATTGCAAACTTTCCATCAACCAAGAGTGTGGGATTGGTAATTCGCTGGGTATGCGTTTTTGGTACAGCAATTGATTGTTTCGGAGCTGTAAGTCAAATAACGGAATACCAATGTCAGACAAAGCGACCATTGTGATGGCTTGCCCGGTGGTTTGCCCCTGGAAAATCAACGATTGCTGTTGATGCTGATAATTGAAATGAACCAAATGAGAGAATTCTTCTAAGGTAACTTGATGATTCATCGCTAACCATTGTTTTAAGAAGTGGCGCTCAGGTGGTTTTGGTGGCCGAGTTTGGCAAGCCAACAAAGTGCTCAGAAATAGGCAGAAAAATAGGTTGCGGAAAAATAATATCACGAGACTTATTCTGAAACGATTAATTGCGGCTCAGTGTAACAGGAGCTAGCAGATAAACAATCACAATACCAATACAAATCACAATACCAAAAGAGGCTAAAGCATGGGTGGCACTGAAGGAGAGCAACCCGAAAGCCAGTAATGTTGTGACGGCGGAAAGACTGGCGGCTAATAGGGCAGGCTTGACTTCGCCTTTGGATTCATTAAGAAACAAGCTGAAATCGATTCCTACGGCCAATACTAAAATCGTTGCTAATAAATGGAACAAATTAAGTGCGACGCCAAACAATGACAGCAACAAGAGCGTTGCCGTAATTGCGGTAAGCGAAGGGAGTACTGTGGCAAAACCTTTCTTAACCCCGTATCGCCAACAAAATAGCAACGTTACTAATAAATAAGCTCCCGACAAATAAGTAATGGCTAACCGACGAAACTCACCAAACAGGCGATTGATGTTGCCGACTTTGTCATACCAGACGATATTGTTCGAATGAAAGGTGTTGGCGAGGTTGATATCAGCAGGGGCATCCAGCTGGATCTGGCTGTACCAAAGATCATCGATTTGACCGATTAACAAGTGTGAAAAGGGAGAGGATTGAATCAGTGATGGTAAATCTTCTTCGTAGCTTTCGGTTATGGGTTTTGACATTTGCGTCAGCGCTTGGGCAATAATGTTGGGCTGCAAACCAAATTCCAGTAGCACTTTTTCCGCAATGTTTGATTGAACCACGTGCTGATTGAACGAAGCATGATTGGCTTGCAAAACCTCTTTCGCAGGGATCAGTTTTGAAAGTGCAAAAATTTGACGAATTGATTCGGATTTTTGTGATTGCTTCAGTTGGGTTAATGCTTCTTTCTCTCGTAAGAGTAGCTCCGATAACGTTGGTGCGCGCAGTAAAATAAATCCGGTATGTCGCCGACTGTCGCTCAGTTGTTGCAACTGTACTTGACGTTGTTCCAACTCTGGAAATTCGATGCGTAATAAACGAATGTCATCGTTACTGCGAATAGGGAAGAGCACCAGCGCCAGCAATAACAACAAAAATAAAGCAGTAACCCCGCCAAAAACGTTTAAGTGTTTTTTATACAAATGCAACATCGGATGCTGGATAGAGAAAACCCGAGGTGTAGAGATTGGTGCTGTCATTGTACCGAGCCAACAATAAACACTGGCAAACGCACCCAATAGACCGCCCATCGCAAATATTGAAAGTTGCATCAACGCCGGAAAATTCGTGAAGTAAAGTGATGCGAATCCGCAAAGGCTGGTGAATAAGCCAAGACTGATCGCTGTGCGAATATGGTGTAATGTTTTTTTTCCGCTTACTCGATTGATCCGTTGGTACGCAAAAAAGTGAAAAACGTAGTCGATTGCGATACCGATCACGCTGGCACCAAAAACCAAAGTTAATATATGAATACGACCCAATACCAAGAGCGAAAGGGAAAACGCAATAAGGGTTCCACTGGTTAGGGCAAGTAGTGCCCAAAACATGGGTGTTAAACTTCGAAAACACAGCAAAAATAGTAATAGTATACCCAGTAAAGAAACACTGCCGATGGTCGAAATTTCTTGTTGGGCTTGTGTACGAGATTGTGCAGCGTGTTGAATAACGCCAAGCGAAGACAGTGATACTTTATGTTCGCTGGCTAACTTTTCGAATTGTTGTTCCAGAAGATGAAATTGGCTTTGTAACTCTGACCCAAAAACAGAACCTTTTAATGCCAAGGTTAAAATTAGAAATACTTTCTGTTCTTGTTGAACGATAGGATAACCGCGCTCTATGACAAAAGGGGACCTTGGCAATTGCCGTTGTATATAATGTTCGAATAACCCAAAAGGATCGTCTGCAAAACGGTTGCTGGTACCCAGCGATAACGCATCGGCAAAATTCTGCTGCAAGCGTTGATTAAAAAGTTGTTTAATATTTTCTGGCTTCTGGTTTAATAATACCGGCTTTTCTTGTAAGTGAAGCAGCTCCTGAGTATCGGTATCAAGTAAACCGTAACGATAATCGAATAACTGATGGAAAAAAGAATCTGGCGGTCGCTGTTTATGCAGGGCTAACCATGAATGTTGTTTGATCTCTGACGCTAGCTTATCGGCAACATCGAGCAACGCCGTCTTTTGCTTACCTTCTAACAACACCAGCACCTTATTTTCGTCGTTTGCTAGCGCTTTAGCGGCGGCTTGTTGAAAGCCTGGAGCAATGTCAACATCGGGGATAATGGTAAAAATATCCGTTTCCAGTGCTTGACCTTGGTACAGCCGATATCCGCTGAAGATAATTGCAGCGGTTATGATAAAGGTCCAGAGTAAGGCAAGTGCGCGCATTTGGAATTATTAAGGAAGCGCTGGATATTGAAAGTAGATTTCAGTGCGGTCGCCAGAGGTTTCTTCAATCATAACTTTCTCAACTAACTGACTGCCGCTTAACACAAATCGAGCCATTCTATTTTGGGTATCTGCATTTTTTTCTTTGAGAGATATTTGCCACTGGCAAGTGTCATTTCTTATACTCAAATCAAAACTGTTTTGTAATTTTTCAAAATTTCCTGCCATGGCATGCAGTAGGGTTGCCAGCAACTGACTATAGGAATTGTCACTCATGCGAGCAATCAGTTGCGGTGATTCGTTTTGCTTGTTTCGAAAGATGGACTCTTCATTAATGGTGTATTTAACCCAGATGGGTTTCAGTTGTTGCCAAGAAAGTTCGTTGCCATTGATTTGAAACTCGCCACTGGTAATTACGGGGCGTGTTAAAATGGCGATGTGTTTTTCTTGCTTAAACTGCCCTTTGAGTTGTGAGCCAACCGATATGCATTGAGAAACTTGCGACAAGGCATTTTGATCACTCGCACAGAGGTTCCCGAAAAATGCCAAACACATTGCAATTGCAAGTTTATTGATCATTGAGCGCACTTTCCACGTTTTTGATCACCACATCGGGTGAGTTGAATTCAAGTTCGCGAGTCGTATTGTTTATGGCAACTTGTGTTGTTTGTCCTTTGGTTAACACGGTGCCTTTCTGATCACGAATACGATAGTCAATACGTATTCGATTTTCGTACTCGATCAGTGTTGCGGTAACGGTTACGGTTTGATCGTAATACAAAGAGCCAACATATTTTACTCTAACATCAACGATTGGCCAGATGTATCCAGACTTCACCATGTCTGGATAATCGTATTGAAACTTTTTTAACAGCTCGCAGCGAGCGATTTCAAAGTATTTTATGTAATGGCCGTGCCAAACAATACCCAGTTGATCGATATCATGAAAGGGAGGGGTGACTTCGACACTGGCTGATAATTTATTCATACAGATTAAAGTACTCCTGTTGTACATGAAGCAACAATTTGCGTAAATCATGTTCCATCATTCGATCCTCGTCGATGTAGTCGACTAATGTGTCTACCTGGCTGACCGTTTCTTTAACATCATCCGTAAGAGTATTAAGGTCCAGTTGGTTGTCTTTGACGCGTAAATGAATGCCTTGAACCGCTGACCATAAAACAGCCGATGCGACTTGTTCGGTTAACTCAAGTACGCGCATGCAGTCACGTGCAGCAATGGTTCCCATGCTGACTTTATCCTGGTTATGGCATTCGGTGGAGCGAGAAAACACCGACGCGGGCATGGTCAGTTTTAAAGCTTCCGCTGTCCAAGATGACACGCCAATTTGTACCGCTTTAAATCCGTGATTAATCGGTGAGCGGTGTTCGGGTGCTCCGGATAAATTAGACGGTAAACCGTGATTAAATCGCTGGTCAACTAACAATGCCATCTGTCGATCCATCAAGTCGGCCAAATTGGCGATGCAGTTTTTCATTGAATCCATCACAAAGGCAATGTGCCCACCGTAAAAGTGACCACCGTGTAAGACATGCTCACCTTCACCATCAATAATGGGATTATCATTGGCACTGTTTAATTCATTTTCTATATCGCGTTTCATCCATGGCAAGGCGTCGGCTAAAACGCCAATGATGTGAGGCGCACATCGTATCGAATAACGATCCTGCAATCTCGCGGAATTGCGAGGATGTTCGTGATGATTCAAGTCGATGCGTATGCGTTCTGCTGTTTTTTGTTGCCCCTGATGCGGCTTGACAGAAAATAAAATGTCGTCGAAATGCGCACTGTTACCGAGCAACGCGAGTGACGACAAGGACGTGATTCGAGTGCTGAGTCGCATTAAGTACTCTGCGCGTTTCCATGCAATGCAAGCAATCGCCGTCATAACCGCAGTGCCATTCATAATGGCAAGACCTTCTTTAGGTGCCAATTTTATTGGTTCGATGTTTAAGGCTTTATAAACTTCGGCGATGGGCTTTTGTTCTCCTTGATACAGTGCATCGCGCTCTCCGATAAGCGCAGCTCCGACATAAGACAAAGGCGTTAAATCACCACTGGCACCCACTGAGCCTTCTTCTGGGATTAAAGGAAGAATTTGATGGTTGATCAGTTGGGTAAGTTGCTCCAGTAACTCCCAGCGTACACCGGAAAAACCTTGAGAAAGCGAACATAAACGCGTTGCTAGAATGGCCAATGTTTGTGGCTCAGTAAAATAACGTCCCATACCACAACCATGATACCGAGTTAAGTGTACCGGAAGCTCATGCACCAAATGAGCGGGAACATTAACGGTACAGGAGTCACCATAGCCGGTAGTGACACCGTATATCACACCGTCTTCCTTGAGCAGCTTTTCCAGAAACTCAGCGCCTTTTCGGATCTTTTTTTGAAAATCATCGTTCGCTGATAATCTTACTTTGTGATTACCGTTAGCAATGTTGACTATATCCTCAATGGTAATGGCATTATCACCAAAACTTATCAGGACTTTTTGTTTACTCATGTTTGTGTACCTGTAATGATAACTCAGTGGTTGTTATTTGGTTATGTTGCCAAAAGTCAAAGAAATTAAACCACTGATAGGGCGCTTTCTCACAATAACTTTCAAGTCTATCGGCGTAAACTTGCGCCAGATTTTTCAGTTGTTGCTGTCGAGTTTTGCGTTTTAATTGAATGCCGTCGGTTAGTTTGTCGAGGTGGAAGTCGTAACCGGTGGCGGTTTTGATAAAGCAGAAACTGAATACAGGGCACTCCATTAATCCAGCGAGGAGAAATGGTCCTCGGTTGAGCAGTGCTGTTTCACCTAAAAACGTTACTGGTAGATCCGTTGACGGTAATTGTTCATCTCGCCTGTCTGCCGCAATAACGATAATTTCACCCTGATCGATGCGTTGTTTTAAGTCAATGGCTGTGTCAATGCCAAAATCTTTAATGTGTATTAATCTTTGTTTGGCGTCACTAGAAATAGATTCCAACGCCGAATTAAACATGCCAGAATGCTCGTAATCAACAACAAAGTTGATCGGGATATCGGCGTATTTTGCGGAAATTGCACGACCCATATCGATATTGCCAACATGACTTAAAAAAAATAAGGCGCCTTTTTTCGATTCACGAATTTTCTGTAAGTCATGCTCATTGGCAAAATTTAAGTCGTCCAAATGTACTTTTCCAGACCAAGCTGGAAATTTATCGGCGTTGATGACACCAAATTGATAAAAATGTTGGAATGCTTGCCAAAAGCCCGGTTGGCTTTCAAATAAATCGCGCTGACTTCTCCGGTGTAGGCGACGTAAATACGCTAAAGAAACCCGCCTTTGCACGGGGGAGGTGACTAGAAAGTAAAAGATAATGGGGTAAAGTAATAAATAGACGGGTTTTAAACCAAACCATTGGTAGCACTTTAGCAATAAGTTAATACCCAACCGAGAACCTTTTTCTTTTCGCTGTGCGGTTAAATGGGTAGGTTTGTTTTTTCGTTTCAGCTTTCGAGTCAACAACATTGGCGCTCGCCAAAGCATGCCAAAGAACAGGCGCGTGTGCATTTTGCTAATTAACACATTATCGCGCCATGGTTGAAAGTGAGATTCGCCATCTTCTGGGTAAATGACGCGTGTCGGCTGATTGATAATAGCAACACCATCCCAATATAATTTCACTAAAATTTCGGTATCAAAATCCATGCGTTTACCAATTGAGTGGCGCTTTATCGTTTTCAGAACGGGCTGCAAAGGATAAACTCGAAATCCGCACATGGAGTCTTTAATAGTGAAAGATAAACACTCAATCCAGACCCAGACGTGAGTCAAATAGCGAGCGTAGAAACGATGTTTAGGAACACTCTTGTCAAATTGCGGGATACCACAAATCAATGCATCTGGGTGTTGATTGGCTGAAGCGATAAATGTATCGATATCGTCCAGGTTGTGTTGGCCATCCGCATCAACTTGCAATGCATGGCTAAAATTTAATTCAGCGGCACGATAAATTCCGGTTATCACTGCACCACCTTTGCCTTGGTTTTCACTGTGCTCGACCAGTTCAACCGAAGAGTATCGGTTTGCAATATCACGCAAAGTATCGGTAGTGGTTTGATCCGAACCATCATTTACCAAAATTACCGGATAACGTTTTTCATGGATCTTGGCCACAGTAGACTCAATCATTCGATAATGATTGTAAACTGGGATTACAATGCAGGGCGAAAATTTCATTCGACTTTAATGACCTGTTCAATGATGCCAGAAGATAAAGGCTGGCTTTCATCGGCATTGTGATAACTGAAAACCAATTGCTTTTTTTCTGCTTTAAATTGCAACGCCAAAACAACTTGATTGCCAGGCAAAATGAGTTCTTTAAACTTTATCTGCTTAAGTGATTGGCATTGTATTTCAAACGGCCAAAATTTTTGCGCCAACTCAATAGACCATTGTGTTTGTACTACACCGGGTAAGATTGGCGCTTCAGGAAAGTGACCTTGTAGATAAACAATGTCTGATGTTATAGAAAGCAGTAGCTTTACCTGTTGGTCACTGCGCTCGATTTCCTGGTAATCGGGTAGTCGTTTCATGGCTTGTCCTTGAATAAATTTTCTAATGCACTGACGGTGGTTTTACCTTGTTCATTAACAGGAAAGTCGTTCACAAAGCGCCACTTTCTCGGTAATACCACTTTTTCTAAGTGAGCATTGAGTTCATGCTTGAGTCGCTGAACCAGTGACAATTTACCATTGGCTAATAATGTATGACCTTCTTGCGTTAAAACAATCACACAACCTAATGCTTTACGTTTACCGGGTGCTATGATGACTTTCGCTGATTGAACGCAGTCAGATTGCATCAGTAGTTGTTCAACTTGGTCCAGAGATATTCGCTTTTCTTCAATCTTAACGATGCGATCAATCCGGCCTAGCAGTTCGAATTGCCTCTGATCGAGTATACGAACCTTGTCACCCATTATGAATTGATTATCGTGAGTATCAATAAAAGGTGAAGATACGCACAGCTGATTTTGATCACCAATGGTTGTAACGGATACATCCTTGAAGCATTGCCAAAAGCCGCTTTGGTTGTTCGGAAACCTTTGTCGCCAAGCAACACCTCCGGTTTCGGTACTACCGAAAACTTCAATTGGGCATAGATTGAGTCGATTAAAGTAAAGCTCAGCGGTTTCTAAAGTCAACGGGCCACCAGAGCTAAAAATGAGGCCCAAACGTTGGGTGAGTAATTTGGGAGTAAGGATATCGCCAATACGATGAAGATGTGCAGGACTGCTGACCAAATGTAATTGGGAATATTGCTGTGCTAACGCGTCTATTTGCTCTGGGTATTCCACTCGTTCACTGCAAAATAAGCGTTTGGAAGTAAATGGCCAGAGTAAACGAAATAACAACCCATAAATATGTTGATGTGAAACAGTACTAACACATAAACTATTGAGAAGCTCCTCACCCCATGTATTTTGCAATGTTTGCACTTCTTGCAACAAATGACTGAGTTTTTTAGAAACGGGCTTCGCATTACCGGTGGAGCCCGAAGTAAAAAACGTGAGTTTAACATCGTACATGGTTAATGAAGTTGTCGAAATCTCTGTTTTAGAAGTTTCGAGTAGCTTTGCAATGTTTTGATGAGGTGATGATAAAAATTCATCACCTAGCGCATTATCGAATTGACCGGCTAGGTTAATAATCGTACCTTGTTGGCCGTTGGGAGGCAGTATGATGTGTTTGTTATTTGCAGCAAGTGCAATAAAACTCAGTAAAAAATAATAGCTATTCTCGGTGAATAATAACCAACGTTGATGTTCACTTTTTGAAACTAATTCATTAATACAAAGTAAATCTCGATAAAACTGTGAATAACCAATTGGATTGTTTTTATGCAGAGCTATGATATGGTTCGCATTGGTCGCCATTAACTTGCTCCACCAAACATGGGTATGAGGTAATAAAGCGGGGCAAGCGCTGGATGTTAAACTATTCATGATCACTTCGCCGGTGTTTCACGTTTAGGGCGACAAAATAGCTCGATCGCGAAAATAAGTCCCATTAACAAGTAAGCGATAAGTCCGTTGTACAGTGTCCACCACTTTAGGGTATCAAATGTCGTCGTGTAGTAAGCGATGGTCCCGTTAATAATGAAGAACAAACACCAAACAATGCATACTTTTTTTGTATAACGGCTTAATTCAGGGGATTCAGGCTCGCCCATTGCAAGAGCAAAACGCTCAATCATATTAGGTGGTTTTTTTAGACTCAGCGAAAAATGCAGAAATAAGAATAAATTTAGAAAAACCGGATAAAACTGGATGTAACGAATTTGGTTGAAAACAATAGCTGCTGTTATCAGTACACCTATTGTTATAAACATACCAGGAGTAAACAAAGCTTTTGTTTGTTTTAAATTTTTTTGTGTCGCTAAACGCAATGCAAATAATGCCAATAAAGCGATTGCGAGGTAGCGGGCTTCAAAATATTGCAAGCCAAAGTAAACAATCAGTGGATAAACAATAAAAACCACCGAAACTATGACTTGCAAAATTGCTGGCAATTTAGGCGACCAGTTTTTCAACAGCATCGATGACATCTGAAACGGTGCGAACGTTTTTAAACTCTTCAGGCTTGAGTTTCTTACCGGTCAGCTCTTGAAGTTTGATAACCAGATCGACGGCGTCAATGCTGTCTAAGTCGAGGTCGTTGTATAGATGACTCTCTTCAGAAACATCATTAGCATCAATTTCGAATAATTCATCCAGAATGTCTTTCAAGGTGATTAAAATTTCTGCGCGTGATTTCATTGCAGGGTTACTCCGGTGTTACTGATTCTGTTGAATAAATTTGGCCATGTTGGCGATGCTATGAAAATGCTTTTTATTTTCTTCCGCGTTGGCATCCAGCTTAACATTGTATTTTTTTTGAATGGCAACACCAATTTCTAGAGCATCAATGGAATCTAAACCCAAACCTTCGGCAAACAAGGGGGCTTCAGATTCAATATCGTCACTGGTCATATCTTCGAGTTCTAAAGCATCAATGATTAATTGCTTCAGTTCTTGCTCAAGCTGGTTCATGGGTGGTAATTTCCTCTGTAAAATAATTTTTTAAATAGTCGGTCAATTGGCGTGCTTGTTTGCTTTCTGCTTGAGTGCAATCAAAGTATGGTTTTATGGCAATATTTTCACCTACCGACAGAGTGACGTGAAACGGACGTTCTGGCACTCGATACCAAGGAACTCCTTTCATTAATGCAGGAGGAGTGCAGGTTATCGTTACTGGTGTTATATCTTTGCGAGCGTATAAAGCGATACGCGATGCACCTCTTTGCAGTTTGAGCGATTTGCCTGGTACTGAACGGGTGCCTTCCGGAAAAATAATCAGCGAATTTTTCTCATCGAGAATTCTTTTACAGCTTTCCATCAGTACGGCGGGGTCATCTGAATTACTGGTATAGTCTGCGGCGGTTACAACGCCTTTAAGAAAGAAGTTTTGAAACAGTTGTCGTTTTACAATGCAGTCCGTTTCCGGTAGAAGTGAGATAAGTAAAACCACATCGATCAATGTTGGATGTGAGGCGAGAATTAATTGCCCACCCGAAGGAGACAATCGCTCTCTATTTTTTAAAGTTACACGCATAACACCCAGAACTATCATCTGACCTATAAAAAAGCGAAAGCACCGGTGGATTACGTATTGCGCTTTCTTTTTGCGTATTTGGCGATCTTTAACGGTAAGGTTCAACCAGGGAAATACAGTGAGTGTCAATAACAATCCGCCCAGACCAAAAGAAACAAAACACCAACCGGTGGCCAGTACGCGCCATAAATAGTTGATTTTAGCACGCATGGTTATTCACCGAGGTAATGCCAGTGCCACTGATTGCCTTCTGTAAGCAATCGGTAATCGGACTGACCACCAAGGAAAAAGCGGATAAAGCTTAATATGGGCATTTCGCTTAGCGAACTCGACTCATTAGTGGCAGAGAGTGTGAGTTGCCAACGAGGCTGAGATAAAGAAACCACAAACGCTGCGGCCACGGGAATTTCGGGATGCTCGATATAGCTTTGGTAGTCATTGGGTACGGGTTCATCCGCATAAACCACTAATACCTGTTCTCTTTCTCCAGATGTTAATAGTCCAAACGCCTCCAAAAAACAATGCTCTAACGTATTAAGGCCTGCGGCAATGGAAGTGGATGCCTGTCGATTTTTATTGAGAATGGAGTTCAAGCCGCTGGCCGTATTGTGAACTGACATGCTAAAGCCGGTCGGCGAAAGCAGCTGTTGAGTGATGACTTCTTCCAGTAGTTTACGGGTACGTTGCAACTCACCGTGTCGAGAGCCAAACACAGAACTCATGTCCTGATGATCTCCCTGACATTTGTGTGCCACATGTAAAGCCATTTTGCTTAATCGACTGAATCGCCTTCGTTGCATCGCTGGTATAAAACTGGCGTCAGGCTGACTGGTATCGGGTTGACCGGTAAAAATGCTAGGCGACAGCGAGCCTACAGCCCATTGCTGCCATAGATTGTTCGTTTCTAGCCCTGGTGCCCAGGCGGCCCAATGCTCGATATTAAATTTCACCCCGGTCATGAAATTGCGGCTTTTTACAACTGGATAGACGTCTAATTTAAAGTTAATAATTTTACGAAAGTTAACTAACTTATTAATATTTAAAGAATAATTTGGCCATCATGTGGAACGGCGAGCGGGAATACTACGTGTATTGAGGCTAAATTGCAATGGTCACGAAAAGATTATTTTTTGCCCAATATCTCGTAATCGAGAATAATATTTTTAAGGCTCGATGAGTTTAGCGGAATCGTCACCGCCAACGGCAATCGCCAAACTGTATTTTTCATTGGACTTGTCAAAAAAAGCCCAAGGGCTCCCGTTGATTTCACCTTTCACTTCTTTCTCCGTTTTGCTGAACTTCATTATTTGTGGCGCGACAGGTTGTGTCTCCCAAATACTGGCACCTACGGCTTTGGTGTAGGCTTCTAGTTGAGTCCACAATCGATAGAAGTGCACTCCGGTGACGTGTTGCTCGCCTTCTAAGTTGAGATGTTGCCAAAGGGCTTCCAGATTTTTTCTGGGCAAATGCTTTTCCAGATCGACCCCCACGGAATCGATTAAAGACAGTGTAAATGCCGACAGCTCGTAAGAGTGGCTTATGCTGATATGCAGTCCCGCTGCGGTATTTTGAAAGTAGGGCTTACCCGATGGTTCATAGGCAATTTCAGTTTGACTTTCATCCAATTGATATTCGTCTACCAGAACTTGCTTGATCCACTGATGGGTTAGAGCACGCCAATGCTTTTTTTGCTCTGCAATTTTAACCTCGGCGTCGATCGGAAACTCGACTTTCCAAAGGTGCACATGATTCTCACCAGGCAATTCCAACCGCGGCTCCTTTATGACAGCGATAAATAATGGATACTTTATTATAGACGGGTTGGCTAGAAAGGAAGATATGTTAAAAAATAAAAGGTCCTAAAACTCAGGACAGTGCAGAAGAAGCTTTTAAAAAGCAATAAAACTCAATGAGTTACTGCTGGCTCTACGTGTTGGAGAAGATTTGAGTTAAGGTCTTAACGCTGTTTGGCTTGCATAGAGCTCGGCGATCCACTGTTTATTTTTACGGACTGCGACCAAAAGTGTTTATGTTTTATGCCTTAATTTTTGCAATAAACCATAGTGAGCACCAAAAGAAATAACGGTAACGAGACACCCATGTAGAGGTACCCAATTATTCGGACGAAGCGCTCGAGATGATAATTTAGGCATAGGTAAATTGTGTTTTTTCTACCAGAATCGTCATCATTGCTCCGGCTGAAGCGTTTGTGTACCGCAGCTTTATGCCTGTAAGATCGTAATGATTGTTAATAAATTGCTTAACGGCATTGAAGATTGTGTCATTTTTATCTTTGAAAACGAGCTTCATATCAAACAAGCGATCGTTGCTGGTCATGTGTATGGAGAGCTTCTGCCCCGGTGTCATTAATTGATTGATGGCAACTGCAAATATGCCCCACAAATGTGCTTTTATTTCGAATGGCATCTTGATTGTTTGGTCTGGATCGACAGTGTCCTTAATGGTTACCGCAGCGTTTAAGTTTTGATCTAAAGTGACAACCAGCTTTATTTGTTCGACCAACCCCATTTGCTTGATCGTTTTGGGAACTTCGAGAGGCAGATGGTTATAAGCTAACAGCATTGAGTTTGAGTCTTCGTCTCTTAGCAACTCTTCAATTTCAATATTCAGCCCTTCAATTGTTTTATTGAGTTTTTTTACCTTTCGCCAATAATAAAAATAAAGTGTGCTTAGAATCATTAAAATAACAGCAGCGTAAAGCCAGTACTCGCTATGCGGGGGGAGCACAGTAACCTGGAACTCTCGAATACCGGAAGCGCTGCTTGAGCGAGCATGTACTCTAATGGTGTGTTCCCCTGGGCTTAATGAGTCCAGATAAATAACATTGGTATGTAACTCTTGCATTGGGGCGTTATCAATGGAATAGAAGTAGCGTGTTGGGTATAAGTGTGAGTGATTGACGATTGTAAATTCTATCAAAAACGATTGACCAAACTCTAACATGCTTTGTATAGGCGTTTTTGAATATATCGGAAGGGATGGGATCGATTTTGTATTGGGTAATGAGTTCAGTAGGGTCCAACCGTCTGCACCTCCAACATAAATAGAGCCTTCCGGTGTAACGCTAGTAGAATGTCTTAGTAACTCACTTGGGTAAAGCCCATCTTTCTGTGTAAAGTTTTGAAACCAATCTGCATCCAAATATTTGAGAATCGAAACACCGTCGAGTGTACTGAGTATGAAACTCAGGGAGGGCCCTTCTTCGAAGAGTGAAATGTCTGAGATTGTATCATTTAAAAGGTTTGAGTTACTGGTTGTAAGTTGTTTTACGACTTCACCTTCTTTCCAATGTAACAGCCCATCGCCATTTGTACCTATCAAAAGTTCATTTGCATTCAGCGTTAAAAGCGACCAAATTGATTTGTTATGCAAGTAATGGGTAACTTCTTTTTCCGACGCTATTTTAAATAGGCCAACGTCTGTTCCTGCCCAAAGCACACCGAACTCGTCAACATTTAATGCGGTGACAGCGTTACTGAAAAGATCCGCTTTTAGGCTGATAATATCTTCTACTTCACCGGTTAAAGAAAGCTTGTAAATTCCAGACCGATCGGTACCTACGTACACAAAGTCATTACCTGAGACAACATTGAGAACAATTTTATCTTTGAGTAACTGATTAAACTGTTTTTTTTCTAAATTAAAAACAGTAACGCCATTAAAGTGTCCTATCCAGAGTTGTCCTTGACCATCTTTACTCATTGAAGAAATTTTATTGCTGCCAATTTTTTCTATGCCATAGTTCACAGGTGTGTTGTTAGACGAAAAGTGCCACAACCCATCTCCGAAAGTTGCAATAAATGTTTCATCTTTAATCTCAGTGATTGAGTGATAGTAAACACCATCTATTCCCGCATAATTAACAATATCTTGTCGATTGCCAGCGAGCTGGAAAATGCCATTACTGGTCGTTGAGGCCCAGATTAAGTTTGTCAGATGGTCGTGTGCAATACTCGTTATGGTTTTATCTTTTAAATAGCGCTTACAATTTGTCACAGAACTCATTGTAGTAGGGCATTCAAAAAGGCCTTTATTGCTACCAATGAACACAGTATCATCTTTGCTGGATATATAACGGACATTGATATTTTCGAAGCCCATTACGCTGGTTAACTCTCCGTTTGTGGCTTGAAAATAAAGACCCTGTTTTAATCCGAACAGCGTTCCTCCATTGATAGGCTCGACCGCATTGACGTACTTATTTTTCAAATTGAGATTAATGGTTTGTGCCGAACCCATCGGTTTTATACCGCTTGTTGTTCCAACGAACTTGAGGTTTTTGTCTATCGCGGTCACATAAGCGTCAAACTCGTATGTTTTTACCTTTTGATTACTTTCTGTATCAATAATAAAAACCATGTTTTCGGATAAAATGGCCAAGTACTTACCAGAGTTGATTTCGATGATGCCATTTGGGTTAATGGTTCTATTGTTTAACTCTAAAAGTTCACCCGTGACTTTTCCGTTTTCTAAAATTTGAACGCCTTGTTTATCATTGAGTCCTACATAAGCAACATAGCTTGGAGGGGACCCCGACATCCAGTTGTTTGACGCGATGACATGTATCGCATTGACTTGGGCGCTCTTTAATACTTTTTTATCTGGTTTTTTCGAAAATAATTCAAAATTTGAACCATCGTAACGAGCTAGACCGTTATAGGTTGCGGCCCAAAGGTAACCATGAGAGTCGAGAAAAATAGAGGGCGTACGGTTTGAGGGTAAACCGTGCGCCTTGGATATGTGCTTAAATACTTCTGATACTTCAGGAGTCTTTGTTTTTGCTGATATTGGGATCGTGAACGTAACCGCCACAATTGCCAAAAGTAGTCGGTGGCATATACTCTTTATTATCGTCTTCTTTGTAGAATATTGTTTTTCTTTTACTTTTAACACTTCTTGTTCCCGAGTTGAGTACAATCAAATAAGTTGGTAAACGTGGATCCTCATTCTTCGCTTTGTTTGCCCACTGTTCACGAACACGGTTACCATACTCTATTCCATACTTTGCATCGAGCCCTGATGCAAAAATTTCCACTTGCTGGTCACTGAATAATAAAGCCCCAACATTGTTTGAGCTGCCCGCACATGTCGTAAAAACTTCAACATGTAAAAAATTACCGTCGGGTAGCTCCAACTTAGCCCACATATCAACAACCGATGCCCGGCCTGTTGCTTGAGAGTTTAAGCATAACAGGCATATTGACAACATGAGTAGTTGTTTCATTTTGAGTTTCCTTAATTATTGATTTTTGAGTTAATCATATCCCGATGTACATGTAATGGAATAATGACGTAAATCACACTCCTACGAGTCTCCAACATTAAAAATGTTTATGCTGTCTGTTCTGAACTTATAATGGGAGTACGATTTCAGTTTACCAGAGTCTATCATTTTTACTTGTTAAAGTGCTGACGCCTATAACTCATGGCATTATAAAGTACCGCTCTCGTTGCGCAACGCACTAACTGGATTAAATGCACTTTCAGCTTATAAGGATATTATCGTCTCGCTTTTGTTTTCGTTAAATTGAGAAGAAGCACGTTGGCTTAATAAGCCCTGTTTCAAACTATATTATTTGCGGGAATGGTTCAAAAACTTGAAGCCGTGGAAATGATTACGGTTGATATGAAATAAAGTTAGGCAGTTTGGTTTGTTGCCTGGAACGATAGACACAACGGTCCGACGCTTCGGCCGACACGCACGGCGTGGCTGATTAGCACTGTGATAAATAAAGCCGAGATGATTTGTATTACGAATGGTGCCCAGGGTGGACTCGACGGTCCGACGCTTCGGTCGACACGCACGGCGTGGCTGATTAGCACTGTGATAAATAAAGCCGAGATGATTTGTATTACGAATGGTGCCCAGGGGCGGACTCGAACCGCCACGCCCGTGAGAGCACTAGCACCTGAAGCTAGCGTGTCTACCAATTTCACCACCTGGGCAATAGGGAGGCGAAATATACGTTGGCCAGTGGTGATTGTCAATTCTGTTTTTGGGCATTTTTAAGTTACACTTGCAGGGTATAAAACAAATGGACAAACCATGCCTAAAAAGAAAATTAAAGATCCGCACTTTCAACGCGAAGCCGCCAAATACGATAATCCCATTCCCAGCCGAGAGTTTATTCTGGAGTTTCTGGCCAATCACCAAGGGCCGGCGCATTTTCCTGAGATAATGGAAGGATTAGGACTTCATGATGAAGAGGAACTGGTCGCACTGAGTCGGCGTCTTAAAGCCATGGAGCGTGACGGGCAACTTATCCGCAATCGAAAAGGTGCGTATGGCTTAATTAATAAGCTGGATTTGACGCCTGGTGTGATTTCAGCGCACAAAGATGGTTTTGGCTTTTTTACCCCAGACAAAGGCGGCGATGATTGGTTTGTCTCGGCAAGGGAAATGCGCAAGGTATTCCATGGCGAACGAGTCGTGTGTCGTCCTAAAGGGTTCGACAGTCGTGGTCGTGTCGACACTAAGATTGTTGAAATACTGGAGTCGGAACAGCCTCTGCAAATTGTAGGGCGCTTTTATCAAGAAAGCGGTATTGCTTTTGTTAAACCCAACGATCAACGATTTACCCAAGATATTCTTATTTCGCCCGGAATGACTGCAGGTGCGGAGCAAGGGCAAGTGGTAGTAGCGCGAATTACCACCCGACCTGGCGAGCAGACGCAGCCGGTTGGGGCGGTTGTGCAAGTGTTAGGTGACTATCTGGCTCCGGGAATGGAAATTGATATCGCCATACACAACTATAATATCCGTCGCGATTGGCCCGAAGCGGTACTCAATGAGTTGCAACGTCTGGCTCCAGAAGTCGCCGAACGCGATAAACAGGGAAGAGTGGATTTGCGCCATTTGCCACTGGTTACTATTGATGGTGAAGACGCACGTGATTTTGACGATGCGGTTTATTGTGAATGGAAAGAGAGCGGTGGTTGGCGTTTATGGGTTGCAATTGCCGATGTTTCACATTATGTCCAACCTAACAGTGCTTTGGATGTTGAAGCCAGTCAAAGAGGTAACTCGGTGTACTTTCCGGAGTATGTCGTTCCAATGTTACCGGAACAAATTTCGAATGGTCTTTGTTCTTTAAATCCTCATGTTGATCGTTTGTGTATGGTGTGTGAAGTCACCATTAGTGCAAAAGGTAAAATCAGCGGTTATCAATTTTATCCCGCAGTGATGCACTCAAAAGCACGACTCACTTACAATAAAGTATGGGCGATATTACAAGGCGATAAGCCCTTACGAGAAGAATACAAGGCGCTGATTCCACACCTTGAAGAGTTGTATGCGTTATATCAGGCACGCGCGGTTGAGCGAAAAAAACGGGGTGCGATTGAGTTTGAAACGACAGAAACACAAATTGTTTTTAATGAACAACGCAAAATCGAAAAAGTGGTACCGGTGATCCGCAACGATGCACACCGCATTATTGAAGAATGTATGATTTGTGCCAATGTTGCTGCCGCTCGCTTTTTTCTTAAACATAAAATGCCTGGCATGTACCGCATTCACGAAGGTCCTACCGAAAAGAAGCTTGAGGACTTACGCAGTTATTTAGGTGAGTTAGGATTGTTTTTATTTGGAGGCGATTCGCCCGATCCCGCACATTACGCAGAATTATTAAAAGGTGTGAGTCATCGTCCTGATGCCGAACAAATTCAAACCATGTTGTTGAGATCGATGAGCCAGGCTGTCTATGCACCGGATAATATTGGTCACTTTGGTTTAGCCTTTAAGGCTTATACACACTTTACTTCGCCCATTCGACGATATCCCGATTTATTAATTCATCGCTTGATTAAATCCAAACTTGAACAACAAGACGCTGAACTGAGTTACACCGGCTCTCAAAGTTATAGCCACGAGCAATTGAGCCAACTGGGCGAGGTTTGTTCCGCAACGGAGCGTAATGCCGATATGGCGACGCGTGAAGTTGTCGACTGGCTCAAATGCGAATTTATGTCCGCTCACATTGGATCGCAGTACGATGGTGAAGTCGTTGCAGTGACTAACTTTGGGATGTTCGTTCGCATTCAGGAATTCCATATTGATGGTCTGGTGCATGTTACGTCACTTGGACGCGATTATTTTCATTTTGAAGCGGGTAAACAGCGACTGGTCGGTGAGTCCAGTGGTGTCAGTTATGCTTTGGGTGACTTGGTAAAAATTGAAGTGTCGAATGTCGACTTGGAAGACCGTAAAATCGATTTTGACTTGATTGAGCAAAAATTAAACAGCCAACGCAAGCCGATGAGTGAGCGTGAAAAACTTTACGCTCGTGCGAAAAGTAAGTCTGTGAAGAATAAAAAACAACAATCACAAACCGAAGAAAAACGGGGGCATAAAGGCGAAAACCAAGGCGAAAAAAAATCGCATAAGAAAAAGTCTCATGGCACGAAAAAAACATCGGGTAAGCAGCGTGGACGAAAGTCGAAGCGTTGAACATTAATACAAAATTAAAATGAACGACAAAAATATGGCTGAAAATATTGTATGCGGGATCCATGCCGTGGATCTCCTATTGAAAAAAAGCGTTGATCAAGTGATCAAAATTTATCTCCAGGCCAACCGTCAGGATGCCAAGGCACAAAAGTTGATAAGCCTTGCCGCAAAGCACCGTATTCCAGTAGTTCGATGGGATAAACAGAAGCTGGATCAACTGACTACGGAAAATCATCAAGGCGTGGTAGCCGAGATTGCCAACACAGGGGCTTTAGTGCAAGGAGAAAACGAGCTATACCAATTGGTGGAGCAAAAAGAAGGGAACGTACTCTTGTTAATCTTGGATGGTGTCACCGATCCTCATAATTTAGGCGCTTGCTTTCGAACAGCAGACGCTGCGGGTGTCGACGCTATTATCGTTCCGAAAGATAAGTCGGTTGGTTTAAACGCTACTGTGCGTAAGGTCGCTTGTGGTGCTGCAGAATCGGTACCTTTTTTTGCCGTGACTAACCTTGTAAGGGCACTTAAGTCGTTACAAGATTTGGGCGTATGGATTATTGGCACCGCGGGTGAAGCTGAACAAGATCTGTATCAGTCAAAGTTTACCGGCCCTATCGCTTTGGTGATGGGCGCCGAAGGAAAAGGTATGCGACGCTTAACACGAGAACACTGCGATGAGCTGATCAAGATCCCAATGGCGGGTAGCGTTTCCAGTTTGAATGTTTCCGTAGCTACAGGCGTGTGCTTGTTTGAAATGATGCGACAAAGAGGACATGAAAGCGTTAAGCAATAAGCACTAAGTGATAAGTAATAAGAAAATCAGAAATAAAGTTGACATGGTGGTTAGTCCAAAACATCCTTTTTAGAACTTAGAACTTAGAACTTAGAACTTAGAACTTAGAACTTAGAACTTAGAACTTAGAACTTAGAACTTAGAACTTAGAACTTAGAACTTAGAACTTAGAACTTAGAACT
>NZ_JBUZOU010000022.1:0-58031 GCF_055326765.1 Pleionea sp. WD8-19 | reverse complement strand
CATAAGGTGCGCGTGTCTTCTTCACCAATTTCTGAGAATCCTAAATGGCCGCGTAAGGGGCTTTCTCGTACTGCTTGGCGTTCTGCTGCGTCCAGTAAGGCTTTTGTGGTTGGTCGATCATTCACTGCATCACGATGGTTCGTGTCTATTGTTTTATTCTGATTGGGTGCAACAGTTACATTGTTGAGTCGTTCGCGCAATGCTTGAGTTTCGGTACTTAACATAAACGTTCCTCGTGTTTACAGATGATTTCAATGGCGGCTTTGTGTGGTAAAAACGGATCAACAGTCACTCCGTCAATCGGTTTTAAAATTGGACGAGTGTTAAAAAGCTCGATGGCATGTTGTGCAGTTTTTGGCGTTTTAATGCCGGGAAGGGTGAGTGCATTCCAATCCCTTTGTGCGGTTCGTCCTGCAGCCCCTCGGTAACCAAAATAAAAACTTTTGTAGGCGATTTTCATTCCATCGAGAGACTGAAACGCCAACTGCAAATAAGCGCGGTTTCCATCTTTGATTTTGTGTAAATAGGTTCGCGCCACCTGAAAGTATTCGGGTTTGCCTTGGCTGCTTAAAACCGCTCCAGATTGCGCAGTGAAAGAGTGAGTCACGAAAATCAAATCACAAGCGCTGCAATGTGTTGAGCTAGGCGCGTTTTCATGCTCGCAGTTTGGACAAATACGAACCGGCTGGGGTTGAAATTGAAAGCTGCAAAACTTGCATTTAATCGCGTATAGACTGACCAACTCCTGACAATTTTCACATGCTTTAACACGCTTGATGGTTTGTCCTTTTTCCGGTGGAGTTGCGCAATCGATGGGGCCGAAGCGTTCCAAACATCCGCCAAAATCCAATAACAAGCAATCGACTTTGCCCGTTTCTGGAGAGAGGCGAGCGCCGCGTCCCACCATTTGAATGAACAAGCCAAGTGATTTGGTCGGGCGCATCATCACAATGCAATCAATGGGCGGAATGTCCGTGCCCTCGGTTAACACTCCAACATTCACTAAGCCATCGACTGTTAAATTGTGAGCTGCTTCAATCAGTCGTTCACGTTCGTCATCGTCCATATCACCGTGAATGACTGGGACGTTGTAGCCCATTTCAGTGGCGACCTGAGAGATTAATTCGGCGTGTTTAATGGATACCGCAAAAAACAATGAGAGTTTGCGTTTCTGAGCTTTAAGCGCGATGCGTTCCCATTCGAGAAGTGCCGCCACCACTTGTGGGTATTGGTTCACACGTTGCTCTAATAAAGTTTTCGGAAAATCGTTGCTGCCACCTAAACCTTTGAGATTGGGTTTACCTAAATCATTAACCGGTTTGGCAGTGATTGGAACTAAATAACCATGTTCCATTAATTGCTTGATGTTCATTTTAAAGGCGACACCATCAAAAACTGTGGCGCTATCCTCACCGTAAATTAATCCATCGTTCATCCGGTAGGGTGTGGCAGTAAACCCAGTGACGTTCACTTTAGGATTGATTAAACGTAATGCCTGAATGATTTTTTTGTACGCGGATTCGTCTTTCGGTCCGGCGTTGTGCGCCTCATCGATAAGAACCAAATCAAACTTTTCGACGTTGTGAACGATGTTTTTCAAACTGTCGCGACTGGCGATGGTCACTTGAGCAATTTCTTTTCGTTTAAGCTTCGCGCAATACACACCGAGCGGACATTCCGGAAAAACCGTTAATAGTTTTTTCTCGGCTTGTTGAATGAGTTCTTTTCGATGCGCCAATACTAAAATGCGAGCACTGGGTTTGAGCTTTAAAATTATTTCTAACAACGCGGAGAAGACAACCGTTTTACCCGCGGCTGTTGGGAGTACTATCACAGGATTTTTACCCGGATGTTGACGCCAGTAAGTAAACAAGGCATCAATCGCTTGTTGTTGATAATCACGTAATTGCATAGAGGCTTATTGGACGCTCAAGTGTGCGCCGCCCGAAGGCGGCAAGGGATCAGCTTAAAAAGTTAGGCATTGCGCCAGAATGGGTTTGTGCTTGCGTGATATGTGGCTGTGGAACGTTTAGGGGTTGTTGTGTTGATTGTGATGACATTTCTTTGGGCAAAGGTTTAAATCCAAAGATGATGTTTTTATCAGGGTAGCGGCCGGATTTGTCCACTTCTTTACCGACACGGCCGATAAACTCTTTGCCTTCTAACGCATGCACTTGACTGGTTTTTAACGAGCCTTGCGATGGCATGTGACAAGCAATGAGCCAGGCTTTAATTTTTTCCAATGAGATCCGCACGGCGTCGCTGTTTGGGTGTTGTACCACAAAGTTGGTCCAGATCTTACGGCCTTTGTATTCGCCACTTACCACTTCAAATTCCACAATAAACATTTTGCCATTGGCAATGTCTTCTAACTTAACATTGACAGCTTGCAGGGGTTGATCACCATTGGGGATCAAATCAAAGGGTTTGGCCACGTCGATGGTATCGAGATCACCAATCACTAAATCTTGGTTCACAAAATTATTCATAGGTCTTTTCCTTTTGGTTTCTTTCTCAATTGATCAATCGCGCTTGAATGTATGCTTCGAGATCGGACAAGCGATATCGGATCCTATGGGAATTGAGCTTTACATAAGGCGGACTTCTTTCGGGATGTCGTGATCGCATTTTTCTTAAGTACGCCTCGGTGTATCCAAGGTAATGCGCAGCCTCTTTTGTTGAGAACATCACTTTTTGATCGTCATGCAGCTTCATGAGGTTGTACCTGTTGATAGAAATGACGAATGCCGTTAAATAATTCCTTAAAATCGAGCGGCATTTCAGCGGGTAAATTAAAACAACAACATCGGGACACCCAAAAGTTAAAACCAAAAGTTCCGAAAAAGGTAATAGGTTATTTCCTTAGGTGCTTTTTGAAAATGGAATGATATTGCGTAAACTTCAAGAGTTTCTAGGTGGAATTATTTGAAAAGCGGATGGTTTTTTAGGGCACGGGCGCGAGTAATCATCAGCGCTTAACTGAAGGAACTTATTGAGTGCTCTTTTTGTATTTTATGTCAGGTGTAAAGCTTACGGCTAATCCCAATGCCCTTAATAAACTTCTGTTCAATGCTTTCGATGTAGTGTGTTAAGGAAGAAGGTGAGCCCACAACATTTAAACCGGCAATGTCATCTTTACGGCGCATCAGCTTTAAGAAGCCGTCAGGCTCGAGATTGAGACGTTCTAAAATGGGAGGCAAGTTGCTTGGAATATAACCGCGTTTGTCGTCTCGGATAATACGACCGGTGGTATCGACCAAATCAAAATAATCTTGAGTTGAAAATGAAAAGCCATGTTGATGCACTGGGTGCTTCGATTGTGTGAGTGGCATAAGCTTTACTTTGTTTTTAAGCGGCTGGCTCTTCTTTTGTTTGATGCGTTGCTGAATGGAAGTGAAGTCCGATTTTTCTGGTGTTTTTGCCATATCGGCACGAATGGGATTTAAATCAACATAAGCCATGGCGGTTAAAACAGCGGCCTCGTCAAGTAACGCTTGTGACTTGAACCTGCCTTCCCAGAATCTACCAGTACAGTTGTCTTCCTTATTCGCTTCGCGAGCCAAGTGCTCATTTAACAACCGCATAAACCAGGAAATATCCATCAGTCTTTGACGCCAGTTTTCGATGATGTCCTGAGCCATTTTAGATAGGGCGAGTGTGGTTTCTTCTTTTAGATACCGCTGTACGAGAAGTGGAATGTTACAAACGCGCTTCCAGCGACGAACAACGTTGGCATCACTCCAATCTCTTGCTTTTTCAACATCGACACGTAGAACAACGTGATAATGATTGGACATAACCGCATAACTGGCCACTTCAATGGCGAAGGTTTTCGCCAGATAGTCCAACCGTTCCACCACCCAGTTTTTACGGAGTTCAAAGCTCTTACCGGTAACGGAGTCCACTCCGCATAGAAAAGCGCGTCGAACACAACGGGCGATGCAATGATAATAGGTGGTTTGATTTAAATCGATGAGCGTATTTCTAGCGCGTGTCATGGTGTTATGTCCGTATAATTCACTTAAGTCCTGAACGTAACTTAATCAATTTGCACTTGTTGGTCAAGGTGAAATCTGTGATTATTGGTTTTAAGCTGTGGGTGTCCTTAAGCTGTGGGTGTCCTTAAGCTGTGGGTGTCCTTAAGCTGTGGGTGTCCTTAAGCTGTGGTACGAGAAGTGGAATTTTACAAACGCGTTTCCAGCGGCGAACAACGTTGGCTTCACTCCAATCCCTTGCCTTTTCAACATCGACACGTAGAACAACGTGATAATGATTGGACATAACCGTATAACTGGCCACTTCAATGGCGAAGGTTTTGGCCAGATAGTTTAACCGTTCCACCACCCAGTTTTTGCGGTGTTCAAAGCTCTTACCGGTAACGGAGTCCTCTCCGCAGAGAAAAGCGCGTCGAACACAACGGGCGATGCAATGATAATAGGTGGTTTGATTTAAATCGATGAGCGTATTTCTAGCGCGTGTCATGGTGTTATGTCCGTATAATTCACTTAAGTCCTGAACGTAACTTAATCAATTTGCACTTGTTGGTCAAGGTGAAATCTGTGATTATTGGTTTTAAGCTGTGGGTGTCCTGAAGAAGTCGTTGTGCCAAGACCAGTGCGGTTCTCTATTCCATTATCGAAACTGCTAAAGCAAACGGATTAACGCCATTCTTTTACATCACGTTCCTACTCGAAGAGCTGCCTAAGTCACCGGACAATATTGAGTACTTGATGCCTTGGAACGTTGAGCTGACTCAGTAGTCAAGCGTGTGTTTGGTTAGACGCTTACGATTATTTTTTTATGGGTATTGCCTGGCAGAATGTTGATATGAGAGTGAATGGTGTCTGAGATTGGCTGTTAAAAAGATTTACTCGGGATATATTGAGATTCGATTCTAATGGTTTAGATTGTTTTTTACTAAGTGGGATATCTCGAAATTGAAAAAGTAGGTAGGAATTAAGATGTGATATTCACAACTCAAAATAATGAGATGGGCATTCGAGGTGAAGAGTTAAGTCAACAAAAATACCTTTTTAAAAACATAAAACATTGAGTATTGCTTTGACTACCGCTTAATACATTTTGTTTGAAGTGTTGAACAATTGGATAACCTGTCAAACGGTATTCAGAGGTATAGTGAGTCGATAGAATACTTTGTAAATTTCGAGTTGTGTTTGAATCGATTAAGTTAAATGGTTGGATATACGATGAGTGGTAGAGCTTGAAGGTAATTTATTAAAATCTGAAATTGGGTACCGTTAAGTAGCGGTACCCAATTTAAAAAGCAGTTAAATACTCTGGCGTGAGCGAACACTTAACAATCCAAGCAAAGACAAAAGAAAATACAAGCTACCGCCGCCACTGCTTCCAGCATCGGTATTACCATCACCGTTATTTCCACCCGTATTGCTTTCTACTTTCGCTGTGACCGCCGCACTGGCATCCGACTCATTACCCGCAGTGTCAACCGCAGTAAGGTAATAAATGTAATCGGTATCTGCCGTTACATTAGAGTCGGTAAACTGAGTAGAGGTGAGCAGTGCACCGTTAATTTTTGAAGCGGAACCGCCGCTTGTTGAGCGATACAAGTTATAACCAGCCAGATCATTTTCACTATTGGCATTCCAGTTAATTACAATATTTTCACCTTGCGCGGTTGCAGAAATATTCGTAGGTGCCACCGGTACTTGCGAATCGGCTAACGTTGTTGCCGTTACTACTGCACTGGCTTCAGAGGCATTTTCGTTATTGTCAACTGCTGTAATGTAGTACCTATACTCAGTGGAATGAAGCAAACCGGAATCGACAAAATGGGTATCGGTAACCAGCGCATTTTGGTTAACCCAAAGATAGTTTTGTCCGTTATCATCACTTCGATAAATTCGGTAACCTGCGATGTCGGTTTCACTGTTCGCATCCCAAGCTAGTGAAACTTGTTCGTTACCGCCGGTTGCCATTAAGTTTGTTGGCGCTGAGGGGGCGGTGCTGTCTTGAGCCGTGATGTTTATAGACGTACTGGCATCCGACTCATTGCTGGATGTGTCAACGGCCGTTATGTGATAGTGATAAGTGTTGCCGGTTGTAACTTTCAAATCGGTAAAACTGTTACCGGTTACCAGTTCGTTGCTGATACGAGCGAAAGAACTGCTGCCATCGTTACGACGATAAATGTGGTAACCACTGACGTCACTTTCAGTGTTTGCTGTCCAGTTTAAAGTCACACTGACTTCGGTACTGTTTGCGCTTAATCCGATGGGCTGTGCGGGTGCTGTGTCATCACCGACAGCGCCTCCGAGTGATGCACAATCCAGTTCGAACACACACTCAACGTATTCTGGATGATCGATAAAAGGATTTCGATTGCCTTGGTAAGTGTAAATCACATCATTGCGCGCACGTTCGTCATCATCGACCGGATCGTTTCGATGCCACTCCAATAACACCGATTTGATACCCATATAACCGAACGCTTCATTTTCACCAGTGTTGTACTGCGCGATTAATTCGCGGTCGTCGGTTAAGCGTAAGTCGGGTTCTGAGTATTCGCTTATTTCATGATGACCGCCTTCGTAACGAATGGCCATATAAAACATAGCGCGAGCAACATCGCCTTTACGACCGTTCCAGGTTTCCCATTGTCCTTCGGTGTATTCTCCAGCCGTCCAGTTTGAGTCCACACCACCGCGACCGTTATTAATCTCCGTTGTGTATTCCGTACAATTGCTTATGCAGTAATCATAGGGTTTATTACCTCGTGCGGTATTGTAGTTTCCATCGGAAAGAAATAAGTGATGAGTATCCGTAAAAGGGTAGTTGCTAGGAGTTTGGTAGTCGTTATCGGGAAACCCGTAAGATTTGGGCCAACTGTGCTCGCGATTATATAAGTTGTTACCGCCACCTTGTTTGGCGTGTGATGAGTTTCTGTATACATCCAAAATGTTGTTTGTATTGGTCGGGTCTTGATCGGCTTGCTCTAAGATGTCCCAAGTATCTGTTGTACTTGAGGTATAGGGAAAGCGCGTGTGGTTATCGATGATTAGGTGCAGAGACTGCCGTAATGCTTGTGGTGAAGAGGTATCGGCGCTGTCGTAGTAGCCCGCTGGTATTTCTGCATAACTAATGCTGGTGAATACGGCGGCTATTGGGAGTAAGTGGCTAGAACTTAGGGGATTTCTAATGGATATCACACGAACCTCGGGAGATGATGTCTTGATGTATAGCAAAATTACGAGAGTGTAAAAGTACCGTGTTACAAAAATATGACAAGTGATTTTTCACATTTTTGAGATTGTTTTTGCGTGTATAAAAAATAATCGAAACTACTGCCGATATCCGGTTCAGTCGACATTGGCACTGTGGTATGATCGCCCGGTTTTTTTAACCCTGTATTTTGGCAAATGTAATGTTAGTGATAGCAGTGAACGGCGGTTCGGCGTCGGGTAAAACAACATTGGCAGAACAGTTATGCGATTGGTTTAACCAACAGTACCAGCATTCGTTCTGTAAGGTTTTATCGGAAGATAATTATTATAGGCCTCAGGATCACTTAACGATTGAAGAGCGAGCGTTGATTAATTTCGATCACCCTGACTCTTTCGAACATTCTTTGTTGGCGGAGCACCTATCTCAGTTAAAACAAGGCGCTTCCATTGATGTACCAACCTATTGCTATAAAACACACACTCGGCTCAATGAGTCGAAACCATTGCAACCGGTACCGGTTTTAATAGTGGAAGGTATTCACGTACTGACCAGAACCGAATTACTGTCTCATTTTGATCTTAAAATATACGTAGAAACACCGTTAGATATTTGTTTAGCGAGACGAATTAAGCGAGATATGGTTGAAAGGGCGCGAACTGCCGAAGCTGTAATAGAGCAGTATATGGCGTCGGTGCGACCCATGTTTACGCAGTTTATTGCGAACAATAACAGCCGTGCGGATTTGGTTGTGGATGGTAATGTGGCGATGGACCAAATGTTGGCATCGGTTACAGCTCATGCAAGATTGAGTGAGCTGCGAAGTCAACTTTGATTTATGGGCGTAAAACCAGCGTGGGAGCGCCGGAACATGCGCGCCCATCGCTCGAGCGATGGGCAAGAAAAAAACTTGAAACTTAGTTGCTCAGATGAACCCGGGGATTGTTTCTGATGGGTTACAACCACATCCTACTAAATACAGTTTGCAATTGCCTTAATGTGTATCCAACGCGGAAAAATCACCGGGTTTAACAGCGACAATATCGCAGGATACGTGCTCTAACAGTTTTTCTGCCGTACTGCCTAGCAGGCCCGAACGATACGTTGTTCCGACTACGATTAAAGCCGCATTAAACTCTTGCGCGGCTTTTTCCAGCTCCTCTTCGGGAAACCCCTCTAACTGATTTACTTGCTTATCTTCTAGCTGGTGACATTCTTGTAAAGTACTCAATTGCGTTTTGTGTTGTTCACGAATTTTTTTTAACAAAGCATGATGATCGTCGGGGTTATCGATCACAACAAATTGTCCCATAACACCAGTGGATGCAGAGCTGTTCATCACAACTTCCCAACCGGTTGGATCAAACACATGACAAACGTTTAACGGTAGTTCAAGGCTGTCTGCGAGCTCTTTTGCTTGCTGTATAATAATATCATCTAAATGACTTTCTTGACTTAACTGGTGCGCCGGATCAACGGCGGCCATAACGCATTTTGCATCATCCCAGCTTTTTCCTTTCGAAAGTAACAATGGTATTTCACTCGACTTGAGCAGCTGGTAGTCACTGGGAGTGAACAGTAATTGTTGAATCAGGCTGTGAGGTTTTGCATCTTTTAAGATCAAATCGACTTGTAGGTTTTCCGCTGCTTTTAGAATACCCTCATAGTAGGGCTTATGCCATTCGACTTGAGTGGTATAAGTGATATTTTTATGGGGAAATTGTTCGGCAAGCTTTTGGAGTCTTTCTCTATGTTCATTTTTAATATGGTCAATGGCTTTACTTAGGCTTTCGGGATGCAACAATAAGTTTGACGTCATCGAGCCATGATAATCACAAATAAAGAGCGTTACCTCTAAGGTATTTTTGTTGGCAAGCTGCCTTAATTTATTGGGCAGTGACGTGTCTCGCTCAGTAGGATCGATGTCAACTAAAACGCGCAAGTTTGCCATTGAATTCTCCTTAAATAACCCGAGTGGGTTTACTCGGTTTCAAAGTTTTCGGGTTTTAAAGCCAATATTTCACATTTCAACTGAGATAAAACACGTTCTGCTGTGTTTCCCATGAATGCGGCATTCAACCCTTTTCGACCTACGGTGCCAATAACCACCAATTGCGCATTTATTTTTTCTGCTGTTTCAGGAATCTTTTCTTCTGCGAGGCCTTCAACCACATGAGTATGCTGCTCTCCAAACGGATGTTGAGCAATTAACTCCTGCATTTTCTCAACGTGAAATTGCGTTACTTTACGTCGTAGGGCTTCTAAGTCGATGTTTGCAAAATCGATAGGGGCCTGTAACGAAGGGCTTACATGCGAATTAACAACATGCGCTTCGCAGTGCAAAAGGTCCGATAACAGTCGTGTGTATTCTAATACCGTATGGTTGAGTTTTTGATGGTACGGGCAGTCGGTCGTTGGGCAGACCGCTGCTAAAACAGCGGAGTTTTCATTCCACTCAGTGTCGCGCACCAGTAACAGAGGTGAGACGCAGTAACGCAGCAGATGCCAGTCGGTTGGCATAACAAAAGGATTGCTCGACTGCGCATCGTCACCAATTTCTTTTATGGTTAAGTCGATTGAGTGTTCTTGGCAGTACTCCTCCGCTGCTTGGGCAATTTTTTTGTGCCACACCACTTGTAGGGTGTAATTGATGTTTGGGCTCTGATGCTTGTCTTGTAATTCGGCCAGGTAACTTTCGCGTTCACTCAGGTATTGTTCTCGTAACATTTTTCTTTCATCGGGTGCAAGAATTGCGGTTAACTCCAGTGCGGGTTCGTATACACTGCTGAACAAAGTGATGTTAATGTTACCTTGGCGCGCAAACACTTTGGCGCGTTCTAAAGCCGGTTGCAGTGGTTTGTTTTCACTGATCACGACCAGAATAGTGTGTGGACTTTTCATAAGACATTCTCTCTCAACAACGTAGGGTTGTGCTGTTCAATTAAATATAGTTCACTCTGACCGGGTGGTCGCTTGAATCGATTTCTACAAACTTTTACAAGATAGCGCGCACACGAATACTAAGGTCCGATATAATTCTGCCTGAATATTTCGAAGCACGGCCTTCGTTTAGCACTATTTCTAAATAAATCAATAAGTTGGGGTATTTATGAGACTAAAACTTTTGGCTGCGTCAGTGGCGCTGACTGTGTTAACGGGTTGTGGTCAGCAAACCGAAGACACTCAGTCACACCAAGCTGCAACTTCTGGCAAGCCACCTAAGCCTGAAGCGGCAAGTCAGCAACCGTTGGTGAAATCGGGTGTGACTCTGGAAAACTTTGACAAGTCGGTTCGTCCACAAGATGATTTTTATCGATTTGTTAATGGTCGTTGGTTAGCAAAAACTGAAATTCCCGCTGATCGGTCAAATTACGGCACTTTTAGTGCCTTAGCAGACAAGGCTCAAGAAGACTTACGAGCGATTATTGAAGAATCAGCATCGGCTAAAAACCTAGAAAAAGGGTCTAACGAGCAGAAAGTCGGTGATTTATATAACAATGTGCTTGATATCGACACTTTGAACAAACGTGGTATAGATCCCTTAAAACCTTATTTGCAAGAAATCGACGCCATTAAGAATAAAAAGCAATTGGTGGAATATTTCGCTATGGTTCCTAAGCGAGGGGCCGATGCACCATTCGGGTTATACGTTAATAATGATGCTAAGGAACCCACTCAATATATCCTTTATTTAACGCAGTCTGGACTTGGATTACCCAACCGTGACTATTATTTCGGTGAAGACGAAAGCTCGGAAAATATTCGTAATGAATATATGAAGCATATTGCGACGATGTTCTCGTTGGCGGAGTTACCCAACGGAGAGCTAGCTGCGAAAGACATAATGGCATTGGAAACCGCGATTGCTAGCGGCCATTGGGACAAAGAAGCCAATCGAGACAGTGTAAAAACCTACAATAAACATGACATTACCAAGCTGGATGAGCTGGCAAAAGCAATTGACTGGTCAGCCTATTTCGCGGCTCTGGGGATAACCAATCAAACGCATTTAATTGTACGCCAACCGACCTATTTGAACGCTTTGAATCAAGTGATTGTTGATACTTCACTCCAAGCCTGGAAAACGTATTTAACTTGGCATTTGCTAACCGGTAATGCGAGCTTGATGAGTCAGGCACTCGATGAAGAGAACTTTGCTTTCTACGGAAAAACATTACAAGGCACCCCGGAACAATTACCTCGATGGAAGCGAGGCGTAGATGCAGTCGATAGTCTACTTGGTGAGGTGGTAGGCAAAGTGTACGTGGCCAAACACTTTAAGCCAGAAGCTAAGGCACGCATGTTGGAGTTGGTTGAAAATCTGCGTGAAGCGTATCGCCAGGGCATTCTTGGATTGGAGTGGATGGGCGAAGAAACTAAACAACAAGCATTGGATAAGCTCAGCAAGTTCCGACCGAAAATCGGTTACCCGGATAAATGGCGCGATTACTCGGCACTGACTATTGAGCCCGGAAAATTGCTGGAAAATTTCATGGCCGCTCGAGAGTTTAACTTCAATGTGGAACGTGACAAGCTTGGTAAGCCCATTGACCGCGATGAGTGGTTTATGACACCACAAACGGTGAATGCCTATTACAACCCGGTGATGAATGAAATTGTATTTCCTGCGGCTATTTTGCAACCGCCCTTTTTTGATATGGAAGCGGATGATGCGGTGAATTATGGCGGTATTGGAGCGGTGATAGGCCATGAGATGGGGCACGGATTTGACGATCAAGGTGCGTCTTACGACGGAGACGGTGTTTTACGTGATTGGTGGACAGCGCAAGACAAAGCTGAATTTAAAAAGCGAACCTCTGCTTTGGCTAAACAATACGATGAGTTTGAACCGTTACCAGGTGTTCACGTGAATGGCACCTTCACCTTAGGTGAAAATATTGGAGACTTGGGCGGTATGACCATTGCCTATAAAGCGTATCAATTGTCAAAGAAGGGTAAAGAAGCACCGGTGCTTGATGGCTTTACCGGCGATCAACGATTCTTTATCGGCTGGGCGCAGGTTTGGGCTCGCAAATATCGAGACGCTGAGTTAAAACGCAGAATAAACGTGGATCCTCATTCACCCAGTGAATATCGAGCAAACGGAGTATTGCGTAATATGCCAGAGTTTGTTTCGGCTTTCGATGTGAAAGAAGGCGACGCACTTTTCTTACCTGCAGAGCAGCGCGTGAAAATCTGGTAGTAACTCTGCTACGAGTTGCGGGTTGCTCGTTTCGAGTTAAAGCTGTTAAGTTCCTATTGACTGTGAGAAGTGAAAGTTTATCATTTCTCGCAACTCGCAACTCGCAACTCGCAACTCGCAACTCGCAACTCGCAACTCGCAACTCGCAACTCGCAACTCGCAACTCGCAACTCGCAACTCGCAACTCGCAACTCGCAACTCGCAACTCGAATTATTCGTCATCTAAAATTTGAATTGCGAATTTCACAAAATCGCCTGAAGTTAAAACGCCGACCACTTTAAACTCATCCAATACCGCAAGACAGCCATGACGGTTGGCTTTAAAAAAGCGGGCGGCTTCTAGCAGTGGAGTATCGGTTTCCACCGTGACAACGTCGGTATCCATAACCTTTTCGATAGAAAGTGATTTTTCCGCATTATCCAGGTGCTCCAGTCCTTGGGTATTGATTATTGAGATGGCATTAGACAGTACAACTTTTTGTGTCAGTATGCCGGCAAAGTTGCCGCTATCCGCATAAATAATAGGGATATGGCGAATGCCGTATTTTTTCATGGTGGTTCTGCCTTTATGCAAACTGTTGTTATCTTTCAGGCAGATTGGGTCGGGCGTCATAAAGTCGGCGACTAGGTACATGAGATCTCCGTATTCGTAATAGCTCCTTTATTTATAGTTTTTAGACCGCTTTAATACAAACTAAAAGGCGATGCATGAGTCTTTTCGCCCGCTGAGGAGCGGGCGGAAAAAGCGGTTATTGATAGCCAATAAGTACAGCAATAACAAGCGCCAATGAGCCAGCGACAAATAACTTTAAAATTAAAGGCCCAATAAAGCGAAACCATTTATTGTAAGGAATGCCGCACATACCAAGAATTCCCATGAGTACGGCATTGGTAGGTACAACCATATTCATAAAACCATCACCCATTTGATAAGCGAGAACCGCGACTTGTCTTGAAACGCCGACAATATCGGAGATTGGCGCCATGATGGGCATGGTGACGTAAGCTTGTCCTGATCCGGATGGAATAAAAAAGTTGAGAATGCTTTGAATGACTAACATGCCGATTGCAGAGAGCTCGGCGCCAACGTGAGTCAGTGGAATGGCAAGTCCATTCACAACGGTATGTAGCACTTGAGCATCGCTTAATATCAGCTCAATACTTCGAGCAAAGCCAATTAAAAGAGCCGTTCCCGTTAATTCGGAAGCTCCAACGGTAAAGGTTTTTGCGGCATCATCAAATTTTTGGCCACTGATGAGTGTGGTTAAAATGGCTAACACAAAAAAGATGGCCCCGAGCTCAACAAAATACCAGTGGTACTTGGCAATACCGACCACCATCAACACTAAAGCGGTTAATGTTACCCAAAGTATTGTTTTTCTTTTTCCATTTAGAACGGGGTATTCGCTGGGTTGTGGAGGCTGAGCTTCAGGAACATCGTACACTAGACTTTCTTTAGGGTCGTTTTGTACTTTTGACGCGTACTTCCATAAGTGGTGAAAGCCTATCATTAGAAAGGGAATAAATAATGCGAGCCTAAATTCCCAACCAGACGTCGGAGTGACTTCAGCAACACCTTGTGCGACCAATACCGTAAAGGGATTTAATATGGCTGTACCATAGCCAATGCCATAGCCAATGACCATTGAGCCTACGGCAGAAACGGTGTCCATTTTTAAAGCGACACAAAGCGAGATTAATATTAAAACGAGCGGAATATATTCTTCCGCCATTCCAATTGAGGTTGAGCCAATCATAAACGCAAACATACTCATAAAGAGCAGGAGGGCGGGGCGATGAGCAAATCGGTTGAGAACTTTTCCTAGAATGGCATCTATCGCACCGGTTGAGCGCAAAACGGCAAGCGAGCCACCGATTAAAAATAAGAAAAAGATAATGCCTTGTGCTTCACCCAAGGCTCGAGGTATTACGGTAAATAGATTCCAAACCGGTAAGTGTTTTTGCTCTTCTAACTCTTGGTAGGTACCTGGCACAACCACTTCGTGTCCGTTGGCGCTTTTGGCCATTTCAAAACTACCGGAAGGTAAAATCCAGGTCAGGATATAAGCAAACACCATCATTGAAAAAAGAAGTACGAGCGTATGAGGAACTTTAAAAGATTTCATTTTTATTAGTCTTAATGATCGTTAAGTGGGATTATTTTATCTCATTTTAATAACAAAAAACCCGGCAAAATTGCCGGGTTTTTTAATTCACCATCAATTATTTAACACCATGCATCAGCTTATTGATGAAAGGCGCAACGAAGAAAAAGATGACTGCAATGATCAGTCCTCCCCAGAATAGTTGGTTGAAAACGGTAAAGTAACCTTCGATAGAACCCGCGGCTTCACCATGACCACCGCCACCAGCTGCGATCGCTGCAATACGGCCAGCAACGTAGTTCGCAGTCGCAATGGATAAGAACCAACCTCCCATTGCCAGTCCGGTTTCTTTTGGTAATGCCAATTTAGTGACCATAGAAAGACCAATTGGGGATAGGCAAAGCTCTCCCATAGTATGGATCAGGTAACACAGTGCTAACATTTCCCAAGGGACACGGCCGTTTTCACCTTGCATAAATTGTATGGCAAAAACGAGGGCGTAAAAGCCAACACCCACACCCAACAAGCCAAAAGCAAATTTACGAGGAATGGATGGGTTCATATTCCACTTTTCAAGTTTTGGCCAGAGCATAGCGAAAATAGGCGCTAACAAAATGATGAAAATTGGGTTCGCAGATTGGAAGACTGTAAAGTCAATGCCGCCAGGCATATTCACGTAGTCGCGTGCGAAAAAGTTTAAAGATGAGCCCGCTTGCTCAAAGAGTGCCCAGAAGAACATATTGGCTAAAAACAAAATCAACATGGCAATATAGCGATGCAGTTGTTCTTTTTTTCCGCTTTTAATACCACTGTAAACAAAGTACCCAGCCAAACCGAGCATCATAATACTTAAAATAAACCCTAAAACTTCGCTGCGGCTTAATAAAATGTAGACCGGTGCAATCAGTACTGCAGCACCAAATAATACTTGCATAAGCGACTTTTTAGCATTTCGATCTTTGGGTTTTTTACCAACTTCGCCTAACCAATGTTTAAGCAGTTGGAAGACCATAATTCCGAAAATCATGCCTATTCCAGCGGTGAAGAAACCCCATTTGTAACCGTACAAAGCACCGATCCAAGTACCACAGACGATTGGAGCGATAAAGGCACCTGCATTAATACCCATGTAAAAAATCGTAAACCCAGAATCACGACGTGCATCACCAGGAGCGTACAGTTTTCCAACCATGGTTGAAATGTTTGGTTTAAACAGGCCATTACCGACGACCATGACAGCTAGGCCAAGTAAGAATATCGTTAAGTCGGGTGTCAAAAGCATAAATAGGCCGGCTGCCATCATCGCGCCGCCTAACATTATTGAGCGTTGATAGCCGAGGATTTTATCGGCGACGTATCCACCTAAAATACCCGTCATATAAACCATCGATGTGTATCCGCCGTACGTTAAGCTGGCTTGAGCTTCGGCGTCTTTCCCCATGTGTTCGAAAAATGCCATTGCGACATAGGGGGCAAGTATGGCTCTCATGCCATAGTAACTAAACCTTTCCCAAAACTCGGATGAAAAAAGCATCCACAGCCCTTTGGGGTGTCCCATAAACTCATCGGATGGAACACCTTCTGCCAGTCCTCTTTTCACAGCTGCACCTCCCGCGTCTGGAATTACGTCATCGTCTCTTTGCGAAGTCGTCATGTATGATTTTCTCCCGAAAAATAGTCTTGTATTTGTGCGCTGCAATAGCAGCGTCTGCCCCTAAACGAACCTTTATAACCCGATCTCCGGGGGCAAACAAGATTGACTCAGTTGGCATTTTATGTATTTGCCCGAGATACGTGAAAATTTAACAAAACTCGCAGCAAATCGGAGCTGTTAAGCTATTTTTCGGAAAGAGGAGATTGTTTCATAGCACCTCGAATGGCATTTTCCAGCTCAACACTGTTCGGGTCGGACGTACGTAAATGCGCATGCCATTGATTGTTATGAGTTAAAACGGCTAGGGTGGGTGTTCCGGGAACAAAATAATCGTTCATTAAGTGATCGCCATCCAGCCCAACGGTGAAGGTGTATCCGTATCTTCTCATATAAGCTTCCGGATCACCGTCTTCCATGATCGTAATGGCGATCACCTTAAGCCCTTGCTCAGCGTATTTTTTATGCAATCGTTCAATACCCGGCAACAGCTTTTTACAATAAGGGCACCAAGTCGCCCAAAAGACAATTAATACCGCTTGGTCTTTATAATCAGCAAGCTGAAACTGCTCGCCTTCCAAGGTTTCTATGGAAAAGGGTTTCGCAAAAGGAAGCGCTTTCGACTTTTGCTCTTCTCCGAGCAGCGGGAAACTGATAAATACAATAAGCGTGGCAAATAGAACCGATTTTAATGAAGTCATAGGCCAATTTGATGAGTTAAACTGGGTTGAGTATAAATTCATTTGTTCAAGTTCAAAAATAATCTTATGCCAGATTTGTTTCAAAACTTGTATAGCACACCGTCATTGTTGACATTGGAAGACGAACAACTCCAGTGTGTACCGGATTGGTTAGGCGTCAACACGGCAGATGAATACTTTCAAACGCTTTTAACGGAACTCGATTGGCAAACTGAAAAAATTAAGATGTATGGTAAACAAGTAGCGGTGCCTCGAATGGTTTCTTGGTATGGTGATTCTGATGCCGCTTATCGATATTCGGGTGTACTGCATCAACCTTTACCCTGGCATCCATTGCTTGTTGAAATTCGAAACCAGTTGAGTCGCGATTTTCAGTTTACGTTGAACAGTGTATTGGGAAACCTTTATCGTGATGGAAACGATGCGATGGGCTGGCACAGTGATGATGAACCGGAATTGGGCGAGCATCCTATCATCGCTTCTATTTCGTTAGGGGCTGAACGAAACTTTGATTATCGATTAAAAAGTGATCATAAATCCCGCAAACGAATTAAGTTAATGCATGGCAGTTTGTTGATCATGCGAGGTGTGTTTCAGCGTTGCTGGCAACATCAGGTGCCGAGGCAGCGTAAAATTAGCGAACCGAGGATCAATTTAACCTATCGTTTGGTAAAGTCGGGAACGGTTTGATTATACTCAATCGCTTCGGGTATATCTTGTAGTTATTGCCGTTTGCATTTAGAGTTTCAAAAATTTCAACATTCAGGAATGTCATCATGAGCTTTTTAGCGTGTCGCGTATTCAGTGAAGGTAATCATGTTCAACACAAACTATTAGAAATGGAGATAGATGAATTAACCGCCGGTGATGTCGTGATTAAAGTGCATTATTCCAGTATCAATTATAAAGATGCATTGGCAGCAACCGGGCGCGGAAGAATTCTCAAACAGTTTCCGCTCAATGCGGGCATTGACTTAGCCGGTGAAGTGGTTAGCAGCAATTCAACAGAATTCGTTCCTGGACAAAGGGTTTTGGTCAATGGTTGTGGGATCGGTGAACAGTTTGATGGTGGACTGGCACAATTTGCACGAGTTAAAAAAGAGTTTGTTATCCCAATGCCAGAAGGGTTGGATGCGCGACTCGCCATGGCATTGGGTACGGCTGGTTTTACCGCGGCTTTAGCTTTACATCGTATGTTGGAAAATAATCAATCGCCTGATAAAGGACCAATAGTAGTAACCGGTGCCTCAGGTGGCGTGGGTAGTATTGCTGTGAATATTCTTTCATCACAAGGTTTTGATGTGATCGCCTTATCGGGTCGCGAAACTTACTATAACTTTCTACAAAGTTTAGGAGCGCAACAGGTGATGAATGTTGAAGAACTTAACCTTGGATCAAAAGCCTTGGAACAAGGGCGATTCGGAGGTGTAGTCGATAACGTTGGAGGCGATTTATTGGCGCAATTGATTGCGCACGTTAATTTGTGGGGGAACGTGGCGAGTATTGGTTTGGCCAGCAGTCATCAACTGAAAACTACGGTGTTTCCATTTATTTTGCGTGGTGTAAGCGTATTAGGTGTGAGCTCCACGAACTGCGCGATGCCGTTACGCAAAGACATTTGGAAAAAGCTCGGTGCGGAATGGAAACCATCGGTGTTGGAGAATATCATTACCGATGAAGTGGCATTAAAAGATGTTTCCAATGTGTTCGATGAAATACTGGATCGAAAACGTTACGGCCGAGTGGTTGTTAATTGTCAGTGAAAGGTTGAAGCACTAAGCGCTAAATGATAAGTACTAAGCACTAAGTAATAAGAAAATGAGAAATAAAGTTGATATGGCAGAGTTGTGAACAACATTCATTTTAGAACTTAGAACTTAGAACTTAGAACTTAGAACTTAGAACTTAGAACTTAGAACTTAGAACTTAGAACTTAGAACTTAGAACTGTTCTCAACACAAAATAATGTACTCTGTGGTGCCGTCATGGGTTGAGCGATCAAGTAACCTTGTACTTGCTCGCAACCTGCTTGCATTAAAAAATTAAGTTGTGCTTTGTTTTCCACACCTTCTGCGATAACACTTAATTTCAAGTTTTTCGCCAATGAAATGATGGCGTGGGTAATGGCTTCGTCATCCTTATCGAGCGGCAAGTCTTTTACAAAACACTTATCGATTTTTAGCGAATCGATAGGTAACTTCTTCAAGTAGCTTAATGACGAATAACCCGTTCCAAAATCATCCACTGCAATACGTACTCCCATCTGTTTCAATTGTGAGAGTGTGGTAATGGCGGAATCTGGATCTTCAAGCAACATGGTTTCTGTGATTTCCAGTTCTAGTAAGTGCGGTGGAAGCTGATATTCGGCCAGAACATTGGCTATGGTTTTGTATAAATTGCGTTGTTGAAATTGACGCGTAGAAATATTAACGGAAACGGGAATTTGATGGTTGTGTAACATCCAGGTTCGCGCTTGTTTACAGGCTTCTTTTAATACCCATAATCCAATTTCGTTAACTTGGCCCGTTTCTTCAGCAATGGCAATAAATTCGTCAGGCTCAATATCACCGAGGCTGGTGTTGTGCCATCGTAATAATGCTTCCATTCCCGTTAATTTTTGGTCGTGAACATTTAATTTAGGTTGATACACCAATTCCAGTTCATTACGCTGTAAAGCGCGACGTAACTGATTACCCACAGTTAATTTGCGCAGTGTTTGTGATTGAATATCACGGTTGTAAAATTGATAGTTGCGACGACCACGCGATTTTGCAAAATGCAAAGCACTTTCGGCATTACGTAACAAGGTTATCGAATCTTGTCCGTCGAGTGGAAATCGACTGATGCCGATACTCGGACTGATGGTAATTTCATGTTGCTCTACTAAAATAGGTTGAGTAAAAGCTTGCAAGATGTTGTTGGCCAGTTTGACTAAAGCCTTTTTTTCGATTATGCCTGGCAGCAGTAAAGTAAACTCATCACCGGCCAATCGAGCCACGGTTCCGTTACCGGTAGGCAGTTGTTGCTTTAACATAAGTGCGACTCGTTGCAGTAGCTGATCACCAATGCCATGACCTAACGAGTCGTTGATGTGCTTGAAGTGATCAACGTCTACACAAATCAAACCAAAATCTTTTTGTGGCTTCGACTGTATCGCATCGCTCAATCGTTTGTGAAATAGTGCTCGATTGGGTAATCCGGTCAGCGTGTCGTAATTGGCGAGGTAAATCAGTTTGTCTTCTGAACGTTTTTTTTCTGTGATATCGGAAAAAATAACCACATAGTATTCTCGTTCTTTTTTAAATTGCTCAATGCGCTTTACTTCCATGCGCGTTAATCTTTCTTGACCATTGGCGCATTTTTGCCAAAGTTCCCCTTGCCAGTAGTGGTTATTATGCAGTTGACTTAGCAATTGTTGGTAAAATGTACGATCATGGCGATCGGAAAAAAAGCGTTGTATCGGTTGTTCTAATACGTCTGCTTCAGACTTACCCATTAAGCGGATGAATGCGTGATTCACCAGTCGAATGCGTAAGTCCTGATCGGTCAATACGACCACTTCATTCATACTCTGGATCACTTCGGCAGCTAAGCGAAGTTCTTCTTCTGCTCTTTTACGTGCTGTAATATCGGTTTGTGTGCCCGCTGCCCGCAATGCTTGACCTTTTGCATCACGCGAAACCACTTTGCCCTTATCTAAAATCCAGCGCCAACTGCCGTCTTTGGATAAAACCCGATACTCGGCCTCAAAGTGAGAGCTTGAGCCTGCTAGGTGCTGCTCGACTTCTTTAGAGACGCGTTGAGTATCATCGGGGTGCATTAACTGCAATAGTTGGGCAGTCGTACTTTCAAACTCTTCAGCCGAGTAACCAAGCATTTCTGGCATACCTTGCCGGTTAACGGTACCGTCGACAATATTCCAGTCCCAAAGGCCGTCACCACTTCCCCAAAGTGCCCAATGCAGTTGCTCTTGCGATTGTTTCAGTTGCTGTAACGAGCGTCTGTGCAATCGGTGGCGATAATAGCTGTAAGCGATCACGGCACTGCCAATCGTTATCACAATGATGAGAAAAAGACGTGAGTTATTGTTTTGAACTAAAGAGGGTGTGTCCTGTAAAGCCAATGTTGCCGGTGAAAAAAATACGACTCCCCAATATAAAATGTAATCCCGAAATCTTAAGTGGTTTACCCTATCCTTGGTGCTTGTTGTTTCAGTGGTCATTGTTGTTCTCTTATTACATTTGCGTTCTTGAGTGTGATTATCTTTCATTTATCACCAGTGCTGATATATGAAAGATAATCACACTCTAGTATACCTAAACCCATCTGCAGTTTTTAACCGTGACAAGTCTTTTACCTTACCGGTAATATTACCTGTTATACAACGTTTTAATTTTGTTGTGGATCGGTGTGCTTCTGAAAGACAAACCTTAGAGCCTGTTTATCTTTTAATCATCACCACTGTTGTGTCTAAAATTTCGTCGATCTTGAGGTGCGGCATCTTGACGTGAGGAGTGCCGTTTGGTTGTTCCAAATAATCGACGAACAAAGCTTCCGTGTTCTGCTCATACCCCTTACTTGCATGCAGGCAACAATGAGTGGCGAAACTTTAGCCTCTTGCAGTGATGACACATGAAAGGTAAGCAGCCCCTAATCGGCTTCTGTTATACTCCTTTCCTTTAAATGTCGCTAATCAGCGAGTGAAAATTGTTCAACATGGTAAGGCAATTCAATGACCGAAACGGCGTTAAACCTGTCTCAACTCAGAAAAGTTTATAAAAATGGCTTTGAGGCGCTGAAAGGCATCGATCTCAAAGTTGAACGGGGTGATTTTTTTGCGTTACTCGGCCCTAACGGCGCGGGTAAGTCAACAACTATAGGCATTATCAGTTCTCTGGTTACCAAAACGGCGGGAACAGTGGAAGTGTTTGGCTTTGATCTCGACACTCAGTTGCATCAGGCCAAAAAGTGCCTGGGGCTCGTTCCTCAGGAGTTCAATTTTTCGCAGTTTGAAACCCCGTTGCAAATTGTGGTGAATCAAGCGGGATTTTACGGCATCAAGCGCTCGTTAGCATTGCCCCGTGCCGAGGTCGTTTTGAAGCAACTTGGCTTGTGGGATAAACGGGATCAACCGGCTCGCAATTTATCGGGTGGAATGAAGCGGCGCTTAATGATAGCGCGAGCTTTAATGCACGAGCCGAAACTTTTAATTCTTGATGAACCAACGGCGGGTGTCGATATTGAATTGCGTCGTTCGATGTGGGAGTTTTTAACCGAGCTTAATGCACAAGGTACAACCATTGTGTTAACCACTCATTATCTGGAAGAGGCAGAAAGCCTTTGTCGCAATATTGCGATCATTGATCACGGCGAAATTATTGAAAATACCAGTAAGAAAGCATTGCTTGCGAAGCTCGATATGGAAACCTTCGTATTGGATATTGAACAATGGCAGGGTGATCTACCCGAGGTAGCCGGAAAAGCTTTGCGACAGATTGACGATCACACCATTGAAGTGGATGTTTTGCGAACCGATAGCATTAACGATCTTTTTATACAATTAAATCAAATGGGCATTAAAGTGCTGAGTATGCGTAACAAGGCCAATCGACTCGAAGAACTATTTGTTCGCATTGTAGAAAACAAACAGGCAGGCCAAAATCATGCGTGAAAATTTAATTGCCTTACAAAGCATCTTAACCAAAGAGGTTACCCGTTATTTCCGTATCTGGATTCAGACATTGTTACCACCGGCTATCACCATGAGCCTCTACTTTGTGATTTTCGGTAACTTAATTGGTTCGCGCATTGGTGAAATGGGGGGCGTCAGTTACATGGCTTACATTACGCCGGGTATTATCATGATGTCGGTAATCACCAACTCCTACTCGAATGTCGTTTCTTCTTTTTTTAGCGCCAAGTTTCAACGTCATATTGAGGAGCTTTTGGTTGCGCCGGTACCGAATATTTATATCTTGCTGGGTTATATTGGTGGGGGAGTCAGTCGTGGTATTTTAACCGGTTTGATTGTCACTGGCATCAGTTTGTTTTTTGTCGATTTGCAAATTCACAATGTAGGGGTTGTGTTGGTAGTCATCGTACTGACTTCTACTCTGTTTGCGTTGGGCGGTTTGATTAATGCCGTTTTTGCCAAAAAGTTCGATGACATCTCTATTGTGCCGACGTTCATTTTAACGCCTTTAACTTACCTGGGTGGTGTTTTCTATACCATCAGTTTACTTCCGGAATTTTGGCAAAACGTATCGATGGCCAACCCGATTTTGTACATGGTAAATGCTTTTCGTTATGGATTTTTAGGCCACTCCGATATCTCGTTAGGCGTTGCATTTACACTGATCAGCGCGTTTATTGTTGCCCTGTTCTCATTTGCATTATATCTGCTGAATACGGGAAAAGGTTTAAAAAGTTAATTGAAGCCCAAAATAAATATTCTGAAATTTAGTTACTTTGCAACAGGTGATGGATTCTTTACTTCATGCTATTTTTGTAGAAGAGCCACAACGACTGTTGAAACCCAAGACTAGAAACAGGATTTCGATATGCCAATACAACAAAGGGCGGTATTCCCACTAAAAACCGTTCTTTTTCCAGGTGCTACCATGCAGCTGGTAGTGTTTGAGCCACGTTACCTGGATATGGTGAGTTTTTGTTTACGTCACCAACTGCCTTTTATTGTTAATCGAGTTTTGACCGGCGAAGAAGTGACAGCAAACGTCGATTTTGACCGCGTCGGCTGCTTCGCCCATATCATCGATTTTGATCAACGAGATGATGGTATGTTGTTGATCAAAATCCGTGGTGGCAGTCGGGTTTGCGTGTTAGAGCATTATAAGGACCCTCAAAAGCTTAATTTAAGCAACGAATTTAGAATATTGCCTGAAGTGGAAGATATATTGTTGCCACCGGAAGTGACACCGCTTCGAGAGCTGCTCATTAAATTGGCCAAATTGCCAGAGGTCGATATCAATCTTGAACCCGTAAACCTGTCCAGTGCCGAATATGTGGTGCACCAACTGGCGCAAATTCTGCCCCTTGATCTCGAGTTTAAACAGTATTTATTGGAAGAAAACGACAGCTTTGAAAAATGCCTTGAGTTGTACGAACAGTTGCTTTCGGACTCGATGTACGACTGATAACCAAATGGAATTTTTACCTGAAGGAAATATTTGGTATTAATAGCACTAATGAATTGTCATTCCTGCCAAATTTCTGCATCTGCTTCGCTTGAGTCCTGCAAGCGATTTGTTTATAGCTTTTATTATTTTTACGCCTGAACCTGGGCGATTATTTATTTTCTTCTGCCGCCCTGGAGTTTTCTATGAAACCAATGCTGAACAATATCAATGTATTACGAGAGGAAGTATTAACCCCTCCACATCTATTAAAAGAGCAAACGTCGCTTTCAACTCGAGGACGAGAAAACGTGCTTCGTTATCGTCAGCAGATTGGTGATATTCTTGAGGGAAAAGACAAACGCTTGATGGTGATCGCGGGTCCCTGTTCCATTCATGATGTAAAAGCCGCACGAGAATACGCGGAAAAGCTGAAAGTGTTGCATGACCGTTACAGTGACAGACTGTTTATTATTATGCGGGTTTATTTTGAAAAACCGCGCACGACAGTGGGTTGGAAAGGATTTATTAACGATCCGCACCTGAATGATACGTTTGACGTTGAAAAAGGATTGCGTGAAGCGCGAAATCTGCTGACCTGGATTGCCGATTTAGGGTTACCTGCTGGAACAGAAGTGTTGGATCCCATTACGCCACAATACATGGCCGAATTGTTCAGTTGGGCTGCGATAGGTGCGCGGACAACCGAGTCACAAACCCATCGTGAAATGGCTTCCGGCTTGTCGATGCCGGTGGGTTTTAAAAACGGTACCGATGGTAATCTTGATGTCGCCATTAATGCCATGCGATCGGCCTCCAGCCCCCATCATTTTATTGGTATTAATCAACAGGGGGAGGTGTCGTTAATTGCGACGCGCGGTAATCCACACAGCCACATTATTTTACGTGGTGGTAAACATCCTAATTACGATTCGGTGCACATGGCCATGCTCGAGCAACGGTTGAACAAAGAGCGAATTACTCCGCGATTCGTTGTTGATTGCAGTCATGGTAATTCGCAAAAAGACTATCGGCTACAGCCACTGGTGTTTCGCAATGTGATCAATCAAATTAAGCAGGGTAATCGCTCAATATTAGGCTTGATGCTGGAAAGTCATTTGAACGAAGGAAATCAGAAACTGACAGCGGACATCCATCAATTGCAATACGGTGTTTCGGTAACGGATGCTTGTATTAACTGGCAATCTACGGAAGAATTGCTGGACGAAAGTTATCGGCAGCTAGAAGGTATACTTGATCAGCGATAATCTGACTCTGGGTCAAACATGAGCAAACAATCGATCGAACAATTGAGACAGGCCATTGATGATTGCGACAATAAGCTGGTTGGTCTGTTGTTAAAGCGCCAGCATTGTGTGGAACAATTGGTGGCTTACAAAAAGCAGTCGGGTGATGCTCTGTTTGTTCCAGAACGTGAGCAAGCGATTTTTCAACGTATTCGACAAAAAGCTGATAAAGCAGGACTCAGTCCGGATCTGGTACAAGATATTTTGCAGCGCATCATGCGTGACTCGTATATACGGCAAGCGCAAATGGAATATCCCTGCGCCAGTGAATCGGCCAAAACGATTTGTGTGGTGGGTGGCGAAGGCCGACTGGGTCAATTTTTTGTCGAGCACTTTCGCCGCAGTGGCCATCAGGTACGGATACTCGAGCGATCGCATTGGCCACAGTCAGACACCTTATTAAATGATGTTGATCTGGTGTTGATTGCTGTGCCCATTCACCATACGGACGCGGTTATTAAGCAGCTTTCCAATTTGTCACCAAAAACCATTCTTGCTGATATCACCTCGATAAAATCTCAACCTTTAACAACCATGTTAAAAGTACACTCCGGGCCAGTGATTGGTTTGCACCCGATGTTTGGCCCTGGCCTTAAACACTTGGCCCGACAACTGATGTTGTATTGTGATGGGCGCCGGGTCGGTGACTGCCAATGGTTGTTGCGACAATTTGAGCTTTGGGGCTGTGTTGTACAAAAGGTAAACGCCGAAGAGCACGATCAAGTCATGTCCATTGTGCAGGCGTTGCGACATTTCGTTACTTTTGTCGCAGGCTGGCAGTTAATGGCCAGTAACACGGATTTAGAGCAGTTGATGACCATGAGTTCACCCATTTACCGCATGGAGCTCGCGCTAATCGGCCGCTTATTCGCACAAGAGCCTGAGCTTTATGTGGATATCTTACTGAATGCCAAGCAAGGCGCTGACGTATTACGGCAGTTTGGTGATATCTATCAACAAGCCTTTGAATGGATGCAGCAGGGAGAACGCAATCGGCTGATTGAACAGTTTCGAAAAGTGGCCGATTATTTTGGTCATTGGAAGGAAGATTTTTTTCAACAAAGTGATACACTGTTACACGCTTCTCGAGAACGATTGTAATGGTGTATGAGACTGATTCTTATCATTTTACTGTGGTTACCGTGCCAAACGGTGGCTTCAAATCACAGCTTTGCCAAGTACAAGGCGCACACGCGTTTTGATTCGCATTTTCGCAAATACACCAAGCATTATTTTGGTCCAGCGTTTGACTGGCAGCACTTTAAAGCACAGGCCATCGCCGAGTCGAACTTGAACCCAGAAGCGCGTTCTTATGTCGGTGCTCAGGGAATTATGCAAATTATGCCTCGCACCTTTGAAGAAATTCAGCGCAAAAACAAGTGGCAAAAAGCGAGCTTGAAAGAACCGCGTTGGAATATCGCTGCTGCGCTTTGGTACAACAAAAAACTGTTCGATTTCTGGAAAAAAGATCGCAGTTTTATTGAGCGAATGCGCTTTATGTTTGCCTCGTATAATGCGGGCAAGTCGAATGTTTTAAAAGCGCAGCGGGTTGCTATTGATAATGGCTTGAACCCTCGTCAATGGGATTCGATCACTCAAGTACTTAATGAGGTTACCGGAAAACACAGCCGCGAAACCATTCATTACGTTTCAAAAATAGAAAAAATTAAAAAGCAAATTGCACAGTGACTTCCGTTTTTTTGCGTCTTTAAAGACGCGAAAATGAACTACTAATGACAATGCAAAATGAGGAATGTTTATGGAATGGTCCATTCTGATAATGAATTTTAGTTATGCCATAGTTGGCACTATCATTACCTTGTTGGCCATGCTACTGGGTTACAAAATATTCGACAAGGTAACACCGTTTGACACCCATGCCGAGCTCACCAAAGGCAATATGGCGGTCGGTATTGTTGTAGCGGCTATCTTTATTGCTGTCGGAGTGGCCGTTGGTATGGTGGTGGGCATGGGACTCAATTAATAACTAATAGCCTGCATTTTGTTATCAATTAATGGTTGTCCATTTCTTATAGCGCTAAACTTTAATCATTTATCATAGAGAATTAAATGTCCAAATACGCACTGAAACCTGAACAATTATCAACATGGCTCACACCAGAAGAGTTGCCGTTTAAGCTGATGAGTGATTTGGAATCTTCGGTTGAGTTTTTAGGGCAGGAACGCGCCAAGCGCTCATTGGCATTTGGCCTGGAAACTAAGCGGCGCGGTTACAACTTGTTTGTCATGGGTAACAGTGGTACTGGTCGAATCTCCATGGTTATGCGGCATCTTCAGGCACGAGCACAAGTTCAAAAATCGCAGCCCGACTGGATTTACGTTAATAACTTTGACGAAAGTCGCGAACCTTGGGCTGTTCAATTGCCAACCGGTTACGGCAAAAAAATTCTAACCGATTGCCAGGCGATGGTCGGTCGGTTGTTAGTTACTATTCCTGCTGCGTTTGAAAATCCAAGTTATCAACGTAAAAAGACGGCAATCGATAAGCGCTTCAATCAAAAGTTTGAATCTGCCATTGAGTCGCTGGAAAAGGATGCTAATCAGAATGGCTTTGCTTTGTATCAGGACGCTTCCAATATTTCCTTTTCTCCTGTTATTGATGGTAAACCCGTTGATGATATTACCTTTGCTGGTTTGCCTCAGGACAAGCGCGATGAAATCAATCAGATGATTGATGAGCTCGAAGACAAATTAAATGAAGCGCTGCTGGAAATGCCACAATGGAAGCGAGAATCGTACGACGCATTACAGGTGCTTAATTCCGATACCATTGAGTCGGCAAGCAACCCTATTGTGGTCGAACTAGAAGATAAGTATCGTGGCTTAACGGGTATTCAAATTTATTTTAAAGAGTTGAAAAAGCACTTGGTGAAAATTATTTTGGAGAACTTTAATTTAATTGAATCGCCGGAACTGAAAAACGATACTTATTTACGCGAACTCTTGCAGCAAACTTTTGTACCCAATTTACTGGTCACCAATAACCCGGCACTTGGCGCACCGGTTGTTTACGAAGCGCACCCTACCTTTTCCAATTTGTTCGGTCGTGTGGAATACTGGAATGAAGGGGGGGCGATAACAACCAGTTTTCAACACATACGAAGTGGTGCATTACATAGAGCTAATGGTGGTTACCTGGTTCTCGAAGCCGAAAAAATATTTGAAGATCCTTATATTTGGGGGCAGTTAAAACAAGCTTTGCAAACGCAAGAATTGAAACTGGAGCCGCCGATGATGGAAGGGCAAACGGCGGTAACCATCGGCTTGAGTCCGCACGGCGTTCCGCTCGATTTGAAAATTGTTTTAGTCGGTAGTCGCGAATTCTATTATCTTTTGCAAGATCACGACGCCGAATTCAGCGAGTTATTTCGTATTCTGGTGGATTTTGACGAGCATCTGGATAATAACGAGGCAAACCTCGTGCATTTGGCTCAATTGGTTAAAACACACAGCGAGGCAGAAGGTTTTGCAGAACTGTCGCAAAAAGGTTTTATCGAGTTGGTTAAGTTCAGTTCGCGATTATGCGGTCACAAGCATAAACTTTCGACACGCTTTGGTGAAGTGTTTGAGTTACTTGGTGAAGCCGATGTGATCCGGTTACAAAATGGTGACGAAAAAATCCACAGTCGGCATATTATCGATGCGCTCGATGAACGAGAGTTTCGACATTCGCGCATCAGTTACGAGACTCAACAAGAGTTTCTCGAAGGGCAAATCATCATTAATACTTCAGGAGAAGTGATTGGCAGTATCAATGGATTAACCGTTTGGGAAATTGGATCGACAGATTTTGGTACACCGGCACGTATCACAGCTACAGTTTTCCCTGGTAATAAAGGCATTGTCGATATTGAGCGAGAGAGCGAGCTTGGATTATCGATCCATTCCAAGGGCGTATTGATTTTATCGGGCTTTCTAGCCAATCGTTATGCACGAGATTTTACGCTGACTCTTTCTGCGAATATTGTTATGGAACAATCTTATGGTTTGATTGATGGTGACAGTGCAACACTCGCTGAATTGTGCGCGTTAATTTCTGCCATAACGTATAAACCGATTAAGCAATCGTTGGCGGTTACCGGATCAATGAATCAGTTTGGTGAGGTGCAAGCCATTGGTGGTGTGAATGAAAAAATTGAAGGATTCTTCAGTTTGTGTAAAGCACGAGGTCTGACAGGAGAGCAGGGCGTTATTATTCCACAAGCTAATTTGCCTCATTTAATGTTAAAGCGAGAAGTGGTTGAAGCCGTAGAAAGTGGACAATTTCATGTGTACGCGGTGAATAACTTTGAACAAGCACTGGAGTTGCTATGTTTACCCGCAGGAGAAACGTTAGAGTCGCTACACCAACAAATTTCCAGTAAATTAAAAGAACTGCACGATATTTGCGAAGATATCGAAGAGGATGATGAATCCGAACAGGAAGAAGAAGCTAAAAAGCTGGAGCATGCGAAACAAGTCGAACAAGATAAGCATAAGGAGAAACGTTGATGGATTCGATCGTAGTAGGTGGCGGCTGTTTTTGGTGTCTAGAAGCTGTTTTCCAAAGAGTAAAAGGGGTTATATCGGTACGTTCTGGTTACAGTGGTGGCCAAAAAGACAACCCGGATTATCGAAGCGTGTGCTATGGAACAACGGGACATGCAGAAGTTGTCAAAATCGATTACAACTCAGAAGTCATCGGCCTGCATGAGTTATTGGATATCTTTTTTACCATCCACGATCCAACGACATTAAATCGGCAAGGTAACGATGTGGGGACTCAATATCGCTCGGTTGTTTTTTATGATAACGACGCTGAGAAAGAACTCATTGAGAAAATAATGGTTGAAAAGCAGTCGGAGTTTTCATCGCCAATCGTTACACAAGTTCTTGCTCGTGAGAAGTTTTGGCCTGCCGAAGCGTATCACCAAAACTATTTTAACCAAAATCAACAGCAACCCTATTGTCAGGTCGTGGTGGCGAGTAAAGTCGAAAAACTGTATCAATATTTTTCGGATAAAGTAGAAGCGCAAGCAAAGAGCGAACAAAAATGAGTGACGCTTAATGGATAAAGTGCTGTGGTCAATCGTTGTTATTATTTTGCTTGTCATATTTTGGCCTGCTGATGATGTAAGCTACGGACCAGGCGTTAAAGCGCCACTGCAACCAGTTCAACAAATCTTACCGAATGCGCCTTCCTTTACCTATAACGGCTATCAAATTACACCTTTGGCAACGTTTTATATTCAAGCTAAAGTTCTCGGTAAAGAGCGTTACAGTTTTGGCCGTGAAGCAGATTTATCTCCCGTTGATTTTGCATTTGGCTGGGGAAAAATGTCGGATGAATCCGTGTTGGCCCACTTTGATATTTCACAACGTAACCGATGGTATTACTGGCGAACGGATGAGTTCGTTATTCCTCGCAATGAGGTGGAAACCAGCAGCGCCAATATGCATTTGATACCGGCCAATGAGCAGGTTGCGCGCAATATTAACGCCGTTCGAGAAGGTGAGGTGATCACCTTATCTGGAAAGCTCGTAAAAGTCAGTCACAGTGATGGTTGGCGTTGGCAAAGTTCACTTTCAAGAACCGATACAGGGGATGGTGCTTGTGAGTTAATTTGGGTTGAGTCGATTCGAGTACAATAAATGTAAGTTAATTACTTTAATGCTTGATGTTTAGAATCAGATTTATGTTTCGGTACGATTCTGCGCGACAAAAACTTGCGAAAAACTCGGGTTGTTGAGTGTAAAGCAGGCCAAGGATCTCGCCAACAGAAAATGGGCTGATTAGCACCAATCCAGCTGAAAATCATGCTTAAAAACCCGATCGGTTTTTCCTTCGATTCACGGTATCCACTTAAATCGAAGTAAGGGTAAGCGCATCGTTTGCCTATCGGATATTGGGTGACTTCTTCTACCGGTTGTTCGAGTGCATCTTGATACGCCATCCAAGGTGTATTGATTCCGCAACTGGTGGCAAAACCCACATACCACCAAACTCGAGCATTCACTTCAATCAACTTAAAGTCATTGGTTTCCGGATCGTGTTTAAACTCTGCACTGAACACACCGCGATAGTCAATGGATTTTAACAATGCCGTTAAATCTTCCACCGCGTTTTTGGTTTGCTCTGGTTTTACGGTATACATAAAACAACTGTTACCAAAATCTGTTGGATAAATTCTGACTCTGCGTCGTGCTAACAGGGCCTTAATGTTTCCAAGGCGGTCACAAAAACCATCAATAAAATAGTGATTAGACGCCGGGCCAGAAATGTATTTTTGTAAAACCATTTGGTAACCGGCTTGTGAAAATTTTTGAAACTTCTCAATTGCATCTTGCTTGGAGCTGACCCGAAATCCTTTAGCGCCGAATTCATCCAGAAAATATTCAGAAGTTGTCGGCTTTAAAAAGGCATTGGTGAAATCGGGCTCGGTTAGACGATTCAGTGACTGCTCATCGTGAAGTATCCAGGTTTGAGGCGCATGGATGTTCAGTTTTTGAACTTGGGCTGCGAAGTCGGCTTTGTTCACCAGTGTATTCAGTGCGGCAGGTTCGCAGGAGGAAAGAAGAAAGCGATGTTTGTATTTGTCGGGTAAATTAAATATTTGTGTAATGAAGTTATCGGAACAGGGAATGAGTACCATTTTTTTGTAAGGTAATTCGGCCAATGCATCAAAATTTATCTCATTTCTATTTTTACCGAGAAACCGAATGGGTTGATACCACCTTGAATGAGCGGCGCAATCGGAATGATGACAATCCATTAGCACGGTGACACGGTGCTGCTTCAGTGATCGTAAGGTGCCGAGTGCGGTTACACCTTCGCCAATTACGATCGCTGGAATCTCAGTCGTTTCCGATTCCTGCATAAGGCTATCAAATATTCGAGAAAAATATGGAAGAGGGTTCTGTTAGGTATAGTTGATTATATGGTATACAGCAACGTTTATTTCAGCTAAGAGTTAACTTTTCTTTTATCAATTAAGTTGGGATAATTGCGACACTCAAAGCAAAATTAGCGACTACCGTTAAAAATGTACACACCCGAAAAACTTAAAATGCCTTCTGATCCGTTTAAAATTGATTTTATTCGAGAGTTTCCTTTTGCGTTACTGGTTTCGGAAAGCTTTAATGCTTCTCATATCCCTTTGCTCTATGAAACTGGAGAGAATGGAGAAGGTTTTTTGGTCGGGCACTTAGCTAGGGCTAACCCACACCTTCAACAACTTGAAAACAGTCGAGTACTCGCTGTTTTTAACGGACCGCACGCTTACATCTCTCCCCGTTGGTATGCGAAGAGTCCGGCAGTGCCAACATGGAATTACGCGGCTGTGCACGTGACTGGAAAGATAACGATGTGTGACGATGAAGAAACGTTGACGTTGGTGGAAAAACTAACAGCGCGAATGGAGCCTGAATTAATGGAACAGAGAGAAATTGTCACACCAGAAATAAGCGAAAGGTTGGTGAAGGCTATTGGAGGCTTTCGTATTGAGATCGAAACGATGGAAGGTAAGTTAAAGTTAGGGCAGCACCGCGCACACGCGGATCAAATGGGGGTTGTAGAGGGTTTGGAGCGATCTCCTGGTTTTGATGAGCAGGCATTATTGGCTTATATGAAGCGTATTGAGTGCGGCCTGGGATAATGGTTGAATAGTTTTTAAATCGTATCGATTTCTCGTTGTCGCATCCAGCTGGCAATGCTGTAGCGATCACGAGAAGCAGGCAATACTTCGTGTGGAAATCGATCACTCATAAAAAAAATGACAGTTCCCAGCTGGGGCTGCAAACGAAACAGTTCGCTTTTACTATCAGGGGAATACATGACCAACTCTCCGCCATGCTCAGAATGCCAATTAGGATTGAGATAAAGTACGGAAGAAATGATGCGCGAACGGGTGTTATTAAATGCATCTTTGTGTTTTTTATAAAAATCGTTTGGCTCATAGTAAGCGAGTTGACACTCAATATTGGGCAAGCTGATAAACAATTGTCGACTTAATTGTGATTGCAATTGGCGAATCCAACGGTAGTAATCGCCTAAAACAGGTGTCGATTCACTTAACCATAGGATTGAGTCTCGCCGAATATTAGCGTTAATGGTTTTATTCTGATGATGTCCAATAGCTGCATTTTTGAAAGCTGCTTTTGGAATATTTCGCGCCGCATTATACCAGTCATCGCATTGCGCATGGTGAAGCAGGTTATCAGCAACGAAATAGCCGCTTTGAACGAGCCCGCAGGCAATACTTTCGGCAATGGATTCGACTTTCTGATAAGCACTCATGAATACTTCCGCTAAGAGTTGGCTGCCATGAACCGGAGCGCGAATTCTACGCACATCCTCTCAGATGAAAATCAATTAATATTTTTCTTGTCGATAAATTATTTTGTGCGACTTTTTATTTTGGAGCTGATAAATCGTGCAGAGTGATAACGCGAAAGAACCGCACAGAGTTTTGTGGTCAATATCGGCACTGCCTGTATTCATTCGGTAGTCCTTTTTTGAAATTAAAAGCGGGTTTTAATACTCAAAATATTTTTGGCAGACTGCTTCTAAACTTTTGAAAGTAATAACTAATCACGTCATTAGATTGTTTTTTTGTAAAACCGAAAACGAGATAGTCAAAACTAGGGAGTTGATCTAATCTTTAACTTTATAAAGGTTCCAGAGTGATTGTTCCCATGCATTTAACGGAGAAGTATCGCCTTGGTCAATTATTGGTTGAATCCGGAAAGCTCACAGACGAGCAATTGACCATTGCGTTAAGTTATCAGGCTGAGTCTGGGTTACCGCTTGGAGAATCTTTGGTTGCGCTTGGGTTTTTAACGGCAAAACAGCTCAAGCGAACTCTTCGGCGACAGCAATGGCTACGCGTGGTTGCTGGTATTTTGCTTTTGGTTTCTCCAGCCAGCCCCATATTTGCCAATCAATACCAAAGCGAGATGGATACTCGAATCAGTATTGAGCAATCTCAAGCCGACTTTAGTGAGCAAGAAAAGAATTACGCGTTAGGGATTAACTATCGTGTCTCGCACCGAACGCACATGAGTTTTGGTGTAGAGCGTGAACCGACTTTCACACCACTTTCGGCTGACGGTTTGGGACAAACTCGAGAGTGGGTTCCTCAGATAACGATTATGCGGAGTGATACGCGTAAACCCAGAATGTTTGAGTCGTTAAGGGTGAATCGTGCGGAAGGGGAACACAATCGATACAAAAACACTGTTCCTGCCGTTTTTCGATTAACAGTAAAAGGATATTCTCTGTTTGAAAACAGTGACAACCAGTCGAATTTCTTTCAGTTAGATCGTATTAAAGGTGATCCTGGAAAAAAATACGAATTGATGTTCAGTGTGACGAAACACTTTTGAAGATGTAAGGGTGGCTCAGTCCCATCCCAGGGTGATGAAACTGAGCCAAGACTGGAAACTTAACTCGCTTTTTTTAATTGCTCCACTTGTGCCATTAAAGCCGTGGCGGTATCAACCATGCGATTGGAGTAGCCCCACTCGTTGTCGTACCAAGCAAAAAGTTTTGCCATTTTTCCATCAACACGGGTTTGGGTGGCATCAAAAATACAGGAATGTGGATCGTGATTAAAGTCGATCGAAACCAACGGACGATCGTTGTAGGCAAGGATTCCCTGGTATTCATTTTCGGCCGCTTGTTTCATTAACTCATTGATTTCAATTACGCTGGTATCACGTTCAAAAGTAACCGTAAAGTCCACCAGAGAAACATTGGCAGTCGGTACGCGAATGGCGAGACCATCAAGTTTGCCATTGAGTTCGGGTAATACTTGACCAACCGCGGCAGCGGCCCCCGTTTTGGTTGGTATTAAAGACTTGTCCGCTGCGCGTGCGCGCCTTAAATCCGAGTGAAAAGAGTCGGTAAGACGCTGGTCGCCAGTATAGGCATGAATGGTCGTCATCAATCCTTGCTCTATGCCGATCGCACGATTGAGTATTTGCGCCATCGGCGATAAACAGTTGGTGGTACAAGATGCATTGGATATCACTTGGTGATCCGCATTTAATTGTTGGTGATTGACTCCGTAAACCACGGTTAAATCAACGTTTTTGGCAGGTGCGGAAATCACCACTTTTTGCGCGCCTGCAGTGATATGCCCTAGTGCGGCTTCTTTGTCGGTAAAAACACCGGTACATTCAAAAACCAAATCGACACCCAGTTCTTGCCAAGGCAGTTGGGGTAGTTCACGTTCTTGGCTGTAATGTATTTTATTGCCGTTAATGGTGATGCTGCTTTCATCAAAGCTAATGTTGGTGTTTAACCGACCGTGTACGGAATCGAATTCAGTCAGATGTGCATTGACTTCTGTCGGTGATAAATCATTGATGGCGACTATTTCAATGTGTTGATAAGCCGGATTTTCGAGTACTGCACGCAGAATATTTCGGCCGATACGGCCATAGCCATTGATTGCAGTTCTTATTTTCATTGTAGGCTCCAATGCATAATGTTGTAAAATTACGAAAATTATGAGCCAATATAGACTAAAACACAGTCTAAATAAATATAGATTGGTAATAAAACGAGATATTGTTGAAATATTAACGAATAAAAGAGCTGAGTTTTATTATGGAAGCGTTTAACCGCTGATTAAAAGCAGCGGATGAGCGCGTATTAACGGAGGGGGTGTGCGGATGAAAGCGGCACAAGAGGCCTTTACCTGCTTGCTCTCGCGCCAAGGACAAATGTGACAATATAAAATTTCTAGAACCTAGAACCTAGAACCTAGAACCTAGAACCTAGAACCTAGAACCTAGAACCTAGAACCTAGAACCTAGAACCTAGAACCTAGAACCTAGAACCTAGAACCTAGAACCTAGAACCTAGAACCTATTCTTTCGGTAACCGAGTTTCTTTTAATGACTCTTTAATTCGTCGTAAATGCTCTTGAAAAACTGGCCCTCTACGCAACATCACACCGGTTGCCAAAATATCGGTAATAGTTAGATGAATAATGCGCGAGGTCATTGGCGTGTAAATATCGGTATCTTCCTGATCGCCCGGAACTTCGATCACTAAGTGGCAAATATTGGCTAAGGGGGAGTCAGCACTGGTTATGCCGATGACCATTGCACCCGATTGCGAGGCCATTTGCGCAGCTTCAATTAATGGAATGGTTCGCCCTGTATAAGAATAAATCACTAGCACGTCACCGGTTTGTGCAGCAGCGGCAGCCATGCGTTGCTTAAGTACATCGTCATAAACAATGGTTGGTGTACCTAAACGGAAAAACCGGTTTTCAGCATCGATAGCAACAGCGGCTGAACTGCCTAAGCCATAAAACAATATGCGTTTTGCTTGTGCCAATGCATCGACAACTCGGCTAACAGCGGAAGGATCTACTGCTTTACGCGCTTCACTGATCGACATTAATGTCGCATCAAATAATTTATTGGTAAACTCTTGAGTTGAGTCATCCAGAGAGACTGCACCTGTGAAATAAGGGGTTCCAGTGGCTAGGCTTTGTGCGAGCTGCAGCTTAAAGTCAGGAAAGCCTTTGCAATTCATCGAGCGACAAAAACGATTGACCGTAGGTTCGCTGACCTGTGCCGCTTTGGCTAATGAGGCGATGCTCGACTGGTAGGCCTTTTGTGGGTCGGCAAGTACTTCTTGCGCTACCTTTTTTTCCGATTTACTGAGCGTTTGTAATGCTTCTTCTATTCTGTTAATCAGTTTCATGAACTAACCTGATCTTTTAAAGTATTAAAACTATAACAACAACCGCCTTTTTAAGAAAGTCAGTTTCATATTTATGTTATTTTTTATCAATAATAATTTATTTGTGTAATAAAATTACATGAAATCCTTGGTGGACTGTCACTTTCTTTCCGTTTTGGCGCAAAATTAACAATTATTTCGTTGTTATTGTACATTTTAACCGTATAATAGTGACTCTACTCAGTGAAAATATGTAATAAAGTTTCATATTATGACATTTTCCATACACGAAAAAGCTTGTAACCTGGTCCTTTTCGGCGGTAATGGTGATTTATCTTACCGTAAACTGCTACCGGCTCTTTATAACCTTGAGCGTAAGTCGTTGTTGGCCGATGAGCTAAAAATTGTAGGATGTTCACGTACTCAACTTTCCAATGAGACCTTTCGAAAAGAAGCACTGGAAGGGTTACGAGAAAACGCCACTTCCAATCCTGATGATGCCCCGCAAATTGTTGAACGGTTTTTGTCGCGACTTTCCTTTTTATCAGTGGATGCGAGTAAACCCGATGACTTTCAAGTTTTAAAAAGTCATTTGGGTGAACACTCGGAACGTCTCTGTAATATCTATTACTTGGCAACGCCTCCTGGCTTATTTGTGCCGATTTGTGATCACCTGAAACAGGCTGGCCTGGTGAATGAAAAATCAAGATTGGTGATTGAAAAGCCCATTGGTTACAACTTGGAGTCGTCTATTGAGATCAATGATCAGGTGGCGGCGATTTTTGATGAAAAAAACATTTATCGCATTGATCACTACATGGGAAAAAGTGCAGTACAAAACCTGCTTGCGTTGCGGTTTGCGAATGTAATGTTCGAGCCGCTTTGGAATCACAACTTTATTGACCACGTGCAAATTACGGTTTCCGAAACGGTTGGTGTGGGTAATCGAAAAAGTTTTTATGACAAAGTCGGCGCGTTACGAGACATGGTGCAAAATCATCTGTTGCAATTGTTGGCGCTGATTGCCATGGAGCCCCCCACACATTTAACACCGGAAGCTTTAAAGCACGAAAAAATAAAAGTATTTCGTTCTTTACGTGCCATTGAAGGAAAGAAAACGCGATACAACTCGGTGCGTGGGCAATACAGCAGCGGTGTGGTCGATGGTAACAATGTGCCTGCTTACAATAAAGAAGGTGACAATCCAACACCCAGTGATACCGAGTCTTTTGTTGCATTAAAAGTGGATATTGATAATTGGCGTTGGTCTGGTGTGCCTTTCTATTTACGAACCGGAAAACGACTTGCCAGCCGATATGCAGAAATAGATATTCAGTTTAAAGATATTCACCATTCCATTTTCAAGTTACCTACGCAAGCAAATCGCTTAATCATTCGGTTGCAACCGAAAGACAGCATCAAACTGATGCTTATGAATCAGGAGCCAAGCTTGTCGGGCGCGCTTAACTTGGTGTCGGATGCGCTCAATTTGAGTTTTCATGATCAGTATGACCCTGCTGATATCCCAAAAGGCTATGAGCGACTTTTATACGATTCAATTATTGGCGATGCAACATTGTTTATGTCGCGGTATGAAGTTGAAGAAGCCTGGCGCTGGACCGACACCATTCTCGCAGGCTGGGAGGAGTACGATGTTCCGGTCGAGTTTTACCCTGCCGGCTCTATGGGACCAGACGCAGCCGATCAACTGCTTGCCAAAGACGGCAGAAAATGGTTTAACAATCGGGACGATGATAATTAAAACTCACAGAGTACATACGAGGACCGATTGACCATGAACGTAGAACTTTCAGGTTTGCATTACTTCGACAGTCGTGAAGAAGCGAATACGGCATTGTCAGCAAAAATTGCAGAAAATTTAAAAGAGGGTTTGCAGCAAAACGATCACGCTTCACTGTGGTGTTCCGGTGGCTCAACCCCGATGGCGATGTATCGCCAATTGTCGCAAGCGGATTTACCTTGGCACAACGTTTTAGTTTCATTGGTTGATGAGCGTTGGGTTCCTCCAACCGACGAAGCCAGTAATGAACGAGCACTGAAGGATTCATTACTAATGAATAAGGCAGAAGATTGTCAGTTTGTTCCCTTTTTTCATGTGACCTCGTCGCCAGAAGAAAACCAGCGCATGTTAGAAAAAGAGTTGAAAGAGAAAATTAACGGACCTCTGGATGCGGTTGTATTAGGAATGGGTAATGATGGTCATACTGCTTCGTTGTTTCCTTGTGCAAAAGAAACCGAGCAAGCCGTTGCAAGAGATAACCCCAACTTTACCGCAGTGACGTACCCAAAAATGGCACCACACCCTCGCTTAACCTTAACATTAAATCGGTTACTCGCTTCTCGGAATATTTATTTGTTGTTGTTTGGTGCTGACAAACTAAAAACATTAGGTAAAGCAGAACATCAAGGTGATGAGTTGTTAATGCCGGTTCGGTACTTTTTACGTAATGATTCGCCACGCTTACAAATTTATTGGGCGCCGTAGTCGACTTTAGAGTTGGTGCCGAAATAACTATTGAGATGTACCCATGACGTTAAACAATACCTTGCATCAAGTGACTAAACGCATCGCTGAGCGCAGCAAAAAATCGCGTGGTGATTACTTAGCTCAAATGGAAAGAGCCAAACAGAAGAAACCGCATCGTACCGTTTTATCTTGCGGCAATTTGGCGCATGGTTATGCAGCTTGCGGAGCCAAAGATAAAGAAATTTTGCGAGGTATGGAATCGCCAAATGTTGCGATTGTTTCAGCTTACAACGATATGCTCTCGGCGCATCAACCTTACTTGACCTATCCGCAAATCATTAAAGATGCCGTTCACTCGGTAGGGGCAACGGCTCAATTTGCGGGAGGCGTACCAGCGATGTGCGATGGGGTGACGCAAGGCCAAGATGGCATGGAGCTGAGCTTGTTCAGTCGTGATCTTATTGCGCAAGCAGCCGCTATCGCACTTTCACACAATATGTTTGATGCCGCGCTTTATCTTGGCATATGCGACAAAATCGTGCCGGGCCTGGTGATCGCTGCATTGCGCTTTGGGCATTTGCCTGGAATTTTTATTCCGGCAGGTCCGATGCATTCAGGCATCACCAATGACGAAAAAGCTCGTGTTCGAAAGCTTTATGCAGAAGGCAAAGTGAGTCGCGAAGAATTGTTAAACGCTGAAAGTAACTCGTATCATTCTGCCGGAACATGCACTTTTTATGGAACGGCGAATAGCAACCAAATGCTCATGGAAATAATGGGGTTGCATTTACCTGGCAGCTCTTTTGTTAATCCTGATTCACCGTTGCGCCAATATTTAACGGAATATGCCTCAGTTCGTGTGACGCAACTTACCGCACTGGACCGTCATTATCTCCCTATTGCAGAAGTGATTGATGAAAAAGCCATTGTAAACGGTATAGTTGGGCTGCTGGCTACGGGTGGTTCAACTAATCACACCATGCATTTGATTGCGATAGCTCAAGCGGCAGGTATTCAAATTAATTGGGATGATTTTTCTGATTTATCGAAAGTTGTTCCTTTATTGGCGAGGGTATATCCGAACGGTAAAGCGGATGTGAACCATTTTCATGCAGCGGGTGGAATGGCATTTATTATCAGCGAACTTTTAGGTGCTGGATTAATGCATGGTGATGCACGATCCGTGTACGGCAATACCATCAGTTCCTATGTTGAGGAGCCGTTTATTGAAAACAATGCATTGGTTTTCAAACGCGGTGAAAATCGTTCCAAAGATCTCGACGTATTACGGCCAGCGAATGACCCTTTTCAGCCGGAAGGTGGCTTACAAATTTTAACCGGCAATCTGGGCAGAAGCGTCATCAAAACATCGGCGGTTCTGCAATCGCATCGAATTGTTGAAGCGCCTGCGAGAGTGTTTCACAGCCAACACGATTTAGTCGAAGCCTGCCAAAAAGGCGAAATCACCGAAGATACGATTGCGGTTGTTCGATTTCAGGGACCAAAAGCGATTGGTATGCCAGAACTGCATAAGCTCACGCCTTATTTAGCGATTTTGCAAGACAAAGGGCTCAATGTTGCATTGGTTACTGACGGTCGAATGTCTGGCGCTTCTGGTAAAGTCCCGGCCGCCATTCATTTAACACCTGAAGCCGCAGACGGCGGGGTAATTGCAAAGGTAAAGGATGGGGATCTACTTCGACTTGACGCTGAAACAGGTGATTTACAATTGCTGGTGGATGAGCATGAACTTACCAGTCGAAAGCCTGCAATTGAGCTTCAAAAGGCGCATCACTTTGGAATGGGGCGCGAAATGTTTCAGTTAATGCGAGCGCAGGTTTCTGGTGCAGAGCAGGGGGCCTCCATATTTCGTTTTTGTGATTTCGTTGAGTAATTGTATTTAATGATGTTTATGTTTGGATAATTAATATGTCTTTACAACTGGTCGCCGATATTGGTGGAACAAATGCTCGCTTTGCGCTTATCGAAAATTACTCGACTCAGTTAATGCAAGTGCAATCGTTGCAATGCGAGAGCTTTGGTTCACCTTTACAAGCCATTAATCATTATTTAGCACAAGTTGAAGCTCAAGTCGATGAGGCTTGTTTGGCTTTGGCGTGTCCAGTAGAGGCTGATGCTGTCAAATTAACAAACAATCATTGGCAGTTCTCTAAAACTCAATTAACGAATCAGCTTGGTGTGAAACGACTCGTCGCGATTAATGATTTTACTGCAGCAGCAATGGCGACAACTGCAATCGATGAAAATGACCTTTTTCATCTGTCGGAACATCGCCAATTTAATACGGAAAAACAACGATGCATTATTGGTCCAGGCACAGGGCTGGGTGTTGCGGGCATGTTGTCTTACCAAGGTAAAACTCTCGTGTTGAGTACCGAAGGTGGACATCGAAGTTTTTCTCCAGAAAACGAAATTGAAGATTATATACTTCAGTTTTTACGCAACGAATTAACACTGGTCTCTTGCGAAGAAGTTTTATCGGGTCGAGGCCTGGTGAATATTTATCGGGCGGTTTGTAGCTTTTACCAAAAAACAGCGCAATTTTCTGACGCAGAAAGTATTGCTAATGCAACCGCAAGCGAAGATGAAATGGCAGTGCAGTCGTTACAACAGTTTTTTTCCATATTAGGAAGCATAGCAGGCGACTTTGCTCTGACGTTTGGTGCGGTGGGTGGTGTGTATATCGGTGGTGGTATTGCACCTCGATTCTCTAAGTGGATAAAACAAAGTGACTTTCGAAAACGTTTTGAAAACAAACTGAATTATCAACGCTATTTGCGAAAAATCCCCACAGCAATAGTTACCCATGACCAACCGGGTTTACTAGGCGCAGCTGCCTATTTAAAAAACCTATAAGTTAAATTGTTTAATTTGAGTGAGTAGACTGTGAATCGACATCAAACCATTCGTCATATTATGCGACAAGCCCCCGTGGTTCCCGTCTTAGTGATTAAAGATTTATCGAAAGCAGTACCGTTAGCAAAGGCGTTAGTAAAAGGCGGGCTTAACGTTTTAGAAATTACCTTACGCTCCGATGTAGCACTGGCAGCCATTGAACGAATTCAGGGCGAAGTAGAAGGCGCTATTGTAGGAGCCGGTACCGTTATTAACGAAAGTCAGCTAAAAGAGTTGGATAAACGCAACGTATCATTTGCCGTGAGCCCTGGCATTACACCACAACTGCTGGCAAATGCCCAACACCATAAAGTTCCATTATTACCCGGTGTGGCAAATGCTTCGCAAATTATGACGGGTATAGAGTTTGGTTATCATAATTTCAAGTTTTTTCCTGCAGAAACGTCAGGCGGCATCGCCGCTTTAAAATCATTTTTTGGCCCATTTGAATCCATTCGATTTTGTCCTACTGGTGGCATTTCAGCGGCTAACTTTACAGAGTATTTAAGTTTACCAAATGTGGAGTGTGTCGGTGGCACTTGGGTGGCACCCAATGATTTTATAGAGGCAGAGCGTTGGGACGATATTGAAAAGCTTGCACGTGCTGCGGTGAATAGCATTAAGTAATAGATGTTACTTTATTGGCTTTTTTCGTAGACGTTATTGATTGGGTAAAATAAATAAACTTCTTATCACATCGTTAAACACTTCAACCAAGTCGGGATCAAACTGTTTTCCGCTTTGACTGTTAATGAGTGTTGCGGCGCTAAAAAGCGATTTTTTATAGGAACGATCACTGCGCTCTTTGGTTACTGCACAGTAGGTGTCCGATAGCGCGATGATTTTTGCACCAGTTACGATTTCATTGCCTGCTAACCCGCAAGGATAACCCTTACCATCATAACTTTCGTGGTGTTGTTCGATCATTGTTGCAGCTTCATCCCAACCTTCAATTCTGCGTAGCAATTGAGCGCCCACATAAACGTGGTTACGAATGATTTTGAGTTCATCGTGGGTGAGTTTGTCTTTTTTACTCGTAATATTTGCTGGAACAAATAACATACCAATGTCGTGTAAATAAACGGCCGCCATCAATTGTTCAGCATTCACTGGACTGCCTATTTCCTCATTGGTTTTTAAACATAAATTAAGCTCTTCTTCTGTTCTGCCCTGCCGGTAAATATTGATTTCGTCCATTTGAAAGGCTAGCTTTCTAAAAAAGTTTAAGTCTTCTTCTTTTTTATTGGAGCTCCGTGAGGGCTTAGGGGTTTTGGCTTTTGTTTTTTTAGGCTTTTCGGTGGTGCTAACTTCGGCTTGTTCTTTTTGGTTAATCAGTAGCGTAAGTGTATTTTCTACCGTGGATAGTTCATCGGTAGCTTCTCCAGGCTTGGCGTTAAGAACCGAAACAATGTGTTTTCTTAACCCATCCAGTTCATCTTTACTGCACTGACCGGTTTGAGCCAGTTGTTTGATCATGGATTCCATTTTCTCGATGACAATCATAAAAAAGCTGCCATACAAGTGATGATAATGGCGTTGTCCGTCGCGCATTTCTGCGACGATTTCTTCAAGCTCGTGTGTGACATCGACAAACGGTGTTAGTAACACCATTCGGCAGTTGCCTTTGAGAGAGTGCATAGCACGAAATAATTCATGAACCAGATCGGGATCTTCATCGTCGTCGAGTTTATTAAGGCAGAGTTCCAATTCAATGATGTTTTCTTGAAGACACCCATTAAACTCCGCAATGATGTCGGGCTCGAGCTCTGTAAACTCAGGGCAGGTAATTGTTGTCATACGATTGCGAAAGTGATTTATCAGTATGCCGCTCATTGAGCAGGTCGGAAATACTACTGTATAAAAGTAGCACAAAAACCGTTAAGACGCGGTAAATACCGTTTTGTCACTTATTCTGGAAGTGCAATATCATCCATGGTTATTTCCAACGTTTCGCTGTCTTCTACAGCATCCATCCAATAAGCAGTAGAAGGCACATCACTGAAACTTTTTCCTGATGCATTAATTTCGGACAGTAAAAACTCACAAGTTCGCCTTGCTAAGTCAATGTGTCTTGTTAATGATAAACACCTTAACATTCGAGTGATACGCAGTTGGTTGTGGTTGTATTGACAACACCACTTTTTACTTTGAATGCCGAACTGGCCGGATCGGATAAGTTCTTCGGATTGATTTCGACCAAACCCCCAAAACGCAGCAATGGTATCAAATGAGCGTAGCAAGTTTTGTTGAACGTCTGCGGACTGATGGACTTCAGCAAGCGTCTCATTTGTGAGAATAGGGGCTGCCGGATTCACTGGGCTAGGCTCCGGTAAGGGAAACAGCCACTGTATATAATCGTGTTCGCTTTCCAGCTCGTCAAACGTCATGGTCCAAATGTCCACTAACGAGCGATTCCGATGATCGTTGGCTTTGTGCCGATAAAAATCAATCCACTGGTTACTGATTGTCATCGTTTGTGCCTTAAAGCAGATAATTCGTCGAGGTTAACCGAATTGTCTTTGCACTGGCAGCGATAGCAGGGTTAGCGGTTAAAATACCCGATAAGCTGAAATCCATGAGATAATTGGCGCTGATGATTCCAAATTGCGATTGGAATGAATTGAGTTTGCTGCAACTTATGTTTTCTTAGGAATACGCCTGCAGTGGCGCTATATACGTTATTCTTTGCGGTAAGAAGCGTTTCATCGTAATCATTGAACAGAGCGGTTTATTATGCTGTTGTCTGCAGAGCTATTACACTCTTGGTTTCTTGTATTCAGTAATCTATCTGCGTTCTTATTTTGCCTTTTCGTCGTGATAAAAGCGCCATGGTCACAAGTGCTTGAAGTGCCTTTAAGACAGCATTTACTGGCAGGAAGTACCCTTGTACTCACTGGTTTTTGGATGATGAGTTTTTTGGTCTCACCAGCGCTGACAATTCACCCTTTGCTGATGACGAGTGTTGCTTTAATGGTGGGTTTTCGATTGTCGGTTATTGTTGCAGCAATTGCTAACGTCGCTTTTTTAGTTTTATCAGAGCACTCTATTTGGGGCTGGGGTGTCCACTGGTGGCTCAACGGCGTACTTCCTGCCTATTTTATTGTGTATTTGAATTACCGGATGAGAAAACGTAACCCGGCGAATTTATTTTTTTACACGCTGGGGTTAGGGTTTTTAGGAGCGGCTTTAACTATTCCTTTAATTTTAGTGGGTACAGGAGGTGTCGCATGGCTTAATGAGCTTGCGTTATCGCAATTTGTTGGCCAATTGAAAGTTGAATGGATATTGTTAGCGATGTTTCCAGAGGCTTTTTTAAACGGTGTTATTGTTTCGTCGATAACGGTGTTTTTTCCCGATTGGATGAAAACGTTTGATGAAGACTACTTTTTATCGCGTTAATCGATGATTGAGCACACTGAACATGTTGCTGTGCGCAAATTAATCAATCAAAGCGCAATAATTTTTTAATGAGTGACTGAATGGCTTTAAATCGTTTCGGTTTAAGAGCATGCAAATTAGACGCTTTCAAAAAGGCATCTCTTGTTTGAAATGTCATAACTTATTGAGTTACTTGTATAAATAACTCCATTAGATCAAAAGCTTGGTAAGTCGGAATTAGGCTGCTCAATTAAGCGTCTGTTTAAAACGCTATAGTTCTCAGAATGAGAACGGTAACTGGTAACAAGGTACAAGTAATAAAAAGGACATTTTTTGCAAAAACTTAACGATCCTGTTGAATAATGTCCCCTGTTTTTTCTTATCACTGCTTTCTAGACTCCATTCATTATTTCCAAGTTGATTGGTTATAAACCCCGTACGAATGCAGAAACGATACTTTATAAAGCGTTTTCTAAGTGTCGTCTGCCCGCAGTTTCGTCATAACGCTAATAACTACGAAATGCTCTGGAGGACCAAAATGCACGCGAAAAAATGGTTGTGGGCAACGCTTATCTCACTATTCAGTTTATCAATCTACGCCGAACCGGGTGATTACGGTTTTTGGAAAACATTGAAACACTTATTTTCTCCGCCGAGTGCCGATCATCCGGTGACGGCTGAACAACGGACTGGGCCTTATCCTCTGCTTTCCAGCCCATCGGGATTTGACGATGAGTTTAGCGCAGGTGCGTATTTACAATGGCAAACGGTTCAATTGCACCCTGAAACTGGCGCACTTTGTGGTGACGGTTCACCGTACAAGTTTTTTGTAAATCGTGTCGCGCATACGAGTAACACGATATTTTATTTGGAGGGTGGTGGTGCTTGTTGGGATTATGCAAGCTGTAGCGGTCAATCAGGTATTCGAGGTGCACGAAACCCTAATGGGATTCCTGATGATTACATGAGTCTTATGAATCCATCAGCGAGCTTGGTAAGTCCGTTTGTGTTCCGACTGCACCCTTGGACCTACACAAAGTCGCAAAACTGGAATATGGTTTATGTGCCTTACTGTACTGGCGATATATACAGTGGCGATAAAGTGGCAATTTATGAAGACCCTAAAGGCGAAAACGAACCCTTGGTTTGGCACCATAACGGCTTAAGAAATATGCGTGCGGTGGTTTCTTGGGTAAAAGATAATTTGCAAAAACCGACTCAAATGCTGGTAACCGGTTGTTCTGCGGGAGGCACGGGATCACTCACCAATTACGAAGGTCTACGTGGTGATATCAACCCACGATACGGTTACATGATCAATGACTCAGGTCCAGTGTATCCGGCGCCTGTCGGAGCCTCTGACGAAGCCTATCCTTCGCTGCGCTTGCACAATCATATTCGATCGGCGTGGGGTCTCGATGAAGGACCGTTACCTTTTCTTCATCAGCGCCTTCCTGGCTTTGACTTGAATAATATGGGCACGTTATACCGTGGATTGGCGGAAAAGTATTACAACGATCGAATGGGTCACACTCAGTTCTGGCAGGATTTGAACTATTCATCTTACTCTTATGAACGGTTTTATGATGAAATTAACAATGAGCCTGATCAAGCTGCAAGGCATCAAATGATTCATGACCGATGGCATCAAGATACGCAAAACCTAATGCAGGAACTGAGCACATACCAAAACTTTGGCTACTACTTGCCTTATTTCCGTGATGTTAATGAGAGCCATTGCACCAGCATTATTGAGTTTGCAAACGCCGATATTCAAGAGAGAGGATTAGAGCTGGATCATTTTGTAAACAATGTGATGGAAGGCTCAGGACCCGTGATGCAAGCCAGTGAACAAGATACGGTTTCGGACTACCAGAAAGGCTTTAATTTCTTATACTGGCTGCTCAGTCAAATTCTTTAGTTAACAATCATATCCAACAAAACAAAATAGGCCCGAGAGGGCCTTTTTTGTCATTATCGTTCGTAACGATTATTCACTTTCTTTGAAATTCGTTAACTCATTCATTGAGTAAATAACTGACCTGAATTAAGCTAGCGTGCTATGGTCAGAATAAAACGAATAACGACAGTATTTTTAATCTTTACCTGTAACCTGCTGAATGCTATTTCAGAAGAAGAGCTGTTGTCGCTCAGTTTAAATGAGCTGTTGGCTATCCCTACCGATCGCGAATATCAAGGTATTGGCATTTTTCAATCCGATAAGAACAAAATTTCGAAACGTTCAATACACTTTGGAATGATTATCCCTGTCAGTAGTTTGCCTCGCTATAGCGCACAATTAATTACTGCGGCCGACTTTGCCGCCGACTGGGTGAATCATAATGGCGGCATCAGTGGTCGGCCACTTGTCATTATTCGTGCCGATAACGAGTCATCATCGGATGCTTCTGCTCGTTTCGCGAACGTATTAATTGATAAATTCAATGTGAAAGGCATCATTGGGCCAGGAACATCGGACAGTGTGAAAGCCGTAATGCAGCAAGCGGCAATTCCAAATCGCGTACCACTGATTACTTATGCCGCTTCGGCAAATCAATTAAGTGATTTATCGGACAATGCGCTTTTTTGGCGTTTAGTTGCCAGCAATCGACAACAAGTCGCCATGATTGTTGATCAAATTAAAAAACGAAACCGAGATAAGCGTGTTTATCTGATTAATGGTAGAGATCCTTACAGCCAGGAAATTGCAGCAGGTATCCGACAACAATTGCCTACGGCAAAGTTGGAAGAAGTGAATTACAGTTCATTCATCAATATCGATGCTCTTGAAATTGGTTCTGAGTTAGAAAAAATGAAACGATTTGAACCGCAGTCTATCGTTTTAAGTGTGCGTGCTAACATTATAATTCCATTTATTGAAAAGCTTGAAAAACAATGGCGAGGTTCATTGCCATTACTGCTAACGGGAGATAATGTGAAGCCGCATCAAATCGAATCATCTAAAGCAAATCGTGTTTCTCGTTGTATAGAAGTTTTAATATCAGAGGCATCAAACGATAGCGAATTAAATAAAAAGCTGTCTGAGCTGTTTGATGTTCAAGTAAGCGGGTATGATGCGGCTTACGTTTATGACTCTGTCATATTGTTTGCAATGGCCAATACGTTAATGATGGAATTAAACCTCGATTTTAAACAAGCCATGGAAAGCTTAACCGGTGATGGCCACATCATTGGCATTCAAGATTACCATCAAATTAAAGCACTATTGATTAAACACAATCAACTCAGTTATCAAGGCGCCAGTGGAAAAATTCGTTTCGACAACAAGGGGGATAACTTACTGGCTAACATCAGCACCAAGTATGTTGGGCCAGAGCCGGATAAAACAGCGGAATGTCGGCAACGTTTATAGGCGAAAAATACTTAAAGCTTTTCCAATACCTTGCCAATTGCTTGTTTCCAGTCTGAACCTTTAATGCCAAACTCTTTTTCAATTTTCGCATTACTGAGTACGGAGTACGCTGGGCGTTTAGCCGGAGTGGGGTATTGTTTGGTAGATATTTTGTTGACGTTTAACGTTTTGTCCAGTAATTTTTTATGCCTAGCTTGAGCGAATATTTCTTTTGCAAAATCGTACCAACTGCAAGATGAGTTGCCGCAAAAGTGATAAATGCCTTGTAATTGTTTCCCTTGCTGAACTTTTTCAATAATGACCCGTAGTGCTTTGGCTAAATCTCCAGCGTAAGTCGGGCATCCAATTTGATCATTCACAACCGACAGTTGGTCGCGATCTTGCGCCAGCCGCATCATGGTTTTTAAAAAGTTTGAGCCGTATTCGCTGAACACCCAAGCGGTTCGAATAATCATACTCTGTGAGCATGTGCTTTGAACTGCTTGCTCTCCTTCCTGTTTGGAGTGGCCATAAACCGACTGTGGGCTAACCGCGGCGTTTTCGCAATAGGGCTCATTGGCTTCACCATCGAAAACATAGTCGGTAGAAATATGAATCAAAGGTATTTTTTGTTGCTCACATGCGTTAGCAAGATTTTTCGGTCCCTGAACATTCACTTGATAAGCAAGTTGTTTATCGGATTCGGCTTTATCGACAGCGGTATAAGCGGCAGCATTTATCACTAAGTTGATGTCTGTAGAACGGAAAAAAGCGTCAACCGCTTGTTCATCGATAATATCGAGCTCTTCGCGATCGGTTGCTAAGTATTCGAACGGGGTGTTTTGAAGTTGATCGATGAGACAACGCCCCAGTTGTCCTTTACTGCCGGTAATTAATACTCTCATAAAAATTGCTCTTTAAAACTCGCTAATTTTTGATCTTTGTCGGATAAAATAGGGTTTTGTACTTGCCAGTTAATGTTTAAGGTTTTGTCATTCCATATAATGCCGCCTTCATCGCTGGGATCGTAGTAATCGGTACATTTGTATTCAAAGTCGGCGCTATTCGACAACACAACAAAACCGTGTGCAAAACCCGGGGGAACCCACAGTTGCTGTTTATTCTGTTCAGACAAGACAGCACTGTACCATTGCCCAAAAGAAGGAGAGTCTTTTCTCACATCCACCACAACATCGAGTACTTCGCCTCGTACCACTCGCACTAATTTGCCTTGTGGTTTTTTGTGCTGAAAATGCAATCCGCGTAAAACACCTTTAGAGGAACGTGAGTGATTGTCTTGCACAAACGGTTGCTCAATTCCTACCATGTCTTGATAGCGTTTTTCCTGAAAACTTTCTAAAAAGAAACCACGGTCATCACCGAACACTTTCGGCTCGATGAGCACACAATCTTTTAATGGGGTTTCGATGATTTTCATCGGTAGCCCTCCGCAACTTTTTGCAGGTATTGTCCGTAGCCGGTTTTTTCTAATGCTTCGGCCTGTTTCAATAATTGCTCTTGAGTGATCCAGCCATTTCGATAGGCTATTTCTTCTAAACAGGCGACTTTTAGGCCTTGTCGGTGCTCAATGGTTTGTACAAAGTGACCGGCTTCCAATAACGAATCGTGAGTGCCGGTATCGAGCCAGGCAAAACCGCGACCTAATAAAGACACATTTAAATCACCACGTTTAAGGTACGTTTTATTCACGTCGGTGATTTCCAGCTCTCCACGCGCTGATGGTTTAATAATGTGTGCAATGTCAATCACGTCGTTGTCATAAAAGTACAAACCAGTCACGGCGTAATTCGATTTGGGATTGGCTGGCTTTTCTTCAATGCTGATTGCTTTTTGTTGTTCATCAAACTCAACCACGCCAAAACGTTCCGGATCATTCACATGATAGCCAAATATTGTCGCTCCACTTTCACGAGCCACTGCGGCTTTTAATTTATCGGTAAAATGCTGACCATAAAAAATATTATCGCCTAACACCAAAGACACATTATCGTTACCGATAAAGTCTTCACCGAGTAAAAAGGCTTGTGCTAAACCGTCGGGGTTTTGTTGAACGGTATAAGAAATGCTAAGGCCAAACTGGCTGCCATCGCCCAATAGTCGTTGATAACCTTGCATATCTTCCGGTGTGGATATCACCAGAATATCCTGAATGCCTGCCAGCATTAAAACGGACAAAGGATAATAAACCATGGGTTTATCGTAAATGGGCAGCAACTGTTTCGAAGAACCCTGAGTAATAGGGTGTAAACGTGTACCAGAACCGCCCGCTAGCACAATCCCTTTGTATTTTTTCATGGTTATGCTCCTATACGTTGCAGTTGATAGTCTCCAGAGAGAACTCGCTGCCACCAACTTTGATTTTGCAAATACCATTGCACGGTTTTTCGAATACCAGATTCAAAACTTTCTTGTGGTCGCCAGCCCAATTCGCGCTCTATTTTACTGGCGTCGATCGCGTAACGTAAATCGTGCCCAGGACGATCGTTTACAAACGTTATCAAGTCTTGGTATTGCGAAATGCCTTGAGGTTTTTCTGGTGCTAATTCTTCTAGTAAATCACAAATAAGTTGCACCACTTCCAAGTTCTTTTTTTCATTATGCCCACCGATATTATAGGTTTCGCCAACTTTACCTTCGGTCACCACTTTATAAAGTGCGCGTGCATGGTCATCCACATACAACCAATCGCGAATTTGGCTTCCATCACCATATACAGGAAGAGGTTTAGCCGAGAGGGCATTTAAAATCATATGTGGGATCAGTTTTTCTGGGAAATGATAGGGGCCATAGTTGTTGGAGCAATTCGTCATTAAGATGGGTAAATCGTAGGTCCGTCCCCAAGCGCGTACAAGATGGTCGGAGCCGGCTTTAGACGCGGAGTAGGGTGAGCTGGGCGCGTAAGGGGTTTGTTCTGTAAACAAATCGGTTGTACCTTCTAGATCGCCGTATACTTCGTCGGTGCTGATGTGATGAAAGCGGAAAGTTTCTTTCTTACTTGGAGAAAGGTTACTCCAAAACTTGCGAGCCGCTTCCAGCAAGGTGAAGGTACCGACTAAATTGGTTTGGATAAAGGTATCTGGCCCATCAATAGAGCGATCGACGTGACTTTCGGCGGCCAAGTGCATGACGGCATCTGGCTGGTGTTCATTAAACACACGGTTGAGTTCCGACGCATCGCAAATATCGACTTGCTCAAATGCGTAGCGAGGGTTTTCGGTACAGCCGGGGAGAGAGTCCAGGTTACCGGCGTAGGTCAACTTATCGACATTAACGACCTGATCATGGGTATTTTCGAGTACTAATCGAACAACTGCACTGCCGATAAAACCTGCACCACCGGTGATGAGTATTTTCATTGGAACTCCGAAACGGATAAGAAAGGGTTAAATGCGTTAGATTTGGGCTAAATGGTAAGGGGATTTGATATTGGTGACAAGAGGTGGCTGGGAAAGAAAGGAGCGAGGAGCTGGGAGCGGGGAACGAAATGATAAAAGCGGTTTCGAGTTGCGTTACGAATTCAAAATCTTATCGAACCTCGAACCTCGAACCTCGAACCTCTTACCCGTTATCCAATCGATAAGCTTCACGCTTTAACTTTTCGATTTCTTGTCTCAAATACTGATCACGTGTTAAGCCATCGGGAAACTCCGTCATTTGTAAAATACGTTGGACCAGCTCTTTTTCTCGTTGTTTGTAATCAAGAAACTGTGGATCGCGATTTTCCTGGTAATTTTGCCATGCTATGTCCACGGCTTGCTTGTGTTGACCAATTTCTTGCTCTGCGTACTTTTTGTATTCGTACTCATCCATTAAAAAGCGCATTACGCTGAGTTTTAAAAACAACGACTCCGCATTGTTTATCATCTTTTCTTGTTCGAGACTGGTCACTTCTTTAAGCAAATCATTGGCTTTTTGTTGTCGCTCTTCGTCATCCAGTTCATCCATTTGTTTAATCTGTTGCTTGATACGGTGGCTATTTTCGAGTTGGTCGAAATAGGCTTCGGCAGCAGCAATTTGTTGCTGCGAAAACGATTCTTTTTGGTTCAAGACAGGCTCGCTAATTGTCTTAATATAGTCCGTACTTTGGCTTGAAGGTTTATGAGATACGTTTTGTTCGACTGTATTCTGACGATTTACCAGTAAGACCAAACCAGCGATAACTGCCAACAGGGCCACTAAAGCGAGTAATAAACGCATGCCTTTCTCCTTTTATGTCGAATGGTCTTACTGTATGAAGTTTGAACGGAAATTACAAGCAAGGCATAAATGCGAATGATTGGTTATAAGGTGATGAGATAGTGGTAGAGTTTTGAGCGTTGCTTAGTGATCGCTCGGTAATAAGGTGGCTTAACATTTTAACGCCCATACACTTGCACTAATCTTTGGGGCAATACGATTGAAGTAAGGGTGTCCTGTCCATGGTTTAATTTCATTTAATTTCGACTGATTATGCGGGTGATGTAAGTGCAGCTACTTGGACTGATATTTCCAATCGAGCGGCTTGGTCGGAAGGAAATCGCGAATGGAAAGAGTCTGGTGAAGTTGATATTACCGACTTTATTGGTGGAAACATTACCGTTGCTTTTCAATACGCCAGTTCGGATGACGGTGCACCGACTTGGCGTTTAGAGTACGTTCGAATCGTTGAAAAAGATGATGGATTATCGGACGTGCCTTATACCGTTCAACCGGCCAGCAGTGGGTCAATGGGATGGTTTGTATTGCTAGGATTAACTGGATTAGCAATCGGACGTCGACGAGTGTAAGTATTGCATTCACTACAAAAAGCCACTCTAATGAGAGTGGCTTTTTTGTTTTTAAAGGACTCTTGTTTTTTAAATTGGAACTTAAAAGCTTCACGCTCTTTATTTAACTCTGAATGAATGTCCATTTATGAATGATCGCTATCACGGCGCTCGTCTTGAAAAACAAATGACACCAAAATAAGTGGCCGATCGTTTAAGAACATTGGTGTATCCCATTGAGTGGAACTCGAAGTTAAAAGTTTCTTAAAACAGCGTATTATTCCGTTTGATTTTTGATGTATCTCGCATGTGAATATTTACCTATAATGGTGAATGTATGAGTGTCATTTGAGACATTTCTCACTTGAGCCAACTTTCCACTTTTGCGATACTTCGCGCGGTCTCAATAGGGAGTTGTTGCTTTACAGGGACACCAAATGAATAACCGTTTGCGCCAATAAAAACACTTCGCAAACAAAAAAAGTATCACACCGATTTTTCAGGGGTTTGTCATGCACCGCATTTTATCTGCGCTCGGTCTGTTTTTGGCCGCGTTTTTTGCTACCACTTTATCGGCCGCTGCGCCTTATCCTGCGACGAATGTAAAAGGGCCGGCTACGGATGCCGATGGCACCTACACCATTACGTACACGCGTTCGAATGCTTACATGTATCGCTTATACGAAAGCAAAAATGGGGGCAGTTACGCGTTTGTTGAAGCGCGTTCGGATAAAAGCAGCTCGTTTACGGTAACCGACCGGGTTGATGCTAGCTACCTCTATAAAATAGAGGCGTGTAACCTCAGTCCCTTCCGTGGACTTGAGTGCAGCATGTCATCACCGAGCAATGTGGTGACGGTGGCATCGTCGCCGAATACGCCTGTTAAACCCACCGGACCTTCCAGCAGTAGCAGCGGCAATTACACGGTTTCTTGGAGTAAACCGGCCGGCACCGTGACTTACTACAGCGTGCAAGAGCGTAAAAATTCCGGTGCTTGGGTGCAGATTTCCAGCAAGCACAGCACGACCAGCATGGCGTTCAGTAATAAAACCAGTGGTACTTACGATTATCGCGTGCGTGCTTGTAACGGTTCGGATGCGATGTGTTCGGCGTACAGCAGCTATTTGCGTGTGACGGTGACCATTGATGCGGGCAGCCTAATCCCTGATGCCACATTGCCAAGCGACTCCATTCCCAACCACGATGCTACTGTTGGTGCACTCGAAGGTGGCGCTGGCGTTTCCGGTGGTGCTGCCACTTACTCCATTCCGATTGCGATTGCGCCAGGAAGAGCGGGCATGCAGCCGGCGGTTTCCCTCAGTTATTCTTCGCGCAGTGGTAATGGCATTGCCGGAGTCGGTTGGAGTTTAAACGCCAGCACTTCATCCATCCATCGTTGTGGGCAAACCGTGGCGCAAGATGGGAAAAGTTTAACAGTGACTTATTCCGCCAGCGACGACCGATTGTGTTTGGACGGTCAGCGATTGATGGTGGTTAGTGGTACTTACGGACAGAGTGGTGCAGTGTATCGCACCGAGCTCGACAGCTTTGTTAAAGTGACACAAACCTACAGCATCAACTCAACGTCGAGCTATTTCGTTGCACAGTTTAAAAACGGACGCACTTACCATTACGGGAGCAGTGACGCACGGCATAAAGCGGGCGGTCGCAATGAAGTACTTCGTTGGGCTTTGGATAAAGTTGAAGACCCCTCGGGCAACACCATTCACTTTGATTACAGCCAGTACGGTGAAGGCGAGTGGTTATTGAGCAACATTGATTACACCGGTACCAGTGTGCGTGGTAATCGCAAAGTCAGCTTCACATACGAAACCCGTCCCGATGCCAGTGTGGCATTTTTGGCTGGAGGAAAAACCGAAAGCACCCAGCGCTTAAAAGCCATTGAAACTTTCGTTAATACCAGTGATCGCTTACGCCGTTACGAATTGGAGTACGGTTCGGTCAGTAATGCCACGGGTCGCAGTGTGCTGCGCAGCGTGCAGGAGTGCTCATACGTTACCGGCACCGAAACCTGTTTGCCGAAAACGGAATTCGATTGGCAGGAATCGGCGCGTGCGTTCAGCAAGTTAAACAGCAACCAACACACCGTTGGAACACTGAATGGCCAATACGGTAGCGATAAAAGCGCCGGTGAATTCAGTTTTTGGTCGCTCGACCAAAGCAAAGACTTGGACGGTGACGGTGGTTTGGACATGCACCGAGACGGGAAGTTTTTTATCACTTCCGTAGGCCAATGGGTTACGCCTACCACCAACAATAGCAATAACGGTGGCATGGCACTGACCGCACAGTTTGGCAACCAATACGTTGATTACAACCTCGATGGTAAAGCCGAATTCATTCGAGCCAACAATAATGGCGAACTGGTGCTGTTCGGTTGGGAAAACAACCAGGTTATTGAAGTGTTCAACACGGGCATTGATGCAACCTGTTACAACACGCGCGATGCATACGGTACGTTTGTTTTTTGTCAAGGGCATACGGGCGACTTTAACGGTGATGGTTACACCGACTTCTTGGTGCCTAATCGTTACGCTTGTACACAAAGTGACTTACCGCCCAACCCGGACAACTCCGGAACGCCCATTGTGAATTGTAGCGGCGGTGATAAAAACTTGTATTTCAAGCTTTATTTGCACAATGGCAATCCGAGTGCCCCTCAATTCAATTTGGTCAATGGCAACGTTATGTCGGCCGCTAACGCTAGTGCCACTGAGTTTCAAGTGATGGATTTCAATGGCGACGGCCGTTTGGATTTGGTCCGCCTTGGCGCTTACAGCACAAGTGTGGTTTGGTATCGACAAAACGCCGATCACAGTTTTACTCAACTGTCGGTGGCACTGTCGCTGGTAAAGCGCAACTATCGTCCAGGGATGCAGCAATGGATGGATGTAAATGGCGATGGCTTACAAGATTTACTGGTTTTGTCGTACCAATCCACATCAACCCATTACACCTGGAAGCTGTTTCTGAACCAAGGCAATGGCAGTTTAGCAACCGGTGTGGATACCAACATTGCGGAGCCGGTTTACCGAAAAATACACAACGAAGAAGCGCGCAAAGAACAATCGCTTGCCAATCGCATTCGCCAGGTGGATTACGATGGTGATGGCATTAACGATTGGATAGTGCCCGTCAATCGTCGTGCTTGGGCGATGTGTCAAACCGACTTGCCGCCCGGTGTGGTGTGTCCTATTGATCCGATGGCGAGCGAAGACGGCGGCATGGGCGGCGATCGCATTCCGCACAAATACGATACCTGGAAATACGAAATTCATTTAACGCGTTTTCATAACGGCAGCTTGAGTTTTGAAGTGGCCAACATTGGCAGCAGCGAAATGGTCGCCGCTTTGCAAAACACCAAACTGCTGGATATTAACGGTGATGGTGTGAAAGAACTTGTGACAGGGGTCGGTTACGAAGACGATGGCACACGCACCAACACAGAAACGCCTCACGATTTATTCGTTTATCAGTTCGCTTATCAAAACACCGATAGCCTTACCCAGGTCACCAATGGCTTCAATGTAACCAGCGAATGGACGTACCAACCATTAACGCAACCGCACGCCGATGGCCGAGCACTGTATGTGCTCACCAGTCGCAGTGGCGCTAATCCGCCATACTTCAATTTCAGTAATACCATGACGGTAGTCAGCGCGTTTAAGCAGTCCAACGGTATCGGTGGTGAGAATACCACCAAATATCAGTACCGAGACGCACGTCATCATGTGCAAGGTCGAGGCTTTCAGGGCTTTCACAGTATTATTGTCGACAGTCCCGATGGCACACGCAGTGTGACGGACTTTCATCAAACCTTTCCGTTGGCCGGGCAAGTCTTAGAAGCACGCACTTGTTTAATCAGTGACGGTAATGACACCTGTGCCATCAATCCTTTGACCAAAACACGTTACGCCTACACCAGCCAACACACCGTCAGTGGCAACAGCGATGTCACCTGGGTGTATCCAAGTCAAACCGAAAGTTGGCAGTACGATTTGGAAACCCGCAGCCAAACGCAGTACAGCAAAAGCAACGTGCTCAGTACCGACCATTACGGCAATGTGCTCGAATCGAGTAGCCAAGTGGATACCGGCTTTGGTGTGGTG
>NZ_JBUZOU010000021.1:0-67092 GCF_055326765.1 Pleionea sp. WD8-19 | reverse complement strand
AGGCTCGTTAAAAACCAGTCAAGTGCATGCGTTAGAAGGCAAAGAGTTTATCGGCCGTGTCGGTAAAGAAGTGGACAAATCCGGCCGCTACCCTGATAAAAACATCATCTTTGGATTTAAACCACTCCCCAAAGAAATGTCAGCTCAATCAACACAACAACCCCTTAACGTACCACAACCACATATCACGCAAGCACAAACCCATTCTGGCGCAATGCCTAACTTTTTAAGCTGATCACTTGCCGCCTTCGGGCGGCACACACTTGAGCGTGCAATAAACCTCTATGCAATTACGTGATTATCAACAACAAGCGATTGATGCCTTGTTTACTTACTGGCGTCAACATCCGGGTAAAAATCCTGTGGTAGTGCTCCCAACAGCCGCGGGTAAAACGGTTGTCTTCTCCGCGTTGTTAAAAATAATTTTAAAGCTCAAACCCAGTGCTCGCATTTTAGTATTGGCACACCGAAAAGAACTCATTCAACAAGCCGAGAAAAAACTATTAACGGTTTTTCCGGAATGTCCGCTCGGTGTGTATTGCGCGAAGCTTAAACGAAAAGAAATTGCGCAAGTGACCATCGCCAGTCGCGACAGTTTGAAAAACATCGTTCACAACGTCGAAAAGTTTGATTTGGTTCTTATCGATGAGGCACACAACGCCGGACCGAAAGACGAATCCGCGTACAAAAAAATCATTCAGGCATTACGTTTAATCAATCCTAAAGTGAACGTCACTGGGTTTACGGCCACACCCTACCGGATGAACGATGGATTAATTTACGGTGAGGATAACTCCACAGTTTTTGATGGTGTCGCCTTTAAAATGAACATCAAGCAATTAATGGAACAGGGTTATTTAGTTCCCATCACCGCCAAACCGGTTAATGATTTAGGCAAACCCAACCTCAAAGGTTTAGGTGGCAGCAACGATTTTCCGAAAACCTTGTTAGAGCAGCGTGTGAACCAATACCCACAAGTGGTGGCGGCACTTCTCGAATGGGAACGCATCGCGCTTAAAGCTCAGAAACGCAAACTCTCATTGTTTTTTGCGGTATCCATTAAACACGCCGAATTAATCTCTCAGGTCGCCACTGAAATGGGCTACAACGTCCCAGTCATTCACGGTGATATGGACGATGACGAACGTGAACGACTGATTGAAGCGGCTCACAATTTAACAGTCGATTGCTTAGTGAATGTTGGAGTGTTAACCGAGGGTACGGACATTCCGCCCATTGATTGCATTGTGATGATGCGCCCGACCAAATCACTTGGCTTGTTCATTCAAATGGTGGGACGCGGTGCTCGCCTCTCTCCAGAAACGGGAAAAGTCGATTGCTTGTTATTGGATTTTGGCGGATGTTTGGAACGCTTCGGCCCCATCGATTGCGCAACTCCACCGGAAAAAGGACAAACCATCAAACGTGTTAAAGCATGTGAAAATTGTCAGGAGTTGGTCAGTCTATACGCGATTAAATGCAAGTTTTGCAACTTTCAATTCCAACCTCAGCCGGTTCGTATTTGTCCAAACTGCGAGCATGAAAACGCGCCAAGCTCAACACATTGCAGCGCTTGTGATTTGATTTTTGTGACTCATTCTTTCACAGCGCAATCTGGAGCGGTTTTAAGCAGCCAAGGCAAACCCGAATACTTTCAGGTGGCGCGAACCTATTTACACAAAATCAAAGATGGAAACCGCGCTTATTTGCAAATGGCGTTTCAGTCTCTCGATGGAATGAAAATCGCCTACAAAAGTTTTTATTTTGGTTACCGAGGAATTGCAGGACGAACCGCACAAAGGGATTGGAATGCACTCACCCTACCCGGCATTAAAACGCCACAAACCGCACAACATGCCATCGAGCTTTTTAACACTTATCCAATTTTAAAACCGATTGACGGAGTGACTGTTGATCCGTTTTTACCACACAAAGCCGCCATTGAAATCATCTATGAACACGAGGAACGTTTATGTTAAGTACCGAAACTCAAGCATTGCGCGAACGACTCAACAATGTAACTGTTGCACCCAATCAGAATGAAACAATAGACACGAACCAACGTGATGCAGCGAATGATCGACCAACCACAAAAGCCTTACTGGACGCAGCAGAGCGCCAAGCAGTACGAGAAAGCCCCATACGCGGCCATTTAGGATTCTCAGAAATTGGTGAAGAAGACACGCGCACCTTATGGCTAAAGTTTCGTTGGTGTTTGCCTAACACACCCAAGCCTCGTATCAATCGTATTTTTCGAATGGGTGATTTTGTTGAAGAATTTTTAAGTCAACGGCTCGAAACCATTACCAATGAAAGTGCACGTGAAGCGGGTATTCAAACCGACGTTACTAAGCCGAAAGAACCGCACTTATCGGTTTATTCCGTTAATCCCAATACCGGTAAACAGTTTCATTTTTCGGAAGACTTAGGCGGTCATTTCGGCGGCTCGATGGACGGTGTGGGAAAAGGCTTTCCAGAGCTGCCTGAAAATACATGGGCTGTTGTAGAATACAAAAGCGCAAATGATGATCGTTTCAAACAATTTGCCAAAAACGGTTGCCGCTCTACCGAGCCAAAATATTGGGCGCAGTGCCAGTGCTACATGCATAAAACCAAACTGAAACACGCCGTATTTATTGTGTATAACAAAAACGATTCGGATTTGTATATTGAAATCATCGATTATGATCCCGATGCCTGGTATACCTTCTTCGCGCGAGCTGAAGCGGTAATGGATGATCGACTGCCTGAATCGTCCTACCCGCACCGCAATCATTATGAAATCAAAAACTACAAATCAGAAGAGTATCAAGCCATTTATTGGGGTGACAAACTGCCGCGCGATGTCAACTGCAGGAATTGCATGTATGGATTTCCAAACACAAAAGAACCTGGTGCAAAGTGGCATTGCTCAAAATTCAATATCCCCCTCACGATGGAGCAACAACAAAAAGGTTGTACGCACCACGCATGGCACACTGATTTAGTCCCACTCAAGTTTATGAAACGCGACGAAGCGGGTGTTCACTATAAAACGAATTCTGGTCGCGTTATTGTCAACTGTGCAGAAGATTTTAAATTGCTTTCAGACCATTTATCGAGCCAAGAAATGATCGCAGCCTCCGATTTTGAGTTTAGTGAAGCGTTTTTTGAATCGAAAGTTCAAGATTTACGTGATATATTTAATACTAGAATCAATGGCAGTTAAATTTTGTAGTACAACGTTTTAAATATTTTTTGCAATCGTTGTACTAGATGTCAATCAATTTTCAACGATAACTTCTCCAAACCGTCGTAAAAAACTTCATGGATTCAGTGCTTTTTAAAAATACGATAGTAGTACAATAAATTTTACGACGGCGTTTGAGAAATATTGCGACAGTAGTTTGGTAAAAAGAAAAAAATACTACGATGAGAAAGAGGGAAAACGGTCGTAAAACTTCAAAATCCTACGACCGAAAATTCGGAAAAAACTACGGTGGCCAAAAAGCACTCTACACCAAAAGTCAATATGTCTAATTTGATGTTAAAGTATTTATGAGTTGAGAATCTTTGATTTGAGTAGCAAAATCCAAGGGAGATCTCTTGGCTTTATTTTTATGATTAATGTCTGGTTGATACTTCATAAATAATTCAACCAAATTATAGTATCCTCTCGCATTAAAAACGGCTGTCCACAACGGTTGATTTCCATGTTTGTCCTGAATATGTAAGTCCGCGCCTTTGATTAATAACAGTTCAGCAATTTTTTCACATTTATACTCCGCTACATAGTGTAGCGGAGTTTTCCCATATTTATCTTGGTGATTAATATTAATACTTAAGTCAATTAAATATGAGCACATTTCTTCATTATTGTAAGCTATAGCTTCCTGCAAAAGATTCTGTAACTCTTCATTTAATATTCCATTAATATTATCCTTTAGTGAAGCAATAAGAGTACTATTTTCATTGTTCCGGACTAGCTGGAAGTATTGCTCATAGCTCATTCATTATTCCTCATATCTTCGACTTCTATTTGCAGAAGGGCTTTCTGGTTGATAATTATTGGAGTCTCTATACCTTCTTAGAAACTCTTTTTTATCAATTTTACCATCAACATAGTCTCGATGCAGTTTTCTATATTCTCGACCTGGTTTGTGTCCCATATCCCATTGACCAGCTCTGGATTTTGACTTATCCCAAGTTAATAATTCACCGGTATTTGGATCGTAAACATTTCCATCAGATTGTTTTGCTGTGTCCCATACTTCATCGACCTGTCCTTTTCCATAGGCTGGCCGACTCTTGGGGTTTGCATACGGCATTCTACGCTGGGATTTAGCTTGCCTAATCTTAGCAATATTTTTCGCTCGTTCTATAACTTTAAATGTCTTATAGCCCCGATAAGCAGCATAACCTGCACCAAAAGTTACAGCTCCTAGCGCCATCATACCGCCTTCAATTGCAGCAGATTTAAACGCACCACTCCAATCGCCTTGAGAGGCTGCCAAAATAGACTCACCAAAAGGAATCATAGCCGTCGCTGCAGAAAGAGCGTTCCCTACTCCACCACCACTGCTTCCCGAATTTCCAGACGAGCCTGATTTATTTGGCGCATTGTTGCCTTCGGGCGCAGTACTACCTGTTTCAACAGCTTCCCTTCGAGGTCCGATCCAAATATACGACTCTATTCGAGAAGATTTCCCTTCTGTCTGGAAAGTGGAATCGTGCACCCAACGACCACCAGGCTCTATATCTTCGGGGGGGGTATTTTTATTTGAGTCACTGCCAGCTCCTTGAGCTTGATCACCACCGTTTCCTCCCATACAAGAGATTTGACAGGTGTAATCTTTCCGCCCATATCGACTCGAATTATGATTATCTACACTTTCATACAAATCACAAAAAGCACCCGAACACAAATACCCACTCGGATCCGTACCAGCTAACGGATTGTTCATGATGTACGAATATGGATTCATACTCTGGCTGTTACCCGGACTCTGTATAAACGGGTCCACACTAAGAAATCGTCCCAAGTTGTAATCATACGCCCGCCCATTCATATGAATGAGCTGCACATCGTCCATATGTTCATGGTCAGTAAAGCCGCGAGTGGAGGTATCGGAATCTAAAATGGCGTTGAATTTATTTTGCAGTCGTCCCGTTCGAGGTTTACCAAAGGGGTCGAAACTGTGGGCCTCAAGTACATTACCGGCGTTATCGAACACCGCACTCATCGAGCCTAAACGGTCACGATGGAAGTATTTGGTATTGTTAGTAGTGGTTCCGTTTTCCGTGGTTTCGGTAACCACAGCAATATCGCCGATGTAACTTTTCTTAACGGTTTTGTTGTCGGTTTTGATTTCTTCATACAACTTGTCGATGTATATCGTCGTTTCGCCGGTGCTTTTGAACTGCTTGTAGCGCATTTGGTCAGCGCCATAATAAAAGTTCAGCGTAATGTCAGCGGTAACTTGCGTGTCCCAAGGGCCCAAATAATGTCCCGGGTTTAAATCAATCACCGTGGGTTTATTAAAGGCGTTGTACGCAATGTTGCGAATGCTGTCTGACGTTAAGTTGCCGTTGTTATCGTAGTTGTAATACCGGTAACCTTTACCGTTGGCTTGGGTCACTCGGCGCACCATATTGGGACCTGCGTTTCCGTAAGCTCTCGACTTATCACCATAAACGTAGTTACTGCCATTAATCGAGAAATCGGACTTATAAGTCATATTACCGACGGCATCGTAACCGTAGCTTACTTGGTCATTCTCTCCGCTGTGAAAGGTACGCGTGCTGCGTGTTAAGCGGTGCAGTCCATCGTAAAGGAATTGTTCACGGTCGGTGTAAATGCTGCCATTGCTTTGGCGATTCTCAACGTACAGGTTCTTAAGGTTGCCGAACGCATCAAAGCCAGTGTAATCGAGGCGTTGTTGTTTGCTGCTGCCTTTTTGCAATTGAGAAAACAGCATTTGTCCGCTGGCCGGGTCAAAGCCGCGGCTGATGCTGGCGGTGGAGGTACCGTAGCTGGCTTCTGTCCAGTTACCGAGCGCGTCCATTTCATCGATGGTGCGATAAGTGGCACCACTTTGCGCGTTCTTTACGGTTTTGGTGAGGCCGGTGGCGTCATACTCATACGCAACCGTGAGGTCAGACGGATACGTCAGCCCTTTGACGCGGCCATAACGGCTGTCCCAATGGGTGAGTACATCGTATTCTTTACTATCGATGGTGGTGGTGGTTTTACTGGCTCGACACTTCTCGTTATAGCGGTATTGCTTCAAATAGTTTTCACCGACTTTGTTTTCACTGGCCGGCAAGCCATAGCATTGGCCGCTTGTGCCTTGTAAAGCGGTATCGTATTTAAACTCCGCTTCCAAGACCGTGTTCACTTTACGCTCAATCACACGACCCAAGGTATCGTAGTTGTAATCGGTGGTTTGGCCTTTGGCATCCCGCTCGGTGTCCACTTCGCCAAAGCCGGTGTAAGTAAAGGTTTTGTTGCCCATGTTGGGATCGTTCACCCACAGCTTTTGACCCAGTGCGTTGTAAGCGGCGGTAATGCGATTGTTTTTCGCATCTTCCAGCACGATGGGGTTACCTGCGCCGTCATACGCATACTGGGTGATGCCACCCAGCGCATCGGTGGTTTGCATCAACTGACCGATGCTGTTGTAAGTGCGCCACATATTGAGGCTGCCCGCCCGCACATAGGTGCGGTAAGGGTTATTGCCGTAAGCGTAATCGTAAGTGGTGACGAGCGTTTGGTTGCTCACTTGTGAACTGCGTTTTTCGGTTAAACGACCCAACGCATCGTAAGCCACGTAATGGACACCATCGCTGTTGGTGTTTAAGTAACTGTCGGTGTACGACGGGATGGACTCAAACACGGTTCGACCCAGACCGTCGAACTGCGTCCATTGGTACAGAGTGTTAGCGTTTTCAAAGCCCTGGCTTTCGGTTTTAATGACGCGGTTGAAGGCGTCTTTGTAGACGACGCTGGTGGGCGCGCCAACTTGACGGGTTTCCACAAAATACGCCGCGCGTGCCGGACAGTTCGAGTAACACTTCTGATAACCGGAGTAGGCTTTGGGACTGCCCGCGGTTTGCGCTTCAATGACTCGGCCGAACGCATCGTAAGTGTAGCTGGTGCGATTGCCATTGGCGTCTTCGGTCCATTCCGGTTGACCGTGCTCAGGGTGAATGCTCGTTTGACTCGCTGTGAACAGGTTGTTCTTCACCAGCGTGGGGAAGTAGCCATCGGTGCTGTAATCGGTATCGACCCAACGCGCGGTTTCGCCTGAGCTTGAGGTGGTGACTCTATCGGGCAGTCCGTATGTGGTGTAACTGGTGCTGGTGGTCACACTTTTACCCCCACCCTGTGTCGCCGAAACCGTAACACTCGACGGTTTGCGATGGGTGGCATTCCAGCTATAGCTGGTTTTCACTTTTTTAGTGGTATCGGTGTTGGCTTCAATGCCGGTGGTGTTCTGCCGGTACTTCACCGGATTAGTAGTGACTTCACTGGAGGCCAGCATGTCTATCCACCAGTTCGCCACTTGCGAATAATCGTAAACGTTCACCGTGCTGCTGGTCACCACACCAAAGCCGGTATCCACTTGGCTACTCGATTCGAGCACATTGCCGTAATTGTCGGTACTGAGCACGTTGCTTTTGCTGTACTGCGTTTGGCTGCGGGTTTCCAAATCGTACTGCCAACTTTCGGTTTGACTTGGATACACCCAGGTGACATCGCTGTCGCCACTGACGGTGTGTTGGCTGGTGTAGGCGTAGCGTGTTTTGGTCAAAGGGTTCACCGAGCAGGTCTCGCCACTGTCACTGATTAAACAGCTGCGCACTTCCTGTGGCTGTCCTGCATAAGGAAACTTCTGATGAAAATCGGTGACCGCTCGGGTACCGTCGGGGTTATCGACTATGATGCTGCGAAACCCTTGGAAGCCTCGACCTTTGTTGTTAAACATCGCTTCGCGATACGAATAACGCGTGCTGTTATTTCCGCCAATGCCATTGCTTTGTTTGAAGTTCGACACCACAAACATCGACGAGGTGAAGTAGAAATGATCATCATCGACGTAACGGTTGGGATCGTTAATGTCTTTTACTGCATACAGCGCGGGTTCGCTTGCGCTGCGACCTGCTTTGGAAGTGAGTGGCGCATAATCCCACTCGCTTTCTATCGATAAACCGTTGGTGACTTTTTTCAGTAAATCGGGCGCTTTGGCGTATTCACTGCTGTTCGATGCAGCGCCTTTGTTGTGGTAAAAATAATAACCACGGTCATTGATGTCAGGTGTGGCATTCAAGTTGTCTAAATTCGAGTGCATGGTAATGGCCATGTCACTTAACCCATCACCGTACAAATCGATGTTCCACGGATTCTTGTGACTCAACCCTTTTTGTTTCAGAAGTGTTTGTCCTAATGAAGCGACCAGCGAGTATTTTTTGGTGCTGGCGTTATATCGAAACTCGTACGGCTTAACCTGATAAACGCTTTGATCGGTTGAACCATATCCCTTTTGGTACAGCTCGCCATCGCCGCCGGAGTGAGCACAAAACTCCAAGTCTGTAGGAATATGTTGGGCGACAACAACGACATCAATAATATTTTCTCTAACCGATAAGGAGTTCTCATTACCTCTCCTCGCTAACGTAAAAGTCGTGTTGTTTTGAGCGTTCCAATTTGTGCGACTGAGGCAGTACTTTACGACGGGTTCTTGGTTAATAGGTAATATCAATTCCGAACGGCCGTCGCTGTCCAAGTCCGAAGTGGTGATCAGCGAACCAAACTTGGGTACGTGCGTTCCAACCGTTTGTCCGCACTTATCATTGGGCGATTGGTTATACAGCTTCTCATCAATAAACCCAGCGGTACTTCCGGTATTCACAGCCGACTCAAACGAGCCGCCGTTATTCAACTGATAATACCAAGTGTGCGTGCCACTTTTGGGTACAAACAAATAATCCTTTAACCCATCGCCGTTAATATCTACCCATTGGTGATACACGTACTTGGGGTGGTTGTTGGAGCTGATCCCCATCGATTCAAAAGACGTTTCGGTAAAGTTATTCTCCTGATCCTGAATCAGCACACCATGAAGGTTTGAGTAACAGGTTTTATCGTCCAGAAAAACATCCAACAAGCCATCACCGTTTAGATCATCTAAGTGGCTGAAAGTCACTTTGCGGCTGCTTTTTGTTGGATCGTAACTGTACGATTTTTTAATTACAGGATTGGCAAAACTGGGTGACTTTGCCGTACCGATGTTTTTCCAAAGCTTAATATCAATCTTATTATTGCTGTAATCTGGAGCACTGGCGATGTAATCAATCAAGCCATCGTTGTCGATGTCAGCGTATGTGCCCAGGTACAAATAAATATCGCTTAGTAAGTTGCCAGTTGTGGACGACCAAAAAATTTGTGTTCGAAACTTTTCCTCGAGCGTGATAGTGCCATTGGTGTTCACCACGCGATAAAACACGTTTTCTTTCCCCTGACCGCTGTCGACTACGCGCGACAGTTCGGAAACGCCATCGTTATCGAAGTCGAGGTAATTGCCAGACCAAAGCGACATCGCCAAATCGATATCGTCTTCGCCAAACTCAAAACTCCAAATTTCACTACCGTCGGCGTTGAGCGAAAACAGTCGGTACAGTTTTAATTCCGCACCTGACCAGGCGTATTCGTAGGTCATTGCTTCCTTAATGCCATCACCATCCAAATCACCCAGCGTTTTGAACAACATTTTTATCAGTGGGCTTAACTGGCCATTCACTTTTTTCATTTCCAGTTGAATCGCACTGTCTTGCCAATTAAATTCCGTTTTCGGCAAGCAAGTTTTGGTACCGGTGACGTAAGAACACTCTTGCACGCTGCTTAGCAAGCTACGCTGAGTTGCACTACTGATGTCGTATTCGAGCGTATAAAGACGCACGAGATCACTGGTATTAACGAAAGTTTCAATGGCTTTTAAGCGTTGGGTGCTTTCGGTTTTTCCTCCAGCCAAAAATGCCACACTGGCATCGGGACGGGTTTCGTATGTGAAGCTGACTTTGCGATTACCACGCACACTGGTACCGGTGTAATCAATGTTGCTCAATAACCACTCGCCTTCACCGTACTGGCTGTAATCAAAGTGAATGGTGTTGCCCGAGGGGTCTTCAACTTTATCCAAAGCCCAACGAAGTACTTCATTGCGTCCGCCCGCTTTATGCCGTGCGTCACTGCTCCCGTAATGGTAAGTGCGTCCGTTTTTAAACTGTGCAACGAAATAGCTCGACGTTGAGTTGATGCTGTAGGTTTGTGTCACTTTAACAAAGCTGTCGAGCTCAGTACGATACACTGCACCACTCTGTCCGTAAGTACCACTCACCACCATCAATCGCTGACCGTCCAAACACAATCGGTCGTCACTGGCGGAATAAGTCACCGCTACGTTTTTACCGTCTTGCGCCACGGTTTGCCCACAACGATGGATGGATGAAGTGCTGGCGTTTAAACTCCAACCGACTCCGGCAATGCCATTACCACTGCGCGAAGAATAACTGAGGGAAACCGCCGGCTGCATGCCCGCTCTTCCTGGCGCAATCGCAATCGGAATGGAGTAAGTGGCAGCACCACCGGAAACGCCAGCGCCACCTTCGAGTGCACCAACAGTAGCATCGTGGTTGGGAATGGAGTCGCTTGGCAATGTGGCATCAGGGATTAGGCTGCCCGCATCAATGGTCACCGTCACACGCAAATAGCTGCTGTACGCCGAACACATCGCATCCGAACCGTTACAAGCACGCACGCGATAATCGTAAGTACCACTGGTTTTATTACTGAACGCCATGCTGGTCGTGCTGTGCTTGCTGGAAATCTGCACCCAAGCACCGGAATTTTTACGCTCTTGCACGCTGTAGTAAGTCACGGTGCCGGCCGGTTTACTCCAAGAAACCGTGTAATTGCCACTGCTACTGCTGGAAGGTCCGGTGGGTTTAGCGGGCGTATTCGGCGACGATGCCACCGTCACCACATTGCTCGGTGATGACATGCTGCACTCGAGTCCACGGAAGGGACTGAGGTTACAAGCCTCTACCGTGTAAACATAGCGACCGTCAACTCGGTCGGTCACCGTAAACGAGCTGCTTTTATCCGAACGGGCTTCAACAAACGCGTAACTGCCCCCATTTTTGCTTTCGTATAAGCGATACATGTAAGCATTCGAACGCGTATAGGTAATGGTGTAGGTGCCATCGGCATCCGTAGCCGGCCCTTTGACATTCGTCGCAGGATAAGGCGCAGCAGCCGATAAAGTGGTAGCAAAAAACGCGGCCAAAAACAGACCGAGCGCAGATAAAACGCGGTGCATGAGTGTCCCCTGAAAGAAAAAGTCTGAATTTAAATTTTGTCTGCGTTGTGTTTGTTGTGCGCAGACGTTTATTTGTTTTAAGTCCCTGTGAAGCAACAACTCCCTGATGAGACGGCGCGAAGTATCGCAAAAGTGAAAAGTTGACTCAAGTAAGAGATCTCTCAAATGGATTACAGACAATCGCCTATTTGCGTTTTTATTTTTATCTGAGATATATCAAAAATCAAACGGAATAAAACGCCGCTTTAAAAAACTTTTAACCTCGAATCTCGTTCAATCCCATCGGCCAGTTGACGAAGGCGATCCGCCACTTCTTTCGCGGTCATTTGTTTTTCAAGACGAGCGCCATGATAGCGATCATTGATAAAAGAAATTGAAATCATTTTTCCAGAATCGTTTTCACAAACAATCTTCATATCCTTAAACGTAGGTTCCACAAAACTTCCTTAATTACTTCTAAAAAACTGTTGTTTATTACGCGCTTCCTTACGCAGCGCTGAGAGATCCTACTGCTCCAAATTTGAATCAGCAACTGTGAAAATTACACCAAGTTCAAACAAACCTACTTACTAATGATATTGGTATTAATTGTGTTCTCAACTTTGTAAAAGGTGTTAAAGTGAAAAAAGCTCTACGGCACCCAGTACATCGAAAAGTACTTCAAATACAATGTAACACCGAATCACATCGCGAACTCACAGCTCTTTTAACATCACTCCCTACCACATAACAACACAAGTGTCAACCACCTTAAAAAGAAGCTAATTGAACCTCTTGCCCACAATATAGTTCTAATATTTGAATTACCGCTAAACGAGATAATAGATGATAAGAAAATGTTCAACTACTTATACAAGTAGCCAATAAAAAACGGAATGAATGCGATAAAAAACCAGTTTTTTCAGTGTCAAGTGACCCATTTATCATTTAGCTTCTGGTATAGTGCACCAAGTATTGTAGATAAATGTGGAGGTGAAAATTGAATTAAAAAGTAGAAATAGCAAAAAGCCGCCAAAGCGGCCTTTGATAGTTGAGGAATCTCGCCAGATAAAGCTCAACTAACTTTTAAAACAAGGCAAGGATTGCCCTATGTGCTACATACTGGCACGTTAGGATGCTATAAGAAATCGGACCAGTTGAACTGATTCGTCTTTTAAAGTGCCCAATGTGTAGCACGAGAGTACTTATGAAAGTATTTAATACTCATGGCGCCAATAAGCGCAAAGCAAAAAAGTTAAATCCAAAAAGATGGCGCTGGATCATTCCTTGGATTATTAGGCTGATAGAGCTGTGTTTTCGTAACTTGTAACTAGAGGCAGTGCCTAGCTAAATTGCTAGGCACTGAGTTTACACATTTGCAGCCAAATAATAATTTTCAAGACGTACAAGAAATAGACTTCCTAACTGAGTTAATTACTCGGTAACAATGGTGCTTTTATTATGCAAACATTAAAGCGAGCAATAAAGAGCATTCTGTACTTGTATATTTTTAATAAAGTAGTTGGTACTTCTATCACTTAGTGGACACTTTCATATGCAACGAATGCTGACTTGCAGGCAATAAAAAACCCAGCAATAGCTGGGTTTTTAAATATGGCGGAGAGTGTGAGATTCGAACTCACGGAGGGCTATTAACCCTCGACGGTTTTCAAGACCGCTGCCTTCAACCACTCAGCCAACTCTCCGAATTACTTTACGCGAGGGTATATTAGAGGTATGAATTAAGTCAAGAAGTACAACCCATTGTTTTAAAATAAGTTTTTTAAAACAATATCGGTTTTCAAGACCGGTGCATTCAACCGCTCTGCCATCCCTCCGCGAGGAAGGCGAATAATACTAGAAAGATGCCGAGAATCAAGCCTTTCATTGAACTTTTTCCGAGTTTTTTCATCCATTGGTTAGCAGTTAGCCAAAAGCGGCCATGAAATAATCGGCAACATGATATCACTTGTTATGAAACAAAAATTTGATATATTTGTCTGTGTTGTCAACTTAACTTTCTGAATTCCGGAGAAATGTCCCTATGGAACATAACGTGAATGTTGTTGATCGTGCTGGGTCTCGCAGCATTGAGATTAACAAAGTATTGAAAAACACTTACCTTTTATTAGGCGCAGCCATTCTATTTAGTGGGGTCATGGCTGGTGTGGCGATGGCAATGAACATTGCTCCTATTTCCCCTTGGCTTTATCTGGCTGTAATAATTGGCTTGCCTTTCGTTATGGCGAAAACCGCTAATAGTGGTGCGGGCATTCTTATGGTATTCCTGTTCACTGGATTCTTAGGTTTCTATGCAGGCCCGATCCTTAACTACTACCAAATGGCTTTCGGACCACAAATAATCGTTCAATCGCTCGGTTTAACCGGCTTAATCTTTTTCGGCTTGTCAGGCTATGTACTCACTACTAAAAAGGACTTCACCTTTATGCGTGGATTCTTATTTACAGGCCTGATGGTTGTATTTGGTATCGCGTTACTTTACTTCGTAGGCAACTACTTCTTTGGATGGTATATGTCTGGTCTGAGTCTTGCCATTTCTGCAGCCATGGTTCTGCTGATGTCTGGCTATATTTTATACGATACTAGCTCAATCATTCGCGGAGAACAAACCAACTATATACTGGCAGCAATGAATATATTCATTAACCTCTATGTACTATTTATGAATATTCTTCATTTGCTTTCCGCTTTCAGCGGTGACGATTGATTTAATATTTACCTGAACAAAATGATTAAACCCGGCTCAAAGCCGGGTTTTTTAATAACGCCTTATGATAAAATTAATTACAGTTAAAAAGACATTCCAATCAGCATGACCAAAACCTTCACCTTATTAGTTACCGGCGCACCCTACTCTTCACAGGCCCATTTTAGCGCTCAAGGTTTTGCCGAAGCTGTGTATCAGCAAGGTCATACAATCAATTGCGTATTTTTTTATGGTGATGCCGTTTACGTGGCCAACCGTTTATTGAATCCGGCCAATGATGAACCACACTTAGGTAATCGCTGGGCGCAATTGGCTACATTACACAACTTCCCACTTAAAGCATGTATTTCAGTAGCCAACAAACGTGGAATTATCAGCAAAGAGGACGCTGACTTAGCTAAATTAGAACACTATAATGTAATTCCTCCGTTTGAAATTGATGGCCTTGGTGCTTGGGTCACAGCCCTAAACACCAGCAAACACTCGGTTCATTTCAGCTGACCAGTCCGTTATGAAAATATTGTTTCTATTTAACAAACCACCTTATGGTCAGGACAACGCTAAAGAGTTGCTCGATATGGCGCTGGCGCATGCCGCATTTGATGACGAAGTCAGTCTATTATTTTTCGATGACGGTATCTGGAACTTGGTCGAAAACCAATTTCCCAAACTGGCCGGCATCAAAGAATTTACTCGTTTACTTAACGCTCTGGAACTTTACGATATCAACAATATTTACGTTTGTCAGGACTCCCTCATTCGTAACAAAATAGAAAATCAACAGCTCATGATTGAAGCAAAGCAGCTAAATTCCGAATCGATTCGACAATTAATCGACCATCATCAAAAGGTAATTAGCCTGTGAGTTGTTTGCACCTAATCAATCGTATACTTTCCGAGCAAGAGCAAAACAGACTGAACGGCGCTTTAAACGAAGGTGACGCTATTTTATTGTTCGAAGATGCTGTATATCAGGCCGTTCACAACGATTTTTTTGCTGAACATAACCTTTTTGTGCTTTCAACCGATGTCACGATGAGAGGGGTTGGCTCCGTTTCTGAGCATATTAAGCCAATCGCAGATTACTCTGCCATGGTTAAACTGGTTACACGCTTTGATAAAGTTTTAACCTGGACTTTTTGCTGATGCCAGACACTCTACCAGACTCGATTAAAACCGATAAAGAAGGCTATTTGCTGGATCCTAACCAGTGGAGTGAAATACTAGCCCCTTTGATTGCTGAAGCCGATGGCCTTGCATTGACCGATGATCACTGGGAGGTAGTACGGTATGTCCGTCGATTTTATGAAGAGTTCCAAACCAGCCCTTCGATTCGCCCTTTAGTGAAGTATCTCGCAAAAGAGTTAGGGCCAGATAAAGGCAATAGCCTCTATTTGCATAAATTATTCCCCAAAGGCCCAGCTAAACAAGCCACAAAAATTGCGGGACTTCCTAAACCGAAACGTTGCATTTAACCTAAATTAATCAATAAACCGCTTTAAATGTAAGATAACAATATAGAAATACTTAATAGCTTAAATGCGCCGCAATTCACTACAGAATGATTCAGCTGCAGCTAGCAGAACCATTCTGTATGCTGTCCAACGGATTAATTTAGGTTTAAAATACCGTTCAGTTTGAGTTAATCCTCTTAAAATAAACTTTGGCTACATGCCTTGAGGGCCAATTGGCCACGACAAGAAAATAAGGAACCCATAATGACCTGCTTGAAGAAAGTAATTTTTACAACCATTTCGTTATTTATCGCAACAGCATCGATGGCTGAAACGGAACCCAAAGTGATGCTGAAACAAGTGGCTGACAATATTGTGGGCTACCTAGAGACCAACAAAGACAAACTCAAACAAGATGAGTCGCTAGCTATTAACCTAGTAAAAAAAGAACTGCTTCCCTATATCGATCAAGAAGCTTTAGGTAGGCGCGTTCTGGCCAAAGAGTGGAAAAATGCGACCTCCAGTCAACAACAAGTATTTGTCGAAAAATTTGTTGATCTGGTAATAAAAACCTACGCAAAAGGTCTTGCGCAATACGATGGTCAAACTTTCGAATTTGAAGATACTGAATACAGCAAATCGGGTAAAACAGCCCGCGTAAAAAGTGAAATGAAGCAAAAAGAAGGCACTCCAGTTAAGATTGACTATTTACTTAAAAAGCCTGAAGGGTTGGACGAATGGCGCGTTGTGGATGTCAGCATCGAAGGGATTAGCATGGCCACGAGTTATCGCAATCAATTCGGCCAGCAAATTCAAAAAGACGGATTAAATTCTGTCATTGAAAAAATGAAAAACAACGAAATTGAATTGAAATAAAACCTGAAGTCAAAAACAATTCTAACCAGGTCGCAACTTATGAAAAAACTGCTGTCAACGTTGCTTATCTTTTCCAGTAGCTTGAGCTTTGCTGTAACAGCTCCCGAAGAGCTATTACAGCAAGCTGCTGACTCGATGATTCAACTATTGGATGAAAACCGGGAGCAGTTACAAACCGATGAAAAATTCGCGCACCAAATAGTGCGCGAACAATTGTTGCCTTTGGTCGATACTCAGGGACTCGGGAAACGATTATTGTCTCGCAAGGTGTGGAAAAACTTAACAGCGGAACAACAGGTACGCTTTACCAATGCTTTCATTAATCACTTAATCCGAACCTACGCTAAGGGCCTGGCTAATTATGATGATCATAAATTTAATTTTCTAAAAACTGACTTTTCATCCAGTAAAAAAACGGCATGGGTATACAGCGAAATCGTTTCCAAACAAAACGAGTCCTTTAGCATAATTTATACTCTAAAACACATGAACGGTAATGAAGATTGGAAAGTTGTGGATATATCAGTAGAAGGCATCAAAATTTTGCAAAACTATCGTGAACAACTAAAAAGCGTGGATGTTTCTGATGGTTTTGAAGCGTTATTGGCAAAGATTGAGTCTACGCAAGAACAGTAAAGCTGGATTTAAAGGACGGGTTTAAAACCCGCCCAAACTTACGATCACTTTATTTAGATCAAATTAATGCTTCACCGCCTAAATATGGCTGTAAAATTTCAGGTACTTCAATTCGACCATCACTGGTTTGATAGTTTTCTAAAACGGCGACAAGGGTTCTTCCAACAGCAAGACCGGAGCCGTTTAACGTGTGCAACAGTTCGGGTTTCCCACCGGATTGTCTGAAGCGAGCCTGCATTCGACGCGCCTGAAAATCGCAAAAATTACTGCAAGATGAAATTTCTCGATAGGTGTTTTGTGCAGGTAGCCAAACCTCCAAGTCATAGGTTTTAGCCGAACCAAAACCTATGTCACCACCGCAAAGCAATACCGTTCTAAATGGCAGCCCTAACAACTTGAGAATATTTTCAGCATGGCTGGTTAACTCATCCAGAGCTTGCATGGAATGATCCGGATGCACCATTTGCACCAGCTCCACTTTTTCAAACTGATGTTGCCGGATCAAACCTTTCACATCTTTTCCATAAGATCCGGCTTCAGAACGAAAACAAGGGGTATGAGCAACAAACTTTAATGGTAACTGCTCAATATCAACAATTTCATCTCTGACCAAATTGGTCACAGGTACTTCAGCAGTTGGTATCAAGTAAAGTGGACGATTGTCTTGGGTACTGCCTTTTACAGCAAATAAATCTTCTTCAAACTTGGGTAGCTGCCCAGTGCCCATCAAACTGTCACGGTTAACCATATAAGGAACATAAACTTCCTGATAACCATGTTTTTTAGTATGTACATCGAGCATGAATTGAATCAAGGCGCGATGAAGTCTTGCAATCCTATTGCGCATTACCACAAATCGTGATCCTGTCAGTTTTGCTGATGCGGCAAAGTCAAGCCCACTATCCATTTCACCCAAAGCGATATGATCTTGAATTTCAAAATTAAATGTCTTTGGCTCACCCCAACGGCGCACTTCCTGATTGTCATTTTCATCATTACCATCGGGTACGGAGTCATCCAGTAAGTTCGGTGTCGACAAGTGAATATCGCTGAGTTGCTGTTGAATTTCTTTTAATTGATGCTCTGCAGCCTCACGTTGTTTCTTAAGTTCGGCGACTTCGTCCAGAACCGATTGCACGTCACCGCCTTGCGCTTTGATCTGGCCAATCATTTTCGATTTGGTTTTGCTCTGGTTTTGCAACTCTTCAGTTTTCACCTGAATGCTTTTACGTTGCTCTTCCAGCTCGATAATTTGTTGTTTATCAAGTGCAAAACCGCGTCGTGCCAAATTCGCTGCCACGGTATCGAGTTCATTTCGTAATAATTTAGGATCTATCATCGAAAGCCTTTACGTCCTGATTTGTTATGATTGCGCTATTCTACCACCAATCCAGGCCCCTAAAAAAACCGCAATCAGACTAAAACTCATATTGAGCAGCACATTTATTGCTGCTTTTACCATTTGCTTATCCTGTACTAATACCCAAGTGTCTACAGAAAACGAAGAAAATGTGGTTAACGCCCCCAAAAACCCAACCATCACTGCAGCCTTGAGCACAGGAGAAACGTGTGCCTGCTGCCAATAAGCCATCAATATTCCGGCTACCAAACACCCTACAACATTAACCGTTAATGTCCCTATAGGAAAATCGAACCGGATCAAGTGCGGCAAATATTCTCGAACCCAAAAACGAACAACGCCACCTAATGCACTCCCAAATGCAACAGCTATCAAATAAATCCACTGGGGAGTCATTACTTGTGGTCCTTTCGGTGCTTTTGATTTTCCTGACGAAAACGGGTTAACTTTTCGCCAATTTGAATTTCTAAGCCACGATCAACCGGTTGATAAAACACTTGTGGTTTTACCTCATCGGGCCAATAACACTGCCCGGGTGAAAACGCATCAGGCTCATCATGCGAGTAGCGATAAGCCTGACCGTAGTTCATCGACTTCATCAACGATGTTGGTGCGTTTCGCAGGTGAACCGGAACGTCATATCCTGGATCGTTCTTCACCCACTCGCGAGCAGCTCCATAAGCTTTATACACCGCATTACTTTTGGCCGTTGATGCCAAAAAGCAAATGGCTTGTGCGACTGCCAACTCGCCTTCCGGCGATCCGAGCCGTTGCTGAGTGTCCCAGGCATTGAGTGCGAGCGTTAACGCACGCGGATCGGCGTTACCCACTTCTTCGCTGGCCATGCGCACCACACGACGAGCGATGTACAAAGGATCGCATCCTCCATCAAGCATTCGGCAAAACCAATAAAGAGCGGCATCCGGATCCGACCCTCTTACTGATTTATGCAGTGCCGAAATTTGTTCATAAAACAAATCGCCCGATTTATCAAAGTGGCGAACTCGTTCACCTACCACTTCGATTATATGCTGTTCGCTAATTTCTCCGTTTTGTGTTTGGGTCACAAAATCCGAAGCGATTTCGAGATAGTTTAACAGTTGCCTTGAGTCACCATGACAAGCGTTTATCAACAGTTCACTCGCACTTTCAGAAATACTTAAATTAAGTTTACCTAGCCCTCTTTCTTCGTCATCTAACGCGTTGTGCATTAAGTTACGAAGTTCTTCGGGCTGTAATATGGTTAAACGGTACACACGAGCACGCGACAGTAATGCGTTGTTTAATTCGAATGATGGGTTTTCAGTGGTCGCCCCAATAAACACAAAAGTACCGTCTTCTATGAAAGGCAAAAAGGCATCCTGCTGCGCTTTGTTAAAGCGGTGCACCTCGTCAACAAATAAGATACTTTTGGTGCCTTGAACTTGCGTTTGTTTTGCGGTTTCAACAGCACCACGAATCTCTTTAACACCGCTCATAATGGCTGAAATGGCAATAAACTTTGAGTGGGTTTCATTAGCAATCAGTCGGGCCAGTGAGGTTTTACCAACGCCAGGCGGCCCCCAGAGGATCATGGAATGCAGCTGATCGTTTTCTATCGATTGCCATAAGGGCTTACTATCGGAAAGAATGTGACTTTGTCCAATATATTCACTTAAGTTTCGAGGACGCATTCGATCCGCTAAGGGACGATAAGGTTGCTCTGTCTGGAATAGATCATCCATAGTAATTTTGATTTGTTGCCTTGTCGATTTGTTTAACGCGAATTGGCTTCTCGCGAGTCCACAACATCGACACCTTCAGGCGGTGTAAACTGAAACCGCGAATTATCGACATCTTGATTCAACTTTGCGTCGGTAAAATCCACTACAGTTTGTTGGCCTAAGGTGTCGAACAGCAAAATTTCCTTGAGGTTTTGCTCCTTAAATAGCACCAGCATTCTCTCAAACGCATAACCTTGCTCCAGAGGTTTTAACTCGAAAGTTTGAGCTGAATCATCGCCACTCACCAGTTTTTGAATGGCAAAGGTTTTCGACAAAGTCTCTGCATCGGCACCCAATAAAAAAACCGGTGTATTACCCATGGCTTTATTCAGCGTTTGTATATTAACTTGATCGAGATCCATATCGAATGTCCATAAGTTTTCACCATCGGAAATGATTTTCTGCTCGAAGGGTGATTGAGTATGCCAGATGAATTGATACGGCTTTTTTAACACAAATATTCCGCTGGACTTGTCCTTCACATTATTAAATTGATCTTTAATTTTTTGTTCAAACTTCGCTTCGAAACTTTCCGTTTTTTGCGTGATTGTTACCAACTCAGCAACATCAGAAGCAAAAACATTTAAACTGCACAAAAAGGCAACGGTTAACCAAACTTTAGTCATTAATTAAAACTCTCTAGTGTCTAAGGATTAATCTTTAGGAGGTGGGGGAGCAATAACTTCCCGCATGCCATTTGATTGCATTTCACTGACCACCCCAGCCGCCTCCATTTCTTCAATCATGCGAGCGGCACGGTTGTAACCTATTTTAAGTCGACGTTGTATACCAGATATTGAGGCTCTTCTGGACTCGGTGACAATTTGCACTGCTTGATCGTAGAGCTCATCGCGTTCTGCACTGGCTTCTTCGTCACTGCCTTTCGGAATACCCAACATTTCGGTTTCCGTCACCCCACAGGTGATGGCTTCTTCATACTCAGGCTCTCCACGTTTTTGCCAATCACCCACAACTCGATGCACTTCATCGTCATCCACAAATGCACCGTGAACACGAGTTGGAATGTTTTTCCCAGCGGGCAGATACAACATATCCCCCTGCCCTAACAATTGCTCGGCCCCCATTTGGTCGAGAATGGTACGAGAATCAATCCGCGACGAAACTTGGAACGCAATGCGGGATGGTACGTTGGCTTTAATCAACCCTGTAATCACATCCACCGATGGCCTCTGTGTCGCCAAAATTAAATGTATGCCTGCCGCTCGAGCTTTCTGAGCTATCCGCGCTATCAACTCTTCCACCTTCTTACCGACTATCATCATCATATCCGCGAGTTCATCGATAACAATGACAATTTGCGGCAAGGTTTCTAGTTCGGTCGGTGCTTCACTCATATCATCGGTTGGTGTCCACAGCGGATCGGTTAAAGGTTCACCAGCCTTTTCAGCATCACGAACTTTACGGTTAAAACCAGCAAGATTACGAACCCCCATTGCAGCCATCAATCGGTAGCGGCGTTCCATTTCAGCAACTCCCCAACGCAATGCATTGGCGGCTTCTTTCATATCGGTTACGACCGGCGCTAATAAATGTGGAATGCCGTCATAAACGGAAAGTTCCAGCATTTTAGGGTCAATCATAATAAAGCGTACGTCTTCCGGACCAGCCTTGTACAAAATACTGAGCAGCATGGCATTCAGGCCTACCGATTTACCTGAGCCGGTGGTTCCGGCAACGAGCAAATGTGGCATTTTCGCTAAATCTATGACCACCGGTAAACCAGAAATATCCTTACCTAAGGCCATACTCAAATTCGACTTAGATGAGTCAAACTCTTTGGAACCCACCACTTCTTTAAGACGTACAATTTCACGATGCTCGTTTGGAATTTCCAAACCGACATAAGGTTTACCTGGAATCACCTCCACCACACGCACACTCACCGAAGACAGTGCTCTTGCCAAATCTTTCGCCAGGTTTGTAATTTTACCGACCTTAACACCCGGCGCGAGATCCAGTTCAAATCGGGTGATAACAGGACCGGGATGCACCGCGACTACTTCTGCCTGAACATTAAAATCGGCCAGCTTCAGCTCAACCAAACGAGACATAGCTTCTAATGACTCTTCTGAGATCGGGTGTTTTGAAGGCATAGGCTCATCCAATAAATCCATTTGTGGTAACTCACCCACTACCGGTTCGTCAAATAGCTTTTGTTGCTTTTCTTTTACAGCTCGAACACTGGGCTCAATTTTATTAACCACGGGCTCGATACGAATCGGTTTGCGCGTTTCTCGCTTTTCCTGTTCAACAGCGATCGCTTTTTGACGCTGTTCTTTTTTCTCTTGATACTGTTTTTGTTCGGTGCGTTTTTCTTTAAATTCAGTCCACTTTTCACCTATCCAGTTAAACCCATTTAAGACGCCTGCGCCTATTTGATCCATCAATCGAAACCAGGATAAGCCAGTAAAGAGTGTAAAACCGGTTAAAAACAAGGCAAGTAAAATGAGTGTGGTACCCAGCGCATTAAAGGCAGCAATTAGAAAGTCTCCAATTAACTGACCAAAAACTCCGCCCGACGTGTAGCTGGGTTGTACAAGAGGATCAACAAAATTAAGGCTCGCAATCGCTGTACCCGCCATGAGTGTTAATGCAAACCCTCCGGAGCGTAATGCCCAATAGCGCCAATCGTGTTGCTCAATGAGTTTACGTTCACGAAAAATAAGGTAAGCCAGGTAGACAATCATGAAAGGAAAAACGTAAGCCAAATAGCCAAATAGCTGTAAAAAGACATCCGCAAGCCAAGCACCCGCACGACCTGCTGAATTTCGAATGGTTTCACCGGCTCCAGTATAACTCCAACCAGGATCCTGGTGATGATAGGTTGCCAACGCCAATAACAAAAACAAAGCCATGGCGCCTAGACAAATCACCAGCCCTTCTCGCAATCGCCAACTTAATGCCGCCGCGGTTTGAACCGGATCTGAATTCACTGCATTACTTTTTGACAAACTGACTACCTATTTTGCTTTTCTATTGTGTTCCATAGTTTGCATTATTCAGGTACTTTTAAACCTGACTTAGCGCATAATAACATGACTCTTTATTGTCGTTGAGGTTCGTTATTAACCGATATAAATTTCGGAAGTTTCCTTCACCTCTTCCATTACCACATAAGTTCGTGATTCGCTCACTCCGGGTAATGTGAGCAACGTTTCACCAAGTAATGTTCGATAAGCCGCCATATCAACAACTCTGGCCTTAACCAGGTAGTCAAAGTCACCGGAAACTAGGTGACACTCCAAAACTTCATTTAAGTCCTTCACGGCGTGTTTAAACTCATTAAAAACCGCCGGAGAAGTCTTTTCCAGTGTAATTTCAACAAACACCAAAAGCCCATACCCAAGCTTTTGTGGGTTGACCCGAGCACCGTATCCTTTAATAAAGCCGTCCTTTTCTAGCCGCCTAACTCGTTCCAGGCAGGGTGTAGCGCTGAGCCCAACCCGCTTGGCCAGTTCAACATTCGACAAACGGCCATCACGTTGTAACTCTCGCAATATCGACTTATCGATTCTATCGAGGATTCGTCCTTTATCAGCCATGATACCAGTCGCTTTCTCTTAATTTTACCTTAAAAGCAATATTTTATACTGTTTTCACTGTAATTAAAGTGAAATATTTTGTTCAGTTACGACTATACTTGCGCCTATCTTTTAGAGCCCGTTTTTGGAGAAAGTAATGCTAATTGGTGTACCGAAAGAGATCAAAAACCATGAGTACCGTGTCGGTATGGTTCCCGCCAGTGTGCGTGAACTGATCGCTCATGGCCATCAAGTTATCGTTGAACATAACGCCGGTATTGGTATTGGTTTTACCGATTCAGATTATCAAGCTGTTGGGGCGGAAATTCGACAAACGCCGGAAGATGTTTTTGCCGAAGCCGAAATGATTGTGAAAGTAAAAGAGCCGTTGGCCGAAGAACGCGCTCGTATTCGAGAAGGACAAATCCTCTTTACTTACCTCCATTTAGCCCCCGATTCTCCACAAACTCAGGATCTGATTAACAGCGGCGCAGTCTGTATCGCTTATGAAACGGTAACCTCAACGACCGGCGGTTTACCTTTACTAGCACCCATGTCTGAAGTTGCGGGTCGTATGTCCATTCAAGCGGGTGCGCAATGTTTGGAAAAATCGCGCATGGGACGCGGTATGTTGCTAGGAGGTGTACCCGGAGTTTCGCCTGCTAAAGTGGTTATCATCGGCGGTGGTGTTGTGGGTAGCAATGCAGCACAAATAGCTGTTGGTATGGGCGCACAGGTCGTATTACTGGATCGAAACATCGACGTGTTACGTCGAGTCAATGTGCAATTTGGTGCCGCAATCGAAACCGTTTTTTCCAGTAAGGATGCCTTAGAGCGCCATGTTCTAGAAGCTGACTTAGTCATCGGGGGCGTACTGATCCCAGGTGCCGCAGCGCCCAAATTGGTTACTCAGGAAATGGTCCATCAAATGAAACCGGGTGCCGCGGTGGTTGACGTTGCTATCGATCAAGGCGGATGTTTTGAGACATCCAAAGCGACCACTCATGCTGAACCGACCTACCTCGTTGATGACGTCGTCCATTATTGCGTTGCGAATATGCCCGGTGCAGTGCCGCTCACATCGACTTTTGCGCTGAATAATGCCACTCTACCTTACATCATTGCGTTGGCCAATAAAGGTTACAAACAGGCTTTAGCAGCCGATGCGCATTTGCTAAACGGCTTGAATGTGTATCGCGGTCAAGTCACTCATCAAAGCGTGGCTGACAGTCAAAAACTCCCGTTTGTTGACCCTCGCCAGGCTCTGGGTTTATAACCTTTAGCAAAGAATTTGAGCGACTTAACAACCGTCGCGCTTTCGACTAAGCCATCTCCGGATGGCTTAGTCTTCTCAGCAAAAACAATAATTTCTTCAATCATTGAAAAAATTCATTACAGAAATCGCCGCTTTAACATTGTCCCTCGCGAAGTTACTCATTATAGTAGCCACTAAATTTAAACAGATATTGTTTGGAGCGATTGAATGAGCGAAGTTAAACACTGTCGCCTGTTGATTTTGGGCTCAGGCCCTGCGGGTTATACCGCTGCAGTTTACGGTGCACGTGCAAATCTGAACCCTGTAATCATCACAGGTATGCAGCAAGGCGGCCAACTTACCACCACCACCGATGTCGATAACTGGCCCGGAGATGACGAAGGTGTTCAAGGTCCGGAACTGATGCAACGTATGGAACGTCATGCCAAGCGCTTTGGTACTGAAATCATTTTCGACCATATAAACGAAGTTGATTTGAAAAACCGACCTTTTAAGCTGAAAGGCGATTCGGGCAGCTACACCTGTGATGCCTTAATTATTGCCACCGGCGCTTCTGCCAAATACTTGGGTCTTGAATCAGAAAAAGCCTTTATGGGTAAAGGTGTTTCCGCTTGTGCTACTTGTGATGGTTTTTTCTATCGTGACCAAAAAGTCGCCGTTATTGGCGGTGGAAATACAGCTGTTGAAGAAGCGTTATACCTTTCCAATATTGCGTCTGAAGTTCACCTGATCCACCGGCGTGACGATGTACGTTCTGAGAAAATTTTACGCGATAAACTTTTAGAACGTGCTGAAAAAGGCAATGTCACCATCCATTGGAACCGAACCCTAGAAGAAGTCGTCGGCGATGATATGGGCGTAACCGGTATTAAAATTAAGAGCACGGAAAATGGCTCTGTTGAAGATCTTAGTGTACACGGCGTATTTATCGCCATTGGTCATCAGCCCAACACTCAAATTTTTGAAGGACAGTTGGAAATGAATGGCGGCTATCTGAAAATTGAGTCGGGCTTACAAGGCAATGCGACTCAGACAACCGTTGAAGGCGTATTTGCTGCCGGTGACGTTGCCGATCATGTTTATCGCCAAGCGGTTACCTCTGCCGGAGCAGGTTGCATGGCGGCATTGGATGCTGAAAAATATTTGGACGACTTGGAAAAGTAAGTTCTAAGTTCTAAGTTCTAAGTTCTAAGTTCTAAGTTCTAAGTTCTAAGTTCTTACAAAATTATAGCCTATCTGTAGGGTGGATTAGCGATAGCGTAATCCACTCTACAAGTTCCGCAAGACTTGAAAATAAGAGCTTCCTTTTACTTCGCTCCCCGCTCCTTTCTATAAAATCACAACATATGCAATGAGCGTAAAATTTCCTGATAAACAAATGCCTTTAACAAAAGCCGATCGTCGTCATCGGTAAAGTTAAAGTGAAACCCGTACCAATTGACGACCGAGTCGGTTCCAGGTTTGCCCACTTCTTCGGTTTTTCCTTTATTTCTCACCACACAATCCAGAGTGACTACTTTTTCAACCTCATCCAGGTTTAACGTCATGGTCAAACTGATTTCATCTCCGATCAGAGCTACTTTTTTATTGCACTCGAATCGCCCACCTAACACACTTAAGTTAGAAACGGTGACTTTAATCGGGTTACTTTTGTGCGTTTCATTAATAATAGTGGCCGAAATTTCAGTATTCACCCGAACAGCATTTCGCACCTCCACAGCTTCTACACTTTTTGGCATTTCAAGATGTACGTAAGGCTTTGGGCTGGTACACATTTTTAATACTTTTGCCGAAAATCCACTGGCAACGTGACTAACAACAAAGCGCAAAGTCACCATTTGCTCTTCTTTTAAAAAAATGGGCACGCCTTTACGTTCCGATGGCGCCGATATCATAACGCTATAATCCGGTAAAAAACCGAGCAACTTAACTGGAAATCGGACTTCAGAGTCAGCAGAAATCTGCAACTGCATCACATCGCCCATTTTTAATCCAAGATCGGAAAATCGCATTAAAGTTAACTTCCTAACGCCAAACCGGGATAAGTCTTCAATGGTCAAAAAAGCTGTTAAACGTTTTTTTTGGTTAAATCAATGGTGACTTATTAACCATTGCTCGTAAGAGGTACTTTAAATGGTGGCAAAAATAAAACATTTAACAGCTTTAACCTTTAACTTTACTTATTCCGAGTTATGGTTTCCTATTAAAATCAAGTTATTTCTTTTAATAATAGTCTGTTTTAACAGTAAACGAGAAAAGATGGGCATTGAATTACCTCTAGTCAGAAGAACAGAAGACTTTCCTGATGTAAATCAGGCGATGAATGATCCCAATGGCTTACTAGCGTTTGGTGATCGATTAAACAACCAGCTTCTTGTTGGTGCCTATTATCGAGGCATTTTTCCCTGGTTTAATCCCGGCGAACCCGTTTTTTGGTGGAGTCCGGATCCGCGCGCTGTGTTTTATCTCAACACACTAAAACCATCCAAGTCTTTAGCAAAACGGCTGCGCAAACAACACTTTAGAGTGACGCTCAATCAAGATTTTACTGGCGTTATTACCGGTTGTGCGGAAACTCATTTTAATCGGCAGGAAACGTGGATCACCGATGAAATGAAACAAGCTTACTCCAGTTTACACCACCTTGGGTACGCACACTCGGTTGAAGTTTGGGACGACGACAAACTGGTTGGCGGGCTTTATGGTATCAGTTTAGGCTGTCTTTTTTTCGGAGAGTCAATGTTTCATCGCGCAACAGACGCTTCGAAAGTTGCCTTGCATTATCTCGCAGCGCACTGTTTATCAGAAGGTTTTCCGATCATCGACTGTCAATTGCCCAATCCGCATCTCAAAAGCCTTGGCGCAAAAGAAGTTTCACGCAAGGAGTTTCTAAGCTATCTTTATAAATATCGAGATGAAAAAGTCGAACAGAATTTTTGGTTAAAAAAAGAACTGAGTAACTTGTATCACTTTTAACAGGAAGCGATGTTGTGCAACAAGATCCCAATGATGAGTTATTAAAGTTAACTTTTTATGCAACACCCGCACACAGTTGCTCATATATTACCAAGCAGCAGGCAACAACCGTTTTTCTCGATCCTGAAAAAATCATCAATAAAAAACTCTACACACGACTCAGTGAAACCGGCTTTCGACGTAGCGGAATGCATATATACAGACCCCATTGTGAAACTTGCAGAGCCTGCGTACCTGTACGCGTTCCGGTACATAGCTTTAAACCCAATCGAACTCAAAAACGGTGTCAAAAAAAGGGAGCCGCTTTTGAATATCGTTTAGAACCAGCAACATATTCTGAACAGCATTATCAACTGTATGAGCGATACTTGAGTAACCGACATGCTGATGGCGATATGTACCCTCCCTCTCAGCAACAGTATAAAGAGTTTTTATTCAGTGACTGGGCCTCCACTCGCTTTTTATCGTTTTATCACCGCTCGAAGCTGATCGCCTGTTCAGTGGTCGATATCCTTGATAATGGCTATTCTGCCGTTTATACCTACTTTGATCCCGAGTATGAAAAATACAGCTTAGGTCGACTGGCTATATTGACATTAATCAACCTTGCTCGAGAGCAAGATTTGGAGTTTGTTTATCTTGGTTATCTGGTTAAGAACTGTCGCAAAATGAAATATAAGTCGGAGTATCGCCCTCTAGATTGTCTGATTGGTAACCGCTGGATAAAACTCAATTAATTTTCGACAGCTTCTTTTACCTGTAAATCTTCGCTTAAGTTTCAAAAAGTACGTTAAATCATCAAATTATTTTGATTATTTCCGCACATTAAGGCATCATTACGCGCTCAAATTTTGGTGAAAAAGGTTATAAAACTCGATGGCGAAAGAAGACCATATAGAAATGGAGGGCACGGTACTGGAAACCCTGCCTAATACTATGTTCCGGGTAGAACTGGATAACGGTCATGTTGTTACGGCCCACATTTCTGGCAAAATGCGAAAAAATTACATTCGGATCCTTACAGGTGATAAAGTAACTGTTGAAATGACGCCCTATGACTTATCCAAAGGTCGTATTGTTTTCCGAGCAAGATAACCCTTCTTACCACACGCTTCTGAGTCTTATTCCTTATTCTTACCGACTTCAGTAGTAAGCACTTCAGAAAGTAAAAAGCCTGGAACGGGTTAGGTTTCAGGCTTAATTAAATGATTTCGATGAACGGTGACCCGCTTAACTGACGGCAACCTCCTCTTTACCGTGCATTTCAAAAGTCAATTCGTCAGCGCCAGCTTCCAAGGTTACTTTAACTTGTCCCCCGCTGGCCAATCGACCAAACAGCAGTTCGTCGGCTAATGGTTTTTTCAACTTTTCACGAATCATCCGAGCCATGGGTCGAGCGCCCATATTGGCATCAAACCCTTTCTCGCATAACCACTTTCTGGCAGATTGGGATACTTCAAGGTTTACGTGTTTGTCATCTAACTGGGTTTGCAACTCAACGATAAATTTGTCAACGACAGACAACAGCACGTCTTCACTCAATCCCTTGAACCAAACGATGGCATCGAGACGATTTCGAAATTCAGGCGTAAAAGTTCGGTTAATCACTTCGATATTGTCATTCTCTTTTTCATTTTGCTGGAAGCCAATCGACGGCTTGATCAGTTCCGCTGCACCGGCGTTAGTGGTCATAACTAAGATGACATTACGAAAATCTGCTTTTCGCCCGTTATTGTCCGTCAAGGTGCCGTGATCCATTACCTGTAATAACAAGTTATAAACATCTGGGTGCGCCTTCTCAATTTCATCGAGTAACACGACAGCGTGCGGGTTTTTACTGACGGCTTCGGTTAATAAGCCACCTTGATCGTACCCCACATACCCAGGAGGCGCGCCGATTAAGCGTGAAACAGTGTGGCGCTCCATATACTCCGACATATCGAAGCGAATCAACTCAATGCCTAATACTTTCGCGAGTTGACGAGTGACTTCGGTTTTGCCGACACCGGTAGGTCCAGCAAACAAGAACGAGCCGACCGGCTTATCTTCTACACCCAATCCAGAACGTGACAATTTGATTGCATTGGACAAGGTGTCAATCGCTTGATCCTGTCCAAACACCACCATTTTCAAGTTACGCTCCAAATTCAATAATGAGTCCTTATCGGACGCAGACACGGTCTTCGGTGGAACTTTTGCTATTTTGGCAACAATATTTTCAATATCGTGAACGCCAATCAGTTTTTTGCGCTTCGATGTGGGTTGTAAACGTTGATTTGCTCCCGCTTCATCGATCACATCAATGGCTTTATCTGGTAAGTGGCGATCGTTAATATACCGCGCAGACAATTCGGCCGCTGCTCGAATAGCTGGAGACGAGTATTTCACATCGTGATGATTTTCGTAACGAGACTTTAAGCCTTGCAAAATCTTGATGGTTTCTTCAACACTCGGTTCATTAATATCAATTTTCTGGAAACGACGAGCTAAAGCACGATCTTTCTCAAAAATACCTCGGTATTCTTGGAACGTGGTTGACCCCATGCAACGCAACTCGCCACTGGCCAGCATGGGTTTAATTAAATTGGAGGCATCCATCACACCACCTGATGCCGCACCAGCACCAATAATGGTATGAATTTCATCGATAAATAAAATGGCTTGTTTTTGTTTTTTCAAATCAGCCAGTAGCGCTTTAAGCCGCTTTTCAAAATCGCCGCGATATTTAGTTCCGGCTAACAAAGCACCAAGATCCAGAGCATAAACGACCGCATCTTGAATAACTTCGGGTACTTCTTCATCAACAATTCGTTTGGCCAAACCTTCCGCGATAGCCGTTTTACCAACGCCAGCTTCACCGACAAATAAAGGATTGTTTTTACGGCGTCGACACAACACCTGTACCGCTCGCTCCAGCTCATCACCTCGCCCCACCAAAGGATCAATGCGCCCCTCTTTTGCTAACGCATTTAAGTTTGTCGCGAAAGATTCAAGCGGAGATTTAGCGGCATTTTCCGGATTGGCCTCTTCTTCAATATCAGATGACGAATTGGTTTCGACTTCTTCGTCTCCTACTTTGGAAATACCGTGAGAAATATAGTTAACGATATCGAGCCGGGTAATTTTTTGCTGTTGCAAGAAATAAACAGCCTGACTTTCCTGTTCGCTGAAAATAGCAACCAGAACATTCGCACCTGTCACTTCTTTTTTGCCCGATGACTGGACATGAAATACCGCGCGTTGCAAAACTCGCTGGAAACCTAAAGTCGGTTGAGTTTCGCGTCCTTCATCGTGTTGTGGAATGAGCGGAGTGGTTTCATCGACAAATTCCGACAATTGTTTTTTCAACTCGGAAATTTCCGCTCCGCAGGCTTGCAGAACATTCGACGCAATCATATTGTCGAGCAAAGCGAGCAGCAAATGCTCAACCGTCATAAACTCATGACGCTTATCTCGTGCCTGTTTGAACGCAAGATTTAATGTCAATTCCAGATCTTTACTCAACATAATGACTACACCTACTTACTGCTGAACATCTGTTATGCCTCTTCCATGATGCAGAGCAGCGGATGTTGGTTTGCTCGGGCATATTCATTGACCTGCACTACCTTGGTTTCCGCTATCTCACTTCGATACACGCCGCAAACGCCCTTACCATCGTAGTGCACTTGCAGCATAATCTTTGTTGCTTCTTCTTTGTGTTTACCGAAAAACTTCATAATAACCTCGACTACAAAGTCCATCGGTGAATAATCATCGTTTAATAAAACCACTTTATACAATGGCGGTGGCTTTACTTCGGGCTTGGACTCTTCAACGGCCAATCCCTGATCGATTTCCCAATCGTTCTGATCTTGCTGACTCATATTAAGTTTAGAATACCGCTGCTAAGTTTGCTGAAAAATAATAAATGAGTACCGCAATACGATATATCGGCCTGTCCGAATAAAATTAAAGTATTGAGGTTCAAACTCTAAGAATAACATAAGGCTGATGTTAAATGGGTATCAAATTAGCAACTTTCAAGCAGGTATATTAATTGACCACTTGACAATGTACATTTTTTATGCAAAACATTGTCATGGTGCTTCAAATCGTAATAAATATCAAAAAGTTAGCGGTTTGAGATGTGATCACTGTTCAGGATAGAGGAAAGTAGTTATGCCTACGGGAACCGTCAAATGGTTTAACAACGCAAAAGGATACGGATTCATCCGTTCCGACAATGGTGACGAAGATATCTTCGTCCACTACTCAACCATAAACATGGATGGTTATCGCAGCCTAAAGGCTGGACAGGAAGTTGAATTTGAAGTTAGCGAAGGTCCGAAAGGATTACATGCTTCGGGTATTGTGCCCAAGCATGCCACTAACCGACAAGAAGAGTAGCGTTAAGGCTCCGTATGGAGCCTTAATTTTTTCACTCATAACAAGGGTTGTATACCGACAAATAGCCTTGTTAGAGTTCGGTAATTGCCTGATTGAAGGTTGCACTGGGGCGCATGGCTGCAGACACTTTTGCTGCATCCGGTTTGTAATAGCCGCCAATATCCATCGGCTGCCCTTGAACCTGGTTCAACTCTTTAACAATAACTGACTCCTTTTCAGTAAGGGTATTTGCCAGCACTTTAAAACGTTCTGCAAGCTCTGAGTCTTCAGTTTGAGAGGCCAATGCCTTTGCCCAATACAGCGTCAGATAAAAGTGACTGCCACGGTTGTCTAACTCACCAACCTTGCGCGAAGGTGACTTGTTATTCAGTAAAAACTCGCCGGTCGCTGTATCTAATGTTTTACCTAAAATGGTGGCTTTTGGGTTATTAAAGTGATTCCCCAAATGCTCAAGAGAAACCGACAGCGCCAAAAATTCACCGAGCGAATCCCAGCGTAAGTGATTTTCCTCTACAAATTGTTGGACGTGCTTAGGCGCAGAACCACCTGCCCCAGTTTCAAACAGCCCACCACCATTCATCAAAGGCACGATCGACAGCATTTTCGCACTGGTGCCCAGCTCTAAAATGGGGAACAAATCGGTTAGGTAGTCACGCAATACATTACCGGTAACAGAAATGGTGTCCTTGCCTTCTTTCATGCGCTGCAACGAAAAGCGAGTCGCTTCTTTCGGCGCCATGATATGAATTTCAAGGCCATCAGTATCGTGATTGGGTAAATATTGTTTCACTTTGGTGATGAGTTGCGCATCATGAGCGCGGTTTTCATCGAGCCAGAATACCGCCGGATTACCAGTTGCGCGTGCTCGATTAACGGCCAGCTTCACCCAATCCTGGATTGGCGCATCTTTCACTTGGCACATACGGAAGATATCGCCCTGCTCCACAGGTTGCTGCATCAACACATTACCATCATTATCAACAACTCGAATGGTTCCTTTTCCTTTTGCCTCAAAAGTCTTGTCGTGCGAGCCGTACTCTTCTGCTTTCTGTGCCATCAGACCAACATTGGAGACGGATCCCATGGTTGCTGGATCAAATGCGCCGTTTTGCTTACAGAAATCAATGGTTTCCTGATACACCCCGGAATAACAACGATCCGGGATCACAAACTTGGTGTCTTTTTGTTTGCCATCTGGCCCCCACATTTGACCGGATGAGCGAATGGCCGCAGGCATAGAAGCGTCGATAATAACATCGCTCGGCACATGTAAATTAGTTATTCCCTTATCAGAATCGACCATCGCCATAGCTGGACGATTTTGATACACTTTTTCAATATCGGCCTTAATTTCAGCCTGTTTGTCTTCCGGTAACTGTTGCAGCTTGTTGTAAACATCGCCAATACCGTTGTTGGCATCCACTCCAATCGACTCAAAAGTCTCCGCGTGTTTTTCAAATACGTCTTTGTAGAATACTTTTACCGCATGACCAAACATGATGGGGTCCGACACTTTCATCATGGTCGCCTTTAAATGTAAGGAAAACAGCAGATCGTCCGCTTTCGATTGCTCAATTTGCTCAGCAATAAACTGCTGCAATTGCTTTGCACTCATAGCCGCACAATCGATCACTTCGCCAGCCAATAATGGTGTGTTTTCTTTGAGCACCTGGGCATTACCCGACTCATCGATAAACTCAATATTGACACGGGTTGCTTGTTCAATCGTTACTGATTGTTCGCTACCAAAAAAGTCGCCCTGAGTCATGCTGGCCACATGCGACTTAGAACTTGAAGACCAAGCGCCCATAGAATGAGGATTATTTTTCGCATATTGTTTAACAGATGCTGGAGCACGACGATCGGAATTACCTTCACGCAAAACCGGATTCACCGCACTGCCCTTGATTTTGTCGTAACGTGCTTTAATTTGCTTTTCTTCGTCTGTGGTAGGTTCTTCCGGGTAATTCGGTAAGTCGTAGCCTTTTTCCTGCAACTCTTTGATGGTTGCCTTTAACTGCGGAATGGATGCGCTGATATTGGGTAATTTAATGATGTTCGCTTCCGGCTTTTTCGCCAGCTCTCCAAGATAAGCCAAATCATCCGATTGCTTTTGCGCTTCGTTGAGCTTTTCAGGAAAGTTGGCAATGACTCGTCCGGCCAACGAAATGTCTCGCGTTTCCATTTCAATGGCGGAAACTTTTGTAAAGGCTTCAACGATAGGTAAAAATGAATAAGTCGCCAGAGCAGGCGCTTCGTCAGTCAGAGTATAAATGATTTTTGATGTTGTCATTGCCATTCCCATTTGCAGGTTAATTTTCGTTCAGGTTTGTATTTACCGCTCGAAAAGTCGCACGATATAAACCATTTACGAAATTAGAATGAATCGATATTAAAACGGCGGCATTATACGCCAAAATCGAATTAACTGCACTGCACAAAAGAGGTTATAGAGTTACAATAAACGCTAAGCCTCTCACGAAGACTTGCTTTATAAAATTGTGTGGCGAAAAGTATAGTCGAAATTAATTTGTTATTTAGATGCCTAATAAAAGTAAACGTAAGATTGTATTATTTAATAAACCGTTTAATACCCTGTGCCAGTTTAGTGGTGAACAGGGTGACTCGCTGCTGTCTGATTTTATCGACATCAAAGGTGTTTACGCAGCCGGTCGACTGGACAAAGATTCCGAAGGGTTGTTGTTATTAACAAACGACGGCAAGTTACAACATAAAATTACCGACCCTAAGCATAAATCGCCAAAAACTTATTGGGTACAGGTTGAAAATATTCCAGATGAAAAGGCTCTGGAGCAACTGAGCAAAGGGGTAGCACTTAAAGATGGCGTCACTCGACCCGCTCAAGTAAAGTTAATTGAGGCTCCTGAAATTTGGGAAAGAAATCCCCCCATTCGATTCCGTAAAAACATTCCCACTTGCTGGCTGGAACTCACCATCTCTGAAGGCAAAAACCGCCAAGTGAGACGCATGACTGCTGCAGTAGGCCATCCTACTCTAAGGCTGATTCGAGCTCGCATTGGCCAATGGGATCTAGGTCGTTTACAGCCTGGTGAATATCGATTAATCGAATCATTTTGAAAATCTTTATTAAGTGATCACGTTATGAGTCAAAACATCCGTGTTACCGTCGCTGCAATCATTGAGCACCAAGGCCGATTTTTAATGGTGGAAGAAATGGATAAAACGACTGGCCAGCGCGTTTTTAATCAACCAGCGGGGCACGTGGAACATAAAGAAGCCATTGAAACTGCGATTCGCCGAGAGGTAGAGGAAGAAACTGGATTGATATTTAAGCCCGCCTATCTGATCGGTTGCTATTTTCTAACGCCTGCCACCAACGGCAAACATTACCTTCGTTTTTGTTTCGGCGGTGAAATCGACAATCCAAATACCTTACAGCCGCAGGACGACGATATTTTGGCCGCCCACTGGATGACCCTAGGTGAAATCACCGCTCTTGGCCGACAATTGCGAAGTGCGTTAGTATTAAAGTGCCTCGAAGATTACCACACCGGAAAATCCTTTCCTCTAGACTTGCTGCATTGCTTCAACGATGAATTGAAACTGGCTGAGTTATGTTATACTCGCCTGCCCTGAACCACCCTCAATCAAAAATTATCTGTTTATGAGTGAGCAAAAACCCAAAGTCATTGTCGGTATGTCTGGCGGTGTCGACTCGTCCGTTTCGGCCTACCTGTTGTTGCAACAGGGTTACGCGGTCGAAGGGTTGTTTATGAAAAACTGGGAAGAAGACGATACCGACGAGTATTGTAGCGCTGCCGAAGATCTGGCCGACGCACAAGCGGTATGTGATCAACTCGGTATTGAGTTGCACACGGTCAATTTTGCTGCCGAATATTGGGACCGCGTGTTTGAATATTTCTTACAGGAATATCGTGCCGGACGCACACCGAATCCCGATATCATGTGCAATAAAGAAATCAAGTTTAAAGCATTTTTAGACTTTGCTATCCATCTTGGTGCCGATTACATAGCAACCGGGCACTACACTCGCCGAGATCATCATGAGGGAAAGTTTCGACTCCTACGCGGTGTCGATAATAATAAAGATCAAAGCTATTTTCTTTATACACTTGGACAAGAACAGCTGGCAAAAACATTGTTTCCAGTGGGCGAGCTCGAAAAAACCGAAGTCCGAAAAATTGCAGAACAACAGGGTTTCGATAATGCAAGAAAAAAAGACAGTACCGGCATCTGCTTTATTGGTGAGCGTAAGTTCAAAGATTTTCTGGAGCAGTTTTTACCCGCACAACCTGGCCCAATTCTGGATGACGAAGGAAATAGCGTCGGTGAACATCAGGGGTTAATGTTTCATACGCTTGGGCAACGTAAAGGCTTAGGCATTGGCGGGTTGAAAGATGCCAGCGATGAGCCTTGGTATGTGGTAGACAAAAACGTAGAAAAAAATACGTTAATCGTCGGACAGGGGCATGATCATCCACTTTTAATGAGCTGGAGTCTTACCTGCAATCAACTGCATTGGGTATCGCGCGATACGCCTAACGAAAGCTTTCGGGCTACTGCCAAAGTTCGTTATCGCCAACAAGATTTCGATTGTGAAGTCATTCCTTTAGGCGACGATCAATGGCAAGTAAAATTCGAAAAACCACAACGCGCCGTTACGCCTGGCCAATCCGTAGTATTTTATAAAGATGACGTCTGCCTTGGTGGTGGCATCATCGAAAACATCGAAAAAGTTTAAGGTAAAGTAACACACATGGAAAACATTGTTCTTGCACTGGCGGCTATGTCTCAAGCCATTCAACAGGTACAAAAGGTTGCCTGGAAAGGTCAAATGGATGAAGCCGATGCGCTGCCATTATTCAAAAGTATTTTCAGCATTGATTCGGGTTCCATTGTTGAGCTTTACAGCGGAAGTGCCAACCTCACCTCGGGTTTACGTCAACTACGTGCGCAATTGGATCCATCGGGAGGTCAGCGCGACAGCGAGTTCGGCCGTTATATGGCCAATTTGATTACTTTACAAAAACAATTTGTGTCTAACCAAGAAGTGCAGCAAGTACTTTCGTCACGAATCGAGCACACGCGTCGATTACTGGATTATGACGAGCTAATCTCCCCTAACTTGTTGGCTTCTCTCGCTGATTGTTACAGTCAGAGCATCAGTCGTTTGCCATTACGTATTCAAGTACATGGCCAACCTGAGTTACTGCAAAATAAATTAAATCAAGACAAAATACGGGCTTTGTTGCTTTCTGCAGTGCGTGCCGCTGTACTCTGGCGACAAGTAGGAGGAAAAAAGCGACAATTTCTTTTTCAGCGTAAGCTATTGTTAGAAACAGCGAATAAATTACTGACTCAACCAGTCTTTGGTTAAAGGAAAAGAGAATGCAATAAAAAAGCAGCCTTAAAATAAGGCTGCGAAATTGCAAAAGGGAGCAATTAGAGATTCAATCAAATCGTCTCTAATACCTGGCAGTATTTGCTTACTGACAGGATGTGGTGATTATGCAGTCATCTCAAAATGTGTTCAATGGTACTATTCACACCCTCTTTTTCAACTTGATGCGCATGATAAACTGAGTTCAAATAGCTCAATATAAATGACACTATGTTTATCATTGCCGCCTCGGTTTCGTTGACACTTCTTCTAATCGCTGCTTATTTCGACAATCGAGCAAAAGCGGGAGTATTCAAAGCGATTACCTCGATCTGTTTATTAGCCTACACATTGTTGCTTTATCTGGACAGCCCATCGACCTATGCGTTGTTGATACTTTTTGCGATTATTGCTGGTGTCCTTGGCGATTTGTTTCTCATTGGTCATTCAAAAAAGCTTTTCCTTGCGGGAATGTTGGCATTTCTCATTGGCCATTTCGCCTACATCAGTGCCTTTTTACAATATCCATTCAACTGGCTGGAATGGATGGCCGGGCTTATCCCTATATTACTCGCTATGAGTTATGTCTATAAATGGATTAAACCCGCATTAAATACCCATTTAAAAATAGGCGTGCCGGTCTATATGTTAGCTTTGGGTGCGATGGCTTCTATGGGATTGTCGGTACGTATTGATGGAACGTTCACCCTCATAGGGCTGGGTGCACTATTGTTTTTAGTTTCTGACTTTTTTGTAGCCACCCATCGCTTTAAATCACCTAAATTTACCGATCGCTTGTTTGGGCTACCACTTTACTACGCCGGGCAATTTATATTAGCAACGACTATTGTTACACTACCGTCCCATCTTCCTATTTAACCGGTGTAAACCATGAATCGATTAAGATGTTTATTAATCATTGCCCTATTCACATTAACAGCATGTTCACCCGAAGTGGGCAGTGACGAGTGGTGTGAAGATATGAAAGAAAAACCCAAAGGTGACTGGACTGCTAACCAATTAAAAGACTTTACCAAATATTGTGTGCTGAACCAAAAGCCGGATTAACCGGCTTTTACGTATCGTTTTTGCAACTGCAGCTGTTGAATAAACTCAGCCCAACGCACGCGCTCTTGCTGTAGTCGTAATTTTAAGTGCTGATATTGCTGGTACACATCATGCTGTTCACAATTATGCAATATTTGTGTTTTTTGGGTTTGTAGCCACTGACGCTTTACCGCATAATACTCCTGTAACTTTCCCTTATACTCTTCGTATTCGAGCTTTAATTTTTCAATCAACTCTTCATAGTCAGGTAAGTGATGTAATTTTTTTGCAACTCGCTTCATTTGCATTTCGAGCCGAGCCAATTCAATACGAATTTCATCACTTCGCTTCAAGTTTCGAGTTAATTTAATCCAAGACAAAACCTTTATTAACCATTTGGTCGGATCAAATTGCCACCAACGGATCCCATTTCGGTAATCGTTTTGAAAATTATGATGGAAATTGTGGTAGCCTTCGCCAAAAGTTAACAGCGCTATTACGCCATTATCTCGCGCAGTATTTTGGTCGCTGTACGGTTGTTTACCCCAAATGTGGGCCAACGAATTGATTAAAAAAGTAACATGGTGACTGATCACCAGCCTTAAAAATCCAGCCGTTAACAACATGCCCCAAATATCGCCATGTATCACACCGATTAATAAAGGAATACCAAAGTTCACAGCGAGTGTCAGCCATAAATAATTACGGTGTTGCCACATCACAATCGGATCTCTCTGCAAATCTTTTGCGTTGGAATAATCATCGTAACGATGTGCCTGATATTCGCGCAACATCCAACCAATATGCGAATACCAAAACCCCTTTTTTGCTGAATAAGGATCTTTTTCATTGTTATCAACAAATCGATGGTGAACTCGATGATCCGATGCCCAGTGCAAAGCACTGTTTTGAACCGCAAACGCCCCACCAATGGCATAAATTACCCGAACAACCCAATGTGCGTCATAGGTTTTGTGCGACCAAAGCCGATGGTAGCCTGCGGTAATTGACATACCACAATAACCGATACACAAAACGGTAGCGATTAAATGATAAATATCGAAACCATACACAAAACCGTATAAAGGCACACCGACAAGTGCGACTAAACTAGTAATCGTAAACACCAAAACGTTTAGCCAGATAATTTTAGGTTTGCTATTTTCTAAAGAAGGTTGAGATTTTGGAGACAGTAGCATTGAAAAACTCGGTAATTAATAATATTCAGCGTACATTTGTTCGCTCGAATCAAGATTATAAAGTCTGCCAACCCGCATTTCAATTTCTAAAAGCATTTAAATCACGCCCTTGCAATTAACTGTTCATTTTCAATAACTTGGATTATGATAATTGACAAGCAAGACAATCTTACTAGGTAGTTTATGACAGGGATCCGAGCCCAACAAAAGGAAAAAACGCGTTTGGCGATTATTCATGCCGCTCTCAAACAGCTCAGTGCCGAGCAAAGTTTCGCCAATTTAAGTTTACGAGAAGTCGCACGCGAAGCAGGTATCGCTCCTACCTCCTTTTATCGTCACTTTAAAGATATGGAAGAACTCGGATTAACACTTGTGGATGAATGTGGCGTAACGCTTCGTCAATTAATGCGCAGCGCTCGCAAACGCTTCGATGAAAACATTAGCATTATTGAGGTATCGGTTGAAACCTTTATGGAATTTGTGGAAGAAAACCCGAATATCTTTCGCTTGTTTCTTCGCGAACGCAGCGGTACTTCAAAAGCGTTTCGCGATGCCATTGCTCGCGAGGTGGAGCACTTCACAGCAGAACTGACTGAGTATTTACAACAGTCCGCTTCTCTTCCTAAAAAAATCGCACGTATTCAAGCTGAAGCTTTGGTCACATTAACCTTTAATAACGGTGCAGAGTATTTAGACGCCAGTATGGAGCGAAAAAAACAATTGATCGAAACCACTATTTTTCAACTTCGTTTTGTGGCTCACGGTGTCGATGGGTTTGTGAAGCTTTGAAGTTGTGGACTTTGTCGGTTTCTTCTATAGTTACTAAAGAGTATCGCCCACAACATGGTCGATACTCGGCCTTTTCCTGTCCTCCTTTAGCTGCTAGATAGCTCATATATTAATCGCAATTAACCTGACTTGTACTTTGATCTAGATAATGAATATCCACAACATCGAGTATTTCTTCACCATTCCAGTAAAACTCAAAGTTCGGTGAAGTAATTTCAACATGGGAACCATCTAACTCCAACTCACAAGCATCGATGGCTACACCACGAATCGAATCATCAGGGTAATAATGGAGTATCAAATCTTTACCTTTAAAATATGATACTTTTCCTTTTGCCATATGCTCAACATTTATAGATGAAAAAGCCCTGACTTCATGCACCCCATCATCCATCCATAGCAAAGCTTTTATATAGTAGAAGTGTTCATCTTCTACTTTTCTTTCGATTTCCGAGACTCTATCGTACTCCGACGATGATGGTACCATTAAGGTCATCAATAACTGGCTTCCTACTCCGGACCAATTTGTATGAATGTCAACTGCAGGATATATTTCACCGCTGTTTGGAGAGTACCAACCGGCAGTTTTGCTCGGTGTATTGATTTCCATCGAAGGATTTTCGGAAATATCTTGTCCACCATAGTACTTTTTGTAATTCAACGAATCACCGTAGCTTCCGAAGTGGTGCAAAAATATATTTGGTGTATATATGCCTTTTGATTCATCGGAGTCTGTAGAATCATTAGTAAAAATACCTTGTAATTCTGCACTTATAACAACTTGTTCATGTTTAAATCCTGGTATAGTTTCTTCCCCTTCTACGAAAGGTAAAAAATTCCAGACTTGCGAAAACTCTCGTTTAATCGGACTTAAACTACCGTCTTGTTCAATCATGTTATCGAGCACTAACCACAAATCCATATCTCGTAAAAATAGTATTTTCCTATGATGTGATATAGAGTGGTCGATCGACTCAGAAGGGCCGTAACCAAAGTCATATAATCCCTCTGAATAGTCAAAAAACTCGGATGTATGCCACCGTGCATGAAGTGGTGTACCATATATCGTAGTCCGTTCTTCTTGGTCTTTACTTTGACCTTCACCGTTAACGAGTATTGAATTAACCTTTTCGGTTGATTTTCCGTTGAAATAGTCTTTCAGCTGCTTCCATTTCAACTTATCGCTTTCACTGTGTTTATTATAGGTTGGAGGCCCTCCAGCTACCAAAAACTGTCTTCCTTTAGACACTACCTGAATAGAATTATAGTCATGATTATTCTTCCCTTTATTAGCGCGACTTGTTTTTAAAAATAAGTAGGAGTCGTCTTGATCAAAACCATTTCTTAAGAAACTGTAACCCGCGTACGGATAATTAATTGAGCTGAAACTATCATTAATCGGATTGACGTAATCTAACAACCATTTTTTGTGAACTTTCTCTGTAAACCGCTTATAAACACTTTCTTTCCATTTTTCGGCTAGCAACGTGTCGGTCCAAATCTTAGGTGCAATTGCTATGTTATTATTTCCGATCTGAGGTGCTCCACCCGTAGGAGTTTGAGTCGATCTATGAAACTTATGAAAACTATCAAGTTTTCTGCAGGCTAACAATAATTGTTCACTAGTAATATATTTATTTCCTGAAGATTGTGTATCACTTTCACACGCCGCGTCGATTAGTGAATCAAGCATAACTTGTATATCATTGGCATCACCAAGGTTATAGTTAAGAGAGTCTTCCAAAAATGGTCCATTATCATAGATTGATTTTCTAATATAATCAATGAGTCCTTTTCTTGCATTAATAAATAATTGAGAGTCACTAATTTCTCTAAAGTTATTCCCAATATTAAAGAGTGCTTTAATACCTTCGAGCCTCTGATTCGGAGAACCTTTTCCATTATCAATATATTTTTCGACAATAGCTTTTGGGTGATCGAATACTAAAGAATAAACAATATCTTTTAATGCTATAGGCTCAAATAACTGCAGTGTTTCAATAGTAACCGGCGTTTTATCTTCTTCAAGCGCAATTTCCCATAGCTCATCTTTTCCTAAAACAGATTCAAAGTCTTTGGGTGATTTGGAGAAAATACCTAGCGCTGAAATTATATTGTTAACCCTTGCGTTTTGAGAAAGTAAAGAGGACGAGGAGCTATCCCAGCGACTATTACCTACGCCAACATTATAATAATCATCTAAAAAGCTTGAGTCACGCATAAGCTTTTCATCCAAATGCCTTTTATGATTAGCAGCGAAATCCGCTGTGATTTGAAACCACTTATTCGCATATTCAATGTTACCACTACTCCAGTACTTCGAAGCTAAAAAACTAAAATAGTAAAATTGACCGTATGTATGAGCTGCCATTGGACTTAGCGTTTCCAAATCTTTGTCTGGCTTAGCAAACCAGTCAAAATCATCTGAATTATCACTAGAGAGATTATAATAATCTCTGAAACGATATCTCCATTGCTCATAGCTTTCCTCAAGATGACTATCAATATCGTTATTTTTAATAAGTTTATCCGCGACAACAGTTTTCTTTTCAGTCATCAATGTATCTTTATCACCAAAGTGAGGCAATTTCTCTTTACGCAGCTTTCTTACAACGTAATCTCTCCAATAATTAATGGCTAAATAGTGCTTATCTACATCAAGAGTCGCCTTTATCATTTCTAACCCGGGGCTTGAAAGATCGATAGTTTGAGTAAGAAAGCTTTTGATATCTAATTGCTCTTCCTCCTTTAATTCTATGTCAGCTATTGAATAGTTTTGACTATAAATCCTGACGTCGTCAATCGAACCAAGCATTCTTTCGCCAAGCCTAATTTTATTAACTCTCGTGTCTTTATTATTCCAAGGATCTCTTTGAGCGAGCTTTCCATCGATATATAATGAAACAAATCCTGCGTCGCTATTCATTACTAGAGTTGCTTTGTGCCAAAAGCCATTCATGGTATCTTGTCCATCTCCCTGCCACCTTTTTGTTCCATCCTGTTCATATTCTCTCGCTCGAACTTTTCCATCAGCTTTTTTCGCATAAATTAATGCGAGTTCATCTCCGTTTTCATCATAAAGGCCTACAAGTCGTGGCCAAGAATCTAAAGCGCTTTGATTGGCGTCTAGCCTATACCTAAAACTCAGCACTAAGCCTTTAGAAATCAATATCTCCTCAGAAAGATCAGCTTCGACTCCTAGCCCTGATTTATAAAATAACAAATAACCTTTATTGTCTGACTCTTCTTCAAGACTTACACCACTTGATAATTCCAGCGAACGTCCGTTAATCTCGTCTTCCCAACTTCTGTCAAATGGCCAGTAAACCTCAGAGAAAATTGGAACTTTCGAATGTACCCCTTGACAAATACAAACAGCAATTAGCGTTAAAATAAAGAATAATCTATTCATTCTTACCTCTTATATATGTTTTAGTAATTTTCTAATTCAATTCGCAAATAATCTAGCTAGTTGTAAATATTTAAGTAAAACCTGACTCATAGAGCGCCAACATTCATACAGATTTGAGCTACACTTTTAGTTTCTTTCTAAAATACATCGACATTGGATATAGTAGATATCGCGAATTACACTATGAGTGCTTCGAAGGCTATTTATTGCAACAAACATATGCCAGCTCGCATTTTTATTATGTAGGCATTCATCCATTAAGCTTTTGCTTAGGCAGAACTCAATTGCACTCAAATTTTTTGTAAGCAACTACGTAATTTGGTATCATTAATGCTAATTTTGAAAGCAACATGGCAGACCATCTGACCTGCCATGCTACTTGATTACATCTCATTCAATAGAATTAAAACCACTTCCATCTGAACTTACTACTTTCCAACAAGCAGAATCTTTACACAATCCACGATACATCAAGTCATCAAATCCATCGCCGTTAAAATCTCCAACTTTCATCCCTAATCGCTTAGTAGTTTCGTTTTCATCATGATCACTACCCCAATTCTGCCCTTCAGTAAATGAAGTTCCAGTTGATAAATGAACACGCCAACAAGGTACTCCGGCTTCGCAAGTTCCTCGATATAAAATATCCGATAATCCATCTCCATTGAAATCACCTGACAACAATCCATATTCAAAAGTCTGAGCGCTTAAATTCCTATTAGTCGTTGTAGCATCCCAACTTTTACCTCTTAGAAATTCGTCTCCAGTCGACAGTTGCACCCTCCAACACTCTACTCCTGGACTTCCGCATTTACCTCTATAAACAATATCGGATAATTTGTCACCGTTAAAATCACCCACCTGAAAACCAAGCTTAAAAGTGTCTTTACTACGGTATATTCCGTCACCCCAATCTGTTGACTGTTCGAACTTATTTCCCATTGAGCGATGAACTCGCCAACAAGTATCATCTCTATTTTCACATTGACCAAGGTAAGTGATATCACCGTATCCATCACCGTCAAAATCCCCAGATCTTAAACCGAAAGCTAACGTTTCTTTTCCAAACCTGCTATGAATTCCCCAGTTTTCTGCACTTTCAAATTTGTATCCGTCGGAAATATGAGTCCTCCAGCAATCGACCCCAGGTGAATTGCATTTTCCACGGTAAACAATATCCTGTAGCCCATCTCCATTGACATCACTGCTTAAAATACCTAACTGGCTTGTATACTCTCCCTTGTACATGCTTCGATTCCAATTAGAATATTGTCCAAAACCATTGCCAGAGGCGCTCATAACTAACCAACAGCTTATCGGATTTAATCCACATTTTCCTTCAAGGATTAAATCGAGTGTCTTATTCATCAATGAATCATACGTAAAAGCTCCAACCTGAAACCAACTGTTTTGATCATTGAACACTGGAGTCATCATTTCTGTACTTGGTTCTAACTCGTCCTCGCTTACAGACCAATCAACACTAACACACTCTGGTTGTATTGAACTGTGACCTTGCTGAGTATTAATAGATGATAATTTATAATTCTCTGGGCAGTACCATTCACTTATCATAGGTTCAGTTTCGGCTTTATACTCAGCAGTGACACGAGCAAAATTAACCGTTCCATAATCCTGACAGTACAAACCAAAATTTTTAACTTTACTATTACTGAACTCTCCAACTACACCAGTAGCAAACATATTTTTAGGACAAAGCATACTAGTACCATGCTCACTTGCACTAACTGTTGCTATGTAATCTGGCGAGATATTCCCTGAACAAATTGGAGATATTTCAAGGTAAGTCGGAGCCTTCCCACTCGAAGAGTAGTCACGTCTAAACTTAAAACCAATTACTGAACTCGGGCAAGTTAACCCAGTTGTTATTGCTTCTCCCGAGTCTCCAAGAACCGGACCAAATTTTTTACCAAAATCCGGCGAAACCATGGATGCGGTATGCCGAACCTTTTTATCTGGAGGCATTATAAAACTTTCATGTCCGCCATTTTCTTCATATTCTCCCCAACACTTAATTTTATATAAATGATCGACGTAGCATCCATATTTATCATTCATGATAAGATCATGAGCAACCGTTGGTACTTCAGAAGATTGTGGTTCAGCAAAGGAATCACATTTGATTTCTCCTGAAGGTTTTAAGAAACATTGATTCGAGTCATCTCCCTTACTAATGTCACTTACAAGTCCTACTTGCCTAACACCATTTTGATCCCAACATAAGCCAGTTCCATCAAGCAATATAGCGCATTCATGCTCGCTAAAAAGCATAAACTCTTTTACGTATAATGAATTATCTTTAGTCTCGAAGCGCCTCTGATTGAATCGCAAACTACGATAATGGTGATTCCCAATATTTTTGTAGTCATAACACTCAAGTAATGAATCTTCGGTGATATAACAAACATCATCTCCTTCTACTTGAATATCTATCGCTCTAATTTTAGTAAAATAAGACGTCGTAAAGTAGTTATATCGAATGCAGCTGATTGAGTTGAATTCGTTCGATTTCTGGCAATCGATTTCGTGAGAAAGTTGATATTGCCCCTCAGAACTAAGACTAAACGCAACAATTCTATCGCCTTTATCAATTAAAACAAATTCCGCTCCGTTAGGCTCTCTTACCTGAAATACACCTTCAACAACCCAACCATACTGTTTATGAAATAATACATTTTCTGTCCCAAAAATATCTCTTGAACTCTCTACGACTGAATCATCAATAGATAGAGTCGTACTGGTAAGCACTGGCTCAAATTCCTCACTTTCAAAGTTTTCATAATACTCTATAGGTGTATGGTAACAAGAAATCCAATTACTCCAATCTAATGTACAAATACGTTCACCCGAATGTGCTATTTGTTTAACTTTTTGTCCGGAGGGCCACTTTGATCTTTCGGTCTGATTTGAATCAAAGCAAAGAACCGTATTATCCATCTTTAGAATACAAGTAGAGCCATCTTGGTTCATAGAGATTGACTTAGCTTCTTCTCCCCAAGGTAAGTTAATTGAACCCGAGTCTAAATAACTTCCCCAACAATCAATTTTATCATCATTAAAAATAGCACAGTTTTGCTTCCAACCGCTTGAATCCATTATTTGAAGGTTTGCATCTCTTGCTGTAATCAACCACTGCAATGATGAGAAATTACTTTCAGACCGGCCTGTAGGTACTATCTTAAAATATCCGAGCTCACCGGGAATTAATGTCCAATGTTGGCTTTCATCTAATAAGCTACACTCAATAAGCGAAGCTTCACTTAGCTTCTCATTAAAGTGATTATGTTGGATGCACTGCTGGTTTGATTGACTTCGAATTATATAAGTATGTATTGTACTTTCCACTTGCTCAAAAACGAATGATTGATCTAACGAAGCGGAGCAAGAATCATAACCAACGACACTTTCTACTAAACTCGGATCCGTTTGCTTTCCTAAACAGAAAGGTTGGTCTTTGCTAATGATAGCTTGTGGCGTGGAAAGCAGCTCTTTTCTCTTACTCACCAATGGGTCATAGATAAATGCAGATGCATTAGATTGCTCTACGGAAGACATTGAAATCGTACTTTGCAGATGCGCTTGACTACCAATGATATATTGACGTTCGCTCCCAACCATTACAAGCAATGGATAAGGCATTGTGACTGATTTTATTTGGGAAATGCTTATCTTATGAGCACCGCCGTCAACCACTCTAAAGCAGTCTCGCTTACCCATAAATTGTTTATCTTCATAGAAACAAAGATACGGCTCTGAAAATGCTTGCTCTTCAATAATTAAAGAAACCACCCTGCCGTGCCAATCATTAGGTAATTCACTAATGTCGTCTAAAATAAGATAATCGCCTTCAAACTCTCCCTGAAAAACAACCACACGTAACCCTGCTGGAATCTCAATACTCGTTAAATCTTCATAGCCCTTTCCGGTAAGATTTACTATTCCAGGCTCATAACACTTAAGATCACTATTATTTTTTAATTGCAAACAAACTTTTTTCTCATGTGTTGGCCTATAATCTCCATCTATAAAGTTAAATTTAGTAATCGGCTCGCCATCAGCATTGACGTGTTTATGATCTAGGTACCAATCGATCAATACAACTTTTTCCAGATAGCCTGGAGTTTGACTCGATACATTGAGAATAAAATTATTTCCTTGCTTAACGAACTCCACCTCACTTTTCCTAACACCAAGTTTAAATATATCCGTTACTTTATCCTTTGAAGCCGTATCGATGAAAACAGTACCTGTAGCACTCGAAAGATCATAAGTATCCTCTCCATCACCACCAATGAGGTAGTCTCCACTGGAAATCGCTATTAGAATGTCATTACCGCCTCGACCACTGAGTACCGATTGCATACCGCCCGTCAAAAAATCGGAATATTCGCTACCTTGCACATTTTCAATACTGGAAATACCGGATGTATAATTATCGACCAACATATATTGACTTTGAAGGTTTACCGTACACCCAATATTCTTACGAATTTCACACAGCAAGGTGTCTTTCCCATTACCTCCATCAATTGTATCTGCACCTGCCGAACCAATTATAAAATCATCACCATCGCCAGCATCAATATAGTCATCTCCTAGGCCACCATTGATTGTATCTCGTCCAACCGAGCCAATAAGAATATCATTGCCACTAAATCCTTTAATCGTGTCATCTCCGTCTCCTCCTATCAACAAATCAGCATATTTCCCACCACTGATTTGGTTGTTCACACCATTAGAAACTGATATCAAATTCTTTGCTTCAGATGCACCTTTATAAATTCGAAGACTTGGAGCATAGTTTTGTGCATCGTAAATGATGCATTTGTTCTCTAGGTTTTCAAACTGCTCTGTTTGAGAGTGTTCGGATAATCGATCTAATACCAAGCCTACCTTTATTGGCATTTCCGCACTTTTAAATAAGCGACACTTTCGTGAATCATAGTTCAGCACCCAAGGCTCTAAAGTAAAATTTTCATTGTTAAAGCCGAGCTGAAAACCATCCAATGTTCTAATGATCAAATGTTGATACGCTTTACCTAAACTCCAATTCAGCACACTTACTTCAATATCGTTAATGATTGCTTCATCTTGTCGAACCGGTCCGCTTAAAACAAGGTGATTTCCTGACAAGTGAGCACTCAAATCCGAATAGTTTGAAGCCAAATATACTTCATCACTCTTTAACTTTTCTTCATTTGAGTAGTTATCAATGTGTACTTTTCCTTTATCAACAAAATAAGTATCCTTACCTTTACCACCGACCAAGTAATCGAAGCCGGCATTTTCCACACCACCAGACACGATAATATTATCGTTATCATTTCCGTATAGTTTATCTCCATAATTAGAACCAAATAGATTGACTAGCTCAACATCTTTAACAGAGTGAAACTCGACTCCATGCCTGCTGCCACTGAAGTTTCGACTAAGTACTTGTTTCTCTCCAAACCGATTGAAGTTAAATACAACACCATCTTTACTTACAACATTAACATGCCTGTACAAAGGACTTTTTTTCCAGTTTTGAATAAGAACAATATCTTCGCCAAATACACTAAGCTTCAAATCCAATCCATCAATATATGAAATTAAATCATCATATTCGATATCAATAGTAATTGTATCTACTACTTTATCAGCAGCAAAATTATTAATAACTTTCTGACCATAACCATCAGCATCAGTCAAATAATCTAATAACTGCAGCTGATAGATATCACCTCCATTACCACCTTTAATAATATCCTTCCCCTTACCAGGTGAAATAAAATTACAATTAGAGTTTCCAATTAAAATATCATCGTAGTTGGATCCGATGATTTTTTTTGCTTCCGGATGAGAAGGTTCAAATAATTCTAAAAGTGATATTCTAACACCGTCACTACCTTTGCTAGGCTGAAAAGATGTAAAGTCTACACCAATGACTATTTTCCGTGGTGACCAACCGCTAGCTCTAAGAATATTTTCAGGAATAGGTTTAGATTCAGGATTATTTTCATCAAACTTAAAAATCACATTATCTTGAGTCAGAAATGTCATATGCTGAAAACATGTTGACTGAAACCAGTTTTTAACGACAACATTACCAGTTAATACCAAGTCATTACCTATCTCAGAATCGAAATCAAAAGGCATAGTTTCGCATTCTGTCAGTTGGTTAAATCTGGAGTTAGATGAACTAAACAATTCATGATGAGCAAGAAAATCATCATCATCCATTGGACGTGAACGCCATCCAGAAATTTCAGAGAAATTTAGATTTGAAAATATAAGTGTATCGTTTTCTAAATCCTTCGAAAAATTATTAATTACTAAATCATGCGTAGTCTTATTAACAACATAAGTATCTCGCCCTTGACCTCCTGTAACAAATATACTTTGTGGTCCGTTGATAAAAACATCATCACCAGCTCGACCATCGATCTCATATCGAAGTTCACTGATTTTATAATCAAGATCTTTAGGTTGTTCTTGAATAGCAATAAATTGGTTACTATGATCGTTACCAATGTATTTTTGAGATGAAGAAGAATCGTCTTTACTGATCCGGTCGATAACCTTTTCAGAGTCAATAGTCCAAAACAAAAACTTAGCTTCCTGCTCCTTAGTAACTATTTGATGAGACTCTCCTATACCCATTATTATATTATTAAGCTCAAAGTCTAGAATTCTATGCTCAGAAGTTGATCTCTCTGAGCCATCACTATCAATGACATTAAAGGAAACATCAAATGACTTTCCGTCTTGCCCGAGTTTAAAGAGTATATCTCCTCCATTCCATGATGCACTACCACTAGAAAAGTTAATTAATCCATTAGCACATTCATTATCACTCGTATTCTTTTTTTCACAGCTTACTTTAAAGTAATTATTTGGATTTTCTAAACTAGTTAGTAGTTTTTCCAATTTTTCATGTGCTCTATTAAGTCGAATTTCTTGACCAAAAGCACCAAATGTAAAAAAGTCTTCTATCCCCTCACCTAACCCCTTGAATACAGCACCTACTTTTTGACTTGTAGAAGCATCTTTAGGAAGTGACTTTAATTCAGAGCTGATATCTAAGTAAAACCCATCAAAGCTCATTCGAATTGCAGTAAGTGCAGCAGTAACCGCTTCCATTGGTGGAAAAGCGACCGCAGCAATACTCAGTTCCGTAATAGCAACATCTAACCCCTCATCAATGTACCCTTGAACGGAATGTTGTTTTATATCCTGAGTAATATTATATATGCCAAAAGCTGTACCAATTACCGGTATATCTTCTACAGCACCCTCACCAAAGGAAGCGACTTTAGAACTCACTTCCGAACTCAGCATGCTAGCTGCTTGTTCGGCTTCCGTAGTCGATTGCGAAAATATTTTTGATAATCCGCGTGCTGCAGACTTATAAGCTTTTTTAGTTAAAGTGTTGTAATTCTCAGAGCTCGACAAAATGCCATGAACACTTTGAGCGATCGATATGGTGCCATTACCAATATCGCCTTTTTTAAACTGCTCTACCGCACCATTAATTCCCATAATTGTGCCGTACGCAAGAAACGCAGCACTTCCTACCCCGGTACCTTCTTTCCTTGATTTTCCAATAACATGTTTTGCTTCTTCAATGATCGTTGGAGTCATCAGCTCATCTTTTGAGATTGAGATTTTTATTTCTTTTTCGCTTTCGTTTTCTTTATTTACCAGGCTTGCCGTAAACTCGTTAGAGGAGGAGTCAAAAGTCTCACTATTAGCAACCAACTCATAATCTTCACCATATTTTTTCACTTCCTTTGATATTTTTTTCTGCATTGTTTCCAGGTCAGAAATAGCATGTAGAGCTACTTCTACCCCTAATGCTTTTGAGTTGATTATTTCTACTTCTTTTTTAATTCGTTTAACGTATTCTTCATCAGACTCTTTCCCAATATTCAGCTCACATGATTCTGATTTTAAATTTCGCGCATCAGCTCGAGAGGACTTAAACTTCGATAATGCAGATTCACTTGATAGCTTCACCATCGATCTTGATGCATTAGCACAAATGAAACCCGCTGAAAAAAACAGACCCTTAGCAACCTCAAAATCAAGTATATTTTCTCGAACTGCTCCCTCCAAAAACGTTCTAAAATTTTCTTTCCAAAGGCCAATGAAGTCGTAAGAATTGCTTATAAATGATTGTGTATAAGCTCGAAATTCAACTAATTCCTTATAGTACTTATTAAGTTTACTATATGTGTCTTTAGGCATTTTTTCATTAAAAAAGCTAACATTATACTTTGAAAGCTCAGTTAATTTGCTTTCAATTTCTTTATTAATAGTTGCATTCCTTCCTTTTACAATTAATCTTCCAGACGAATCAAAAATACCATCATTAAAGTAAACCTCGATTCCACTTCCCTTTACAAAGTCAAAAAATTCCTTCCTATAATTTCTATCTGGCGTAACCGCATCCACAAAAATATAGTATTTTCCATCGCTTTCTAATGGCGAGTTAAAAAGTGAGATATCTGAGATTCCTATCATTTCTCGAATTTTTGCCATCTCATGAAGCGCTTCATTTTTGGTCATATTGTAGATTGTCGCTCGAGGAGCTGATTGTGTAAATGTTCCCAGACTGAAAGGAGGTCGAGCTTCTAATATGGTTTTTAAATCTGCTCGATTTATAACGTGGTTAATCCGACTCATTTCCTTGGTTTCATCGCTAATCTCTGGATTATCTATCGAGTTACTGAGTTCAAAAACAATGGCATCTGAAGCTTTAACTTCAAGGTTAATTTTATCTGGGCGCTTAAAATAATTAGAATATTCAAATTGACGCTTTACATATAAAGATTTGGAGCTATTCCGAAGTCCATTGAGCATCGCTTTAAGATTTCGTTCCCACTGACGCCATGGCCCGAACTCATTGTAAAAGGCGTCTTGACTAAATCCATTAAATGCATGAAAACCACCACCATCGGCTGAGCGTAAAATATGTCCTGCATCATCGGGGCTTAAGTTTACTTTTCCTTCATGATCTTTAATTGCAAGCATCGGATTGCTCACTTTCCAGTTTAATAGTGCTTTAGCATCATTTCGAATCTCTACTCTTGAAAACGGGTATACTTCACCTTCATGGGAAACAATTCTAGTTTTTCCGTTCAAACTTTCTAATTTCACTGTATAAACTTGACCTGAAGGTTCTCGAATCTCGTACTCTCCGGGAGGATAACTGTCTAGTCGCCACGGGTTATCATTATGTTCTGAATAAGAAATATTATCGGATTTAACTGGCGGGAGTTTTTCTAGGTCGCTACCAAAGAGAATTATTTTCTGGCTTTGATTTCTAGAACGCAGCTCTCGAATATTAGCCATAAACTCTTTAGACGCGCTCTCATCGTATGACTGCTTTGGTCGAACAATTGTTCCCTTAGAATCATTTAATGTTGTAATACGGTTGTAATTAGAGCTCTGCTGATGTAGAAAGAGCCTATTTTCTTCAAGTGTTCCAGAAACAATTGCTTGCGAGAAAGTTAGACTCGCTACCAAGTAAATTAAAATCTCTTTTTTAATTTTCATTTGTCGTCACCACTTTTAAATTTTCGATTGACATTAACCTAGCTACAAATTGCAGTAGCACCGTCACCATTCCACCCACCTCCATTTATCTTCACTTAGGAATAGAGCGCCATCCATAGCTGTTATAAAACCCCCTACCCCAACAAAGAAAACCTGATGCACTTTTAACACAATTGGAATAATCGTTAGCGGTAAGCAAAGTTGGATTTTCAAAAGGAAGTGCTTCCAATTGTCCATCTGTAGAAAATTCATTACCCCAACACTTTAGTGAGTTATCACTGAGCAAAACGCAAAAGTGTTGTAAACCGGAAATGAGTTGTGTACTGCCTATGGTGTCATCCAATGTTCGTTTACTAATGTGCTCACCAAGGTTCCAACAATGCACACCTAACTCGTCCATTACACAAGCTTCTCTATTTCCTATACGAACTTGGGTGGGGTTTAAAAATTCCGGTACCGACAGTTCAATCCATTCCCCTGTAAAAAAATCTTCCTCCCAACAGTTCACTTCGCCATTTTCAATCACACACACCGATGGACGAGATAAGGCGGACTCACCCAAAGAATAATTTGTGACATTTGTTGGATTGGTAACAGGAACTGTAAATTTATCCTTTCGATAATCGGCGCTATAACAAGCCAGTTCACTTGATGTTTTAACGCACGCCGTATAGCCACTCACCTCAATATCGATTACGTTATTCAATTGTGGAACATGCGGCCAGAGAGCCGCTTTTTGCCAACAAGTAAGCGATTGGTTGCTTATGGCACACATAAAAGAAGTGCCTGCCACTAAGTCAGTGACATTATTTAGGTCGGGCGTGGAATCGAGCTCACTCCCTAAACTATCCCAACAACGCACCTTTTCATTGATAAGCGCACAATTAAACGTGTTACTCGAAACAATTTTTTCCGCGCCCGATAAATCAATTTCCGTTTCAGGGTAATACGGAATGGAACCCCAACATACAAACGCGCCATCATCCTTGGCACAGGTTCTAAAATATCCGTCTAACCGTAACTCGGTAGGTTGGTTCAGTTCTGGAATATTAAGTTGCCCATTTTTGTTATCGCCCCAACATTTCACTTGTCCATTATCCAAAGCACAAGCGTGCGCCTCTCCAACAATTAAGTCTTGAATAGAACCGATGTTAGTCGGTACATTCAGTTGTCCTTTTTGATTGTTTCCCCAACAAAAAACACCGTCGCTATTAAATGCACACGAAAACCTTTTTCCTGAACCTATTTTTTCAACATTTTGAACATTCGGAGCATCACTCTGACCGTGCTGATTATTCCCCCAACATTCAACACGACTACCCGATAACGCACACGTATGATCATACCCAGCAGCAATTTGTGAAGGACTAACAATACCTTCCGGAGGTGTGCTCCTTCCATCTTCAGAACTTCCCCAACAGACCAGTTCTCCTCCATCAACAACACATGCGTGTTGATTTCCGAGTTCAATGGACTGGGGATCGGATAACTCAGGGACGTCTTCCATTGAACGTGCTTCGTTATTTTCAATGTAGATTCCATTACCAAAACAATGCACTTCGCCATCAGCAATAGCGCACACCATCTCATCTCTAACTTTGACAGACGAAACATTGGACAGGGAAGGTGTTTGTCGCGCTTGACCTAACGCTCTTGAACGCCAGCAAGCTACCCCGCTTTCATTCACGCCGCAGGATTGAAAACGAGCAGAAATAACCCTATCGAAACGCGGTGACATTACTTCGCTCACTTCAGTGCCGTCATTGTTTACCGCTTCAAGGATGAAATAAGTTTCCTGATAGTCATTGAGTGCTGCCGGTAAAACCAAAGGTGATACTACACGCTCAATCTTCTGCCCCCCTTCTAACTCTGAATAATTGTCAGGGCTCACATTATGTGATTTAGCAGAGTAAAGGTTGTAGTGAGTTGCATTAGGATCATTTTGCCAACGGAGCTGTAATCGACCAGGAGCTGACAAACGCTCCATAGAAAGCAGAGGAAGTGCCAAAGTGATGTCTTTTACGGTAACACTCATGGTTTCGGAACTTGACGCTTGTTCATTGTCTGTTGTTGTCAATTGGAACAAGAGCTGAGTATCACTATCAACGTCGGGGAGTGTTATCTGTATTGCTGAAGCGTTTATGGCTTGCAACTCCACAGTTGGCCCCTCCAGTTGTTCCCAAAAATAATGTTCGATCGTTCCATCCGTATCAAAGGATTGAGATCCATCCAGTTGAATTTCTGTTTTTTCCGATGCTTCTGTTAAACCATCGATGAATGTCAGTGGTGGGGAATTAATCGGAAGAATAGTAGCTACTAAGGTATCTGATGATGTCGCTCCTTTATCATCCGTAACGGTCAACTTAAACGTCAAAGTGATTTCTGTGGTCGTCATTGGAGCAGTAAAGTTCACTTTCGATGCGTGAACCCTATTGAGCTGAACAGCCACGCCACTGGTTTGAGCCCACTCGTAGTTCACAATTTGACCATCTGAGTCGGAAGATTGCGAACCGTCTAACTCAACAACAATACTTTCAATAACAGAAATATCGATACCCGCATTTGCTATGGGTTGCCGATTGGCATCAGCACTGTTGCCTGAACCACCACAAGCGCCCAAAAACAGGGCTGCGCCAGCCACTAAAAGTCGCATAAAAATTCGTTCAAACATCATTTAGACTACTCCTGAGTAAAAACACCGCTGATGATGACTCACAATAAGGTGGATAAACTTCATTCAAGCTTGAGTACCGAGTGAACCGACTTTGTGTTTCGCATTGATAAAACAGAAGGCTTACTTTAACTTCGCGTGTTCCACTTTACTGCGTTTGACCTACCTTAAAACAACACGGAATTTTCAATTCATAATTCAGCGACAAACTATCGTAACTCAGCGACACCAATCCTATCCAATTGTTTTTAATAGGGTTTTTAACGATGTTTTTTGGGGCTACAGAATGATTTTTTTATCTTGGAACGTTACCATTAATAACGTAAAGGAGCGCATTGCGCATAGGCTATCGAGCTCAGAAAGAAAATGAAAACGTGTAATATTTACATCGTTCTCACTGAGCTTGTAAGGGTGGCTCATGTTACAGTTCGTTGAACAAACAGCGATGCACATTTAAAAATGAGATGGTAAAAAGAAAGGCGACTGAGTATGTTTCTAATTAATGGCTTTACTTTTAAAGTTAAAAATATAATACGCAGCTTAATGGTACTCCTATCATTCAATGCAGCTATCGCATCGTCAATTCACACTCAACTTTGCGATGAACTTAATGACTCAACGTCGTTTCCTTTTTGTACGCCTTCCGCCAGTTCAAAAACGGGCCTACCTCACATTCCCGATTTTGCACCACTAACAAACAATGAGCAGCTAACATTAATGGCTTGGGTTAAAACGAATAAACGCGCCTACCAAGGACTGATTGTAAAATCCTACGATACCCACAGTGGATACCTGATGTACCTTTCCGAAAATGGATACGTTCGGCTCATGCTGAACAATGATACTTCAACAAGCGTGGCGTCAAACTTCAAATACCCTACAGACGGTAAAACCTGGTTTCACGTCGCAGCTACTTTCGATGGAACTTGGTTAAAGCTGTATATTAACGGAAAACTCGACAATGAAGCGTATGCAGCAACGTCCATCGTCGATAATGTCAAATCGCCCCTCTATATTGGCAGTGAAATTTATCCTTGGAGCAATTCAGCGGATTACCCGGTAAACGGTATGTTAAGTGATGTGCGTGTCTATAACGAGTCAATTTCTGAAAATACCATCGACACGATGGTCAATGCTTCTGCACTCGCAGGTTGCCCAACCGGGAGTGAACGCGTTTACGGTTTTTCCACCAACTTCTATTGCACCTTTACTGGTGACTCTATCGATGTATTAGGTCAAGATCGATGCGAAAACCGTGGAGGCTTCTTCAATATCTTTACCCGAGCCGATCGAAGCAAAACGCTCTATTGTAACGACGATATTGTCTCTACAGGAGAAACTAAATATGCCCTTTCACCGGAATACGATAGTTCACCAAATAAAGACCCGAATAAATACTATGAATGGTCAGAGAAACCCGTAGTAAGTGACTTTAATTGTCCAAACTCGTCCGAGATCATTTACGGATTAACTGTGCAAAATTTCTGCGCATACTCTCAAACACAAAATACAACGGAAACTATGGACGAAGATATTCACGGCAATTCAATGTGCTCAACAAAAGGTGGCGCCCGAGAACTAAGAAACAACTTTGACGGTACCAAAACGCTCATCTGCAACAATGATATAAGCTATGTTGAATACTGCACTAATGGAATGGATACTGATGGTAACAGGCTCATGTTTCTAAGCTGTCACAAGAAAGAGCAGTGGTGTCCAGAAGGAACAGAGTTTGTTTCAGGGTTTACCACTCGAAGTTATTGTAGCACCGCAGGAAATCACCCCAGCATTGATATGAGTGGATTTCAAGTGTGCAATCGTCACGATGGATTCAAAGAATTAATTTCGGGTGATACGACAACTATTGTGTGCCAAGATTCTCAAGGCACACATTCGAATCCCGAATGCCCTGAAAACTCATTTCCTGTTACGGGCGGCCCTCGTCCTTACTGTTCTCCAAACGAAAACAAGCATAAAGAAAAAATCAACTTTGATACGAATGGTTACAACGTGTGTCAACATCAAGGGTATCGATTGTTAGATCTCAGTGAAGAAGTGGAATTCCACGAACAAGGTGATGAAATGTTCGCAACACTTAAAATTACTGGTGCAAGAATTATGTGCAACGATGACGGAGGAAGCGGCCGCCCTCGCAAAACCAGTTCGACTGGGAATATTAACTAACGCTTGAAACTTTCATTCTGAGTCTGGGACAATGGACGTCGTTTGTTCCCCAGACTCAGAAGGCCATGATTCGATTCTTTAACCAATGTTCGATCATTTTATTACTGGTTTCCACCTCTCTGGCTCTTGCTAATGAAGCCTTCACTCACGTTATACATTTATCAACCGATGACGGCTTATCCAATAACTCAGTCTATGGTATCGTCCAAGACGATTTAGGGTTTGTTTGGATTGCTACCGATGACGGACTGAATCGATATGATGGTCACGAAATCAAATCCTACTATTCACAGCTTAAAAATGAACAGTCTCTATCGAGCAGTAAAGTAAAGTCTATTTTTATTGATGATCGAGCGCGGATTTGGATCGGTACAGACAATGGGTTAAACCGTTACCTTCCAGAACTGGACAGTTTCAAACGCATTGGCATCGATAAATCTCATTTCAGCTTCAACTCTCCTTTTAACATATCGGTCATTCATCAGGTTTCTCAAAATACCCTATGGTTAGGCACTTTAAACTTCGGACTTGTTGAGTTTAATATCGAGCGTTCAACGTTTGCCCCAATTCAACTGGAAAACCCATCATCAAACTCTCTCGCTCCCTTTCATAAAATTACGTCTATCGAAACGCATTTGAATACTATTTATATTGGTACCAACAAAGGGCTTTACATTAAAGAACCTAATTCCACTTTCAGAAAAGTCACCATGAATTCTTCGAATAGTGGTGACAGCAATTCCAACATTGTGTCTTCTATTTCGCCTCTAAAGACAGGTGAAGTTTTTATCGGAACTTATCATGGTTTATATTTGCTTTCAGATAAGCACGAAGTGACCCAACGTTTTTTTCACGAACCTTACAATCGAAACTCCATTGCCGACAATTTAGTTGAATCACTTCATCAAGACTCAAATAATCGACTGTGGATTGCCACCAAAAATGGTTTGGATTTCCTTAATATTAACAACCTACAATTTCATCACTATTATCACCAAGATAATCAACTCAATAGTCTGTCCTCTAATTTAACTACGAAAATATTTGAAGATCGCGATCAAAACCTTTGGGTAGGTACCTATGATAGTGGAGTTGATCGATTCTCCTTACGCTCTTTACACTTCGGACTCTATCAAAGTTCACCCTATAATAAAGACTGTTTATCGAATAATCGCATCTATACAGCGCTTATCGACCGTTCTGGAGCGCTTTGGTTAGGTGGAGAAAATACTGGACTTCACAAAATCACCAAAGGTTACGAGTGTAAACACTTTACTGTAGATAACTCTTCTATTTCCGACAACAGCGTACTTTCTCTGTTTGAAGACAGTCGTAAAAACATTTGGATTGGTACAATCGATGGCAAAATTAACCGATTATCAACGGAATCAAATATCATTCAGACCCTTTCCTCAAATGAAACTCATGGCACTATTCCCGATTACGTAATGGATATTGAAGAAGACATAGAGGGAAACCTTTGGTTCGCAACGGATGGTGGTGGACTGCACTTATTCGAACCGGAACAACAAACTTTCAATTCTTTTGTTCATGAGTCAAATAACCCTAGTTCATTGCCTAGCAATGTTGTACTTTCGTTAGCAATAGATGATCAAGCGCTTTGGTTAGGCTCAGACAATAGTGGCTTAGGAATGCTGAACCTTCGATCGAAGACGTTCATCAATTTTAATATGGAAAGTGATTTAGAGCGAAACGCAACAATCTACGATTTAATTTCGAGCAAAGAAGACGTATGGTTAGCCACTTCAGGGCTTGGACTTGTGCGTTTTAATAAACATTCAAACCGATTCACCTCTTATAGCGTTACAGACGGGTTACCGAGTAATAGCGTTTTCAGCTTAGCGATGGACCATCAACAAAATTTTTGGGGAGCGACAGCCAATGGCTTGTTTAAGCTTTCAATTCAAAATAATACCGTTCACTCGTTTCCTCATCACCTTGGACTTCAAGGCAGCGAATTTTATTCCGGTGGTTCATTTAATATCGAAAAAGAAAGAATCGTTTTCACCGGCAATAACGGTATTAACGACTTCAATCCCTTAAACATCTCGTCTCAATTTTTACTTCCCCATGCTGCGTTTACAAAGCTGACCATCCTTAACAAGCCTGTTTCCAGCACATTGAATCAGTCGGTAATCTATAAAAATCGTATTGAACTCCCCTATAACAAAAAGCTTATAACTTTTGAGTTTACAGGATTTGACTTTGTCACACCGAAACATCATGAGTATCAATACCGATTACTAGGATATAACGATCAATGGGTTTCAACAGACTATAAACGTCGACTTGCAACCTACACCAATTTATCACCCGGACAATACAAGCTTCAAATTAGAGCAGGTCAATCGGAAAATAATTGGGGACCAACAAAAGAACTGTCCATATACATTCCTCCACCCCTTTGGCTCACTTGGTGGGCAAAATTGCTCTATATCATTCTGTCCATTTCTGCGTTACTCACAATTTATTTTTATAGAACGAAAGTCCTTAAAGAGCGTGCTATCGAATTAGAAAAAACAGTAGCTGCTCGAACCATCGAACTCGCTAATGAACAAAAAGTAGTAAAATCTCTTTTAGACAAAAAAAATACATTATTTGCCAATGTATCACACGAATTTCGGACTCCGTTAACATTGATTCAAGGACCGATAAAACAACACATCGCCCAATCAAAATCAAAGTTGACTCAAAGTATACTAAGCCCGGTTCTTTATAATACCAACCGATTATTGCGCATGGTTGACCAGTTAATCGACCTTTCACGACTCGACATCGATCCGGAGAACCAAACTCAAGTTATCGATATTGAAAAATATTCTGTTTCCATTTTCAATAGCCTAAGCTCTCTATTTGAAGAAAAGGAAATTACCACATCCGTTTATTCTGAGAAGGAGTTGTTCGCGAACGTACCACCAGAACCCTTCGAAAAAATATTGATTAACTTACTTTCCAATGCCATCAAATATACCCCTTTGGGCGGAAAAATTTCACTCGAATGCCGTAAGCGCCAAGATACGATTCAAATTATCGTGAAGGACTCTGGTGTTGGCATTAAACCCACGGATCAAGAAAAAGTTTTTGAGCGATTCTATAGAGTTGACAACCACGAGCAAGAAAGAATACCAGGAGCAGGCATTGGATTAGCGCTGGTTAAAGAACTTGTCGAGCGATTCCAAGGCTCTATTTCATTAAACAGTGAAATTGAAAATGGTTCTGAGTTTATTGTTTGCTTTCCACTATGCACCCGCTCTAGTAATCATACGATAAAAGAGCACAGCCCACTAAACAACAGTTATACTCTAGAACAAGAGCTGGATATTCTTAAGATGAACGAGGCGAACCATTGGGAAGAAATATCACCGGAAAATAGCGTAGATTCTTCTAAACCCACGGCACTCATTATTGAAGATCATATTGATATACAAAACTACATTGCTCAAGCCATTCACTCTCACTTTCAGTGTCAGTTTGCGAACAATGGTACCGATGGCATCGAAAAAGCGTTGAATAATGTACCGGATATCATCATCACGGACCTTATGATGCCTTTAAAGTCGGGTTTAGAAGTCGCAGAAGTGTTACGTAACGACATAAAGACTTCTCACATACCGATTATCATGCTTACCGCTAAAAATGACCGGTCAACTCGATTAAAAGCATGGAAGTCTGATATTGACGACTTTTTGCAGAAACCATTCGATAGTCAAGAGCTCCTTATACGATGCGTTAATATACTCAATATTCGCAAAATATTAAGCCAACGAATGAGCAATACATTGAATCAGGAGCATCAAGAAAAGCTGGAAGGTGTCCAGTCAAAAGATGAGCAATTTCTTGACAGCTTTAAATCTCAAGTGGCATCCCTTTACGCAAACTCCGATCTAAATACAACTATTTTAGCTGACAAACTCAACATGTCTGAACGCCAGCTTCAAAGAAAAATAAAGGCGCTGCTTGAGCAATCTGTTTCAGATTACATTAGAACCTATCGCTTACAGCAGGGAGCTACTTTATTATTAAAAGGCTCGCATATCAAAGAAGTGGCGTTTGATGTTGGCTTTTCATCGCAAGATTATTTTACCAAGTGCTTTAAAGCCTATTATGGCTTAGTTCCTTCAGAGTATAAATCCTTACATCAAAGCGAGTAATTTTATTTTTGTTCATTGTGTGAAGTTAAGCTCATAATTTCTTCCATCGCTTGAGAGTTTCAGTCGAGATTATTTATCCTAGCGCTAGACTCTCCTTCGCTTTAAAATATGAGTCAGTAAAACATAAAGCGCTAATGCGGCAAACAAGTGCTTTAAAGTGTGCCCAGAAAGAAATCTTGTTAACTCATAAACGAACACATCAAAGTACTCAAATATTTTTGCAATTAAATACCAAAACAGCAACCACCAAAAACCACGGTGACTATCAAAAGGTGATTTGTAAAACCATAAAACAAATGGCGTAATCAACATAGGTAGAAACTGCACGAGTAGATAGGTCCGTAGATCACCTCTAAACTGAGTTTCTGTCCAATACCAGTACAAAACACTTCCAGCACCGATAAGCAACATAGGAAAAAAGAACGTTCTTCCAAGCTGTATTGATATATGCTCTCCTATCACTACCGCAAAAAAAGCCATAAAGCTTATCGTCATCGGCAAACGGTCCCATAACAACGTTTCATTACTTGGAGCCAAGTGGTAATAACCAGAGCCGATAGCAATCAAACAGGCGCCTACATAAATTCCTAAATAAAGCCATTTCAATTCCGAGATTAACTTACTACCCTTTAGTCGACTTAAATACCAAACACCTAATATTCCAACGGCTAAAAAAGGTAAATTTGATACAACATTGAAAAAGTTAGGTACCAACAAGTAGGCATTTTGGTCAGCAAAATTATGATAATTTTGGTCTTGAGGAATGGCATCCATAAAAACAACGATAAGAACTAGCAAAAAAAAAGCCGCAAAGATTAACCAATGAAAGATCTTAGTTAAATTCATAATGCGGCTTTGCACTCCGATTTTTATGTTAAATTTTGTCTCTAATCGTTATACTCTTTTTACAATTTATTAAACAGTTTCACTTATAAATACGCCAAAGATCAATTTTTCAACGATGCAATGGCATTTTCTTTTTTAATTTTAAGTAAAACTTCCTTCTTATAGTCTTCAATCAATAACTTTTTCTTCTGCTCTATTTGCTTTCGCATTACCCGATCAGTCAAATTTTGATTGTACAATTCAATCAACTGTTGCGCGTCTTTCTCCACCTGCTCAATTAAGGAGTCATTAAAGGTCAGTTCCAAGTTAGCGTTATGTTTTGCTATCTCTTCTTTACTTGTAGGTGGCGCTTTGGGGTCCATAATTAAAGCGCCTTGCTTTTCAGTCATTTTACTTTCAGTCAACGATGTTTTAGACGTCTTACTTTCTTGAGACTGATCTTGATCTGACAAATAAAATCCAAAAGCTAACAATAAAACCAAAATAACGATTATGCTCGAAAAAAGTTTAATTTTCATAATTTAGCTTCACCTAATTAGTTCGAGTAAAAAAGTACCTGGAAGCACTCCAACTACGATTACCGACTCGATCGCTTACACGATTAAAGAATACATTAATTCGTGTATTAAAAGGTAATGGATTGGCAGGCGTAAATTCAATCTGGTTTCCAATTACCTCCCAACTGCCCGTTAAATTATTGCTTGTGTAAATACGGATACCATTATTCTCAATTTCATCAAGCACGTAAACTGGGTCAAGCACTTCATCAAAGGCTAACACTATTTTTGATGTAACCTCGATATCAGTTGAGGTATGTGCAGGATCAATGGAAACAAGAGTTGGTCGAACAGTATCTGCCAATGCCCCGGTAGTAAAATCAAGAGTAAAGTTTTCCAGCTTATTGCTAGAATAGTCGCAAATATTAGTGAGTCTTAATTGAAAGCTCGTGTCGGGATCTAAATTGGTGGAAGGCGTAAAAATTATCTTTTGAAGACTAGACAGCACTACTGAGCCATTAACTTTAACACCGCCACGGTAAAGAGTAACCGATGACTCATTCACACACACCGCATTTAATCGTTCATTGAACCGTATACGAACAGATGCATTAATGGGTACATTTGTATTCTCACCAATCAAGTTATGAGTAATCACTACTGGAGCTTGACTATCGGTATCGTTGCCAGTGTAGAAGTATCGATTCGTCCGCGACAATACATTTCCAGATAAGTCGTACAAACCATTGCCATAACCCACAAGCACTCGGAAGTGGTGGCCCGCCGGTAACGGCTCTGCCGGGGTTAACGTCACTCGCGAGCCGGCTTCACTTAACGTAACTGTTGCGTCGATCCGTCGACCTTCGGTTTGCGAATACAAGTAGAAAGAATCGTTCGTCAGACTTACCGGATCAAGCCGTTCATTAAAACGCATTTCAACCAGTGAATTACGCGCTACATCTCTTTGATTGTCCGTCGGTGAGTAGCTGACAACTCCAGGTACTCGCACATCCACACCAACTTCAGTGGTAAACGTCAGTAATAGTGGCACCGCCAAGCTATTGCCGGCCAGATCGCTGACGCCTGCCACCTGCAATTCAACTTGAGATTGCGCTGGCAACAGTTGTTTTGGGATCAGGTTCAACAAGCGGTTACCCTCACTCATCACCCGTTTAACCTCAAGTGGCTGACCATTAACCTGCAATACCACTTGCGCCAGAGTCATCGGATCCACCGGCTCATTAAAGCGCACTCGAATACGAGCGTTGGTCGGTACTTCAACCTGACCATCGGTTACAGACGTGGTTTCAATTTGCGGTGCTTCACTATCGGTTTCCAATGCGGTGTTAAAGTAGTGAGCTCGACTCGATGCCGCATTACCGGCCAGATCATAGAGCCCACTAATTTGCAGGTAATAACGTCGGCCCGGTAACAAACCATCGTCCGCAACCCAGAACAGAGTACGACCATCAGCCATTAAGCTGACCTGCCCTGCTACCGCGGCCCAGTTGTTGTTGGTGTCCTGTACCGTGATACTGCCTGAGCCAACACTTAAAGGATCCAGCGGCTCCTGCATATCCACACGTATCAGTGTATTGACCGGCACGGTCTGATTACTGCCCGGCAATACAGAACGCACGCCTGGCCGCTCGACATCTGGCTCTCCTGCCGTTTCAAAGTGAGTGCTGTAGTCGGTGATCAGATTACCTGCGACATCTTCGATGCCCGTTAAGGTTTCGGTAATGCTGCTGTTCTCAGCCAGTGGCGCGTGCGGTGTGTACAGCAGTTCCTGCCCTCCGGCCGCAAATTGCACTTCCGCTTGCGTATGAGTAAAACTCAACTTATTGATGACTTCGTCAAAACGCACATGATACCGCGGATTCAAACTGACTTCTGTGGTGCCATCCGGAGGGCTCATCGCTAACACTTGTGGCGATTGGTCATCACTCAGCTCCGAAGCTCCTGTCGTGAAATACAAATAACGGTAGCCTCCCTGTGTTTCACCCTCGTTGTCGGTGATCTGACTTCTGAGCTGAAGCTGATAACGGGTGTTCGGCAGTAAGGGGCTATCAGGAACAAAACGCAACAAACGGTTATTTTCTTCCAGCTCCACAGTACCGGGAACATTACCCCCACCATTGGTTTGGTATAAAAACACCTGCTGCGCTAGGTTATCGGCATTCAAACTTTGGTTATAAGCGACTTCAATACTCGGATTGATTGGAGTGTTCTGAGCGTTCGCCGTCGGATTATAAGCGGCAGGAGCTGGACGCACCCCTAATCGATCGCCCGTACCTACTCGGAAACTGCCCTGGTAGCTGTTCACCGAATTGCCTGAGTCATCCTGTGCCAGACTTTCCAGATACACTTGGATCAAACTGCCTGGTAAGAACGCATCGCTCGGCGTAAACACCAAGGCTCGACCGGCACCACTGATCGCAAGACTGCCCTCGATCAACACACCGTCTTGTGACACATGGAACGCCTCATCCAGAGTTGCCGCATTCATTGGCTCGTTCAGATACAAAGTAATGCGACTGTTCGCGGCCACATTACTGGCGCCGTTCACCGGATATTGGCGCACCACACTGGGTCGTGATGTATCCGTATCCACAACGGCGGTTGAGAAAACACTGACGTAATCGGCTAAAGCATTGCCCGCCAAATCACGTACGTCATCGGTAATGACGATTGAAATTAATGAACCCGCTGGCCACTGTGCTCTCAGCGTCACAGTGCGTCCATCATAAGAATGATACACCTGCGGACGGATCACCTGGCCATTGGTGTGCGCCACGAAATTAATGTTATTAATGGTGCTGCTGTTAAGCGACTCCGAGAAAGTGATCACTACGTCGCTATGCGGACCAATATCCATCGCACCATCAGCGGGTACTACGGAGACCACTTCCGGTACTTGATTATCCACACTGATCGCCGTTTGGAAATAATAGTTAGCATTGTACGCCTGGTTACCGGCTACATCCGCCACGTA